>NZ_CP107964.1:938500-1251333 GCF_041434935.1 Kitasatospora sp. NBC_00374 | reverse complement strand
CGACCACGACCTCACGGAATCCCAGGTGGGTGGTGAAGAACCGGCTGGAGGCGGCGGGATCGGTGACCGTCAGGAACACCGCGGAGGACACGACGTTCATCGCGCATCCCTCTCTCGTGCTCGATCGTTGGAATGGATCAAGCTTCGGGCGCGGCGGTGCGGGGAACAACAGCGACTACCGCAACGGTCGTTAACCCCAGGGTTGACGATCTCCACTCTCACGCAGCACCGGCGCCTGCAACGCAGACGGTGAGGGACTTGCCTGCACGATGCCCCACGCCGCCGCTTCCTCCGCGCGTCATTCGAAAAGCTGTAGGTCATCGAGCCGCAGGACAGTTCACCAGCACGCCTCAGTCGGGCAGCGGCCCCAGGTCGCGTACGACGCGGGCGAAGGAGCGGATCATCTCGTTCTCCGACTCGGTCCGCCACACCAGCGAGTACGCCAGCAGCTCCAGCCCCTTGACCGGCAGGTAGACGATGTCCGGGCGCGGGTAGTAGCGGGCCACATGCACCGGGAAGAGGGCGACCGCATCCCGCATGCCCACCGTCATGAAGATCTCCTCGATGTTGTTCACGACGGCGCCCCGGTCGATGAACCGGCCTTGGGGCGTGTGCTGCGGAACGTAGTGGTCCATCCAGTAGTCGGGCGACGGGTTGACGCTCACGTGCTGGAAGTCGCTCATCTCCTCCAGGGTCACCGAGGACCACCGCGCGAGCGGATGCTCGTGGTCCACAGCCAGAGCTCTCGGCTCGGAGAAGAGTGTGGGACCCACGGTCAGGTCGGGCTCGTAGACGGCGGGCCAGGTGACCAGGATGTCGGCCTCCCCGTTGCGCAGTTGGGCGAAGGGGTCGGCGTAGGCCGACATTCGCAGCCGCAACTCCCACTGCGGGTGGCGGGCGCGAAAGGTGTCGAAGTACCGGCGCAGCTCCTGGATGTTGGCGGGGAACAGGCTCACCCGGAGCGTGCCCGTCTTGCCCCGGGCGGCCAGCCGAGCCCGCTCCAGACTCTGCGTCAGCCCCTGGTGCACCACCCGCAGATCATCCCGCAGTTGCTCACCGAGCGGCGTCAGCCGGACGTTGCGGCTGTCCCGGGCGAACAGCTCCGCACCGATGGAGCGCTCCTGCTTCTTGATCGCCTGGCTGACCCGTGCCCCGGAGACGTGCAGACGCTCCGCAGTCCGGCCGAAGTGCAGTTCCTCGGCCAGGGTCAAAAAGATCTCGATGTCACGCAGCTCCACGTGCCCCCACCTCCCCCATAACGTCCACACGGCGGACCGCCATGACTTATCATTCCAGGCCCGCACGTGCCAACAGACCCCGAGCCGGGCAGGACACACTCAGTGGACGTTAAGTCCGTTTCTGGTAGCGGCCGCGTCCGGGTTGGGTGAGGAAGCCTTGGCGAGTGAGGCGTCCGAGGCGGCTGCGGGTGATGTTGACGGACGCCTCGTCGGTGGGCATGCCGAGGAGTTCGTGCAGCTCGCGTGCCCGGAATGCGTGGGCGGGGTGCTGGTTGAAGGCGTTCACGATGGCCTGGTAGGTGGTGTTCGTCTCGGGCGGTTCGGATTCGGTTCCTGCCGGCGTGACCTCCATGATGATCTTTCGGGTGGTGGCCAGGTCCGTGAGCCGCGCTTCGGTCTGGGTCAGATCGGCGGCGAGCTCTTCGATCCGGGCGCGTAGTTCTGCGGCCCGGGCGGTGGCCTCGTCCTGCCGGCTCTGGAGGTCTGCCAGGAGTTCGGCGACGTTCACGCCGCCAGTCCGAGGGTGTCGCGCCAGGCCGGGGCCGGTGTGGTGAGGCGGCGGGTCATGTTCGCGGTGGAGGCCCAGTAGACGCGTGAGGCGGAGTTGTCGGGCCGGTGGTCGTACTCGCGGGCGAGGCGCCGATGCAGCATCAAGGTGCCGTTCGTCTGCTCCACCACCCACCGTTTCGGCTGCGGGACGAAACCCTTGCCCTGGTCGGCCGGGTTGCGGCGGACGACCTCGACGTCGATATCCAGCAAAGCGCCGTGGATGACGACCTCGTCCTTGAAGCCCTGGTCCACCAGAGCCTTCTCCAGACGCATCCCGCACCGCTCGGCGACCTGGTCGAGCAGGGCGGTGCCGGCGGCGTTGTCGTGGGCGGAGGCGGCCAGGACGACAACGCCGATGATCAGCCCCAGGACGTCCACGGCCAGTCCCCGCTTGCGCCCCGACACCTTCTTGTTCGCGTCCAGCCCCGTCGTGGTCTTCGGGACGCCGGCGGCCGCCCGGACGGACTGGGTGTCGATGATCACGAGGGACGGGTCCTCTAATCGGCGGGCTCGCTCCCTCACCTGGCAGCGCAGGAGTTCCTGGATCCGCTGGTCGAGCCCGTCCTGGCGCCACAGGCCGAAGTAGTAGAACACCGCCGACCAGGACGGCAGGTCATGGGGCAGGTAGCGCCACTGACAGCCCGTCCGGTTCTGGTAGAAGATCGCGTTCACGATCTCCCGCAGATCGCAGGACCCCGGATCCCCGGTAGCCGACCGCGCCACCCGGTCCTGCTTCCAGGCCGTGATCATCGGCTCGATCAACGCCCACTGCTCGTCCGATAAGTCGCTCGGATACGCCCGTCTGTCCATGCGCCGCAGAACATCACCCGAACCCCGGCTGGCACGCCAGTACGGTCGACGTTCACACGAACGAGCGATCACGAACCGAAAGAAAAGGGACTTAACGTCCACTCAAGACCACACGGCGCCTGGAAGACCACCATCCAAAGCCGATGGGTGGTCGAGCTTGATTCGCCTGCGGCGACCGCGCTGGTCAGTGGCGCTGCCGGTTGACCACTGGACGAGCCCGGCGCCCTTCCAGCAGGTGGCGCTCGGCAGCGACGGTACGCAGAAGGACCTCGCGGTGGCCTGACCCGTCCGGTGCGGCACCGCCGGCCGACCGCTGCCCGCAGATGCGCCGGCCGGACATGTTCGCCCACGCCGTTCCGCCGGATGACGGCGGTGTCACGGGAAGTGCTGGAGAGCGTCGGGTGGCCGGTCGACTCGGTGGGGGCCTTCTCGGTGTGGTCGGTCAATGCAGGATCTCGACATACCCGTCGGTTCCGTGCACGCGGATCCGCTGCCCGTCCCGGATCAGCCGGGTGGCCTGGTCCACGCCCACGACGGTCGGCAAGCCGTACTCCCGTGCGATCACCGCGCCATGGGTCATCAAGCCGCCCACCTCCGTCACCAGGCCCGCGATGGCGACGAACAGCGGTGACCAGCTGGGGTCCGTGTGGGCCGTGACCAGGATGTCGCCCGCTTCGAGATCGGCCTGCGCCATGTCGAGGATGACGCGAGCCCTTCCCTCGATGGTCCCGGCGGAGACCGGTAGGCCGATCAGGGCGCCGGCCGGCACGTCGTCGCGCCGGTACGCGCCGGCGACGGCCTCGCCGTCCGAGGTGAGTACCCGGGGCGGTGTGAGTGCCTCGTACGACCGGAACGCTTCCTTGCGCCCCTGGATGAGCCGGCCGTCCACCTGCTTGGTGCGCACGACGTCGTGGAACTCCTGGAACGTGAGGTAGAAGACGTCCTCCGGCTCATGGAGAACGTCGGCCTGCACGAGGCGCTCGGCCTCCTCCAGCAGGGACTGCTTGTAGACGAAGTAGCGGCTGACGATGTTGTACTTCGGGTACTCCCGGTACCCGATGAAGGTCCGGACCCGGTCGATCATCCGTTTGGTCTCGTCGGCTTTCCGCTCCCCGTCCGGCAGGGCCCGCAAGCGTGACAGCACGTCACGTTCCTTCCTCTGCGCCTCCTGCAGCCCGTGCTCGAAGCGCCGTTCGGCTGCGCCCGGCGCGAAGAGCCTGACGTTGTCGAGGATCACGGGCACGAGCGTGCTGGGGCGCTCGCGCCAACGCGGCCTCGTGATGTCGATCTCGCCGACGCAGCGCATGCCGTACCGGTCGAGGTAGGCCTCGACAGCGTCGCGCGCCTCGGTTCCGCCCGGGAGCTTCGCCAGCTCGTCCAGGAAGCCCTCGTCCTGGACGCCCTGCAGGAACGCCACCACCTCCGGATGCGGGCGGATCACGTCGGCGACGTCGAGTAGCGCCAGTCCCATTTCCGACGTGACGTTGTCGGGGGCGGACAGCGTGAGCGTGTCGGCCGCGCTCTTCTCGCCCAGCCACTCCTGCAGTGTGTCGTTGAGCCACCAGGTGGCCTCCATCCCCGCCATGATCGCCTGCATGTTCAGCGGATCACTGAGGACTCGCTTGTGCTCCTCGAAGGCGCCCAGCAGGAAGTCGAACAGCGCCGGCCCGGTCTTCGTCCGGATATCGCGCCGCAGGGCGGCAAGGGATGCCCGGCTGCGCGCGATCAGCTCGGTGACGATGGCCGGATCGGTCTCGATCGGAGCGGGCGCGCCGCCGGCCGGCGGACCCCCGTGCCCTGCCGGACCCGCGTCCGGGAGCGACGGAACGAAGTCGTCGCGGTCGAGGACGGTCTCCAGCGCGTCCCTGACCAGCGGATCCCCTCTCCCCACGAGGTCCAGCAGGCCGGCGCGGCTCGCGGGCGAGGCCAGGCGCCCGGTGACGTCGACGAACAACCTCCCGCCGGCCTCGTGCATCGGCACCATCGCCGTCAGCTGCCACATGGACAGCCCAAGGGGCTTCATGGGGTCGGTCATCATCTGCTGATGGCCGACGGAGACGTAGACGTGATTCTCCTGGTCCCCGGCCCGGGGGATGGGGAACAGCGTAGTGATCGGCCGGCTCTGGACGATCCGGAAGTCGTCGTCCACCAGGCACCATTCGATGTCCTGCGGGTGGCCGAAGTGCGCCTCGATCCGTCGCCCGAGCTGCACCAGCCGCACCACCTGAGCGTCAGTCAGCGCTGGCTGCTCCTGCCGCTGCAGGTCAATCGCCACCTCCTGCGTACCGCCGGCCGGCAGGGCGTGAACGGCGCGCAGTTTGGTGGCGATCGCCTTGGCGATCACTTCGCTGTTGCGCACCTTGAAGACGTCCGGGTTCACGAGACCGGAGACCAGAGCCTCGCCGAGGCCGAAGCCGGCGTCCACGGCGGCGACCTGCCGGTTGCCCGTGACGGGGTCGGCCGTGAACAGGATGCCCGCCGCATGAGGGAAGACCATCCGCTGCACGACCACGGCCATCTGGACCGTGCGGTGGTCGATGCCGTTACGCTGGCGATAGGTCACGGCTCGCTCGGTGAACAGCGAGGCCCAGCACCGGCTGACGTGCCGGAGGATCGCCGCCGGCCCCACGACGTTCAGGTACGTGTCCTGCTGGCCGGCGAAGGAAGCCATCGGCAGGTCCTCCGCCGTCGCGCTGGACCGGACGGCGCAGGCGGCCTGCTCGCCGAGCCGGGCGAGCGCGTCGGTGACCGCCGCCGCGAGATCGCCCGGGACGGCGATCCCCTCGATGGTCCGGCGGATCTCCGCGCTGAGCGCGCGGATCGCCTGCCGGTCGTCCGGGTTCAGGCGGGACAGCCGATCGAGCTGATCGTCGATCGACGGCGCCTCCACCATGATCCGCCGGAAGGCGTCTGTCGTCACGCAGAAGCCGGCCGGCACGCGGATGCCTTCGATCCGGGACAGCTCGCCCAGGTGCGCGCCCTTGCCGCCGACGATCGCGACCTGCGTCTGGTCGACCTCTTGAAGATCGCGCGTGTACTGCTCGGTCATCGCGATGCCTCCGAGGCCGTCGTGTCCCGGCGCACCGCACTGGCCGATCGCATCGCCGGCGGTTCCAACCCTGTCGAACCGCCTGTCGGGCACGTCCTCATCCCCGGTTGCCTTCCCTCCGACGAATCGGCCGGCCGCCTGGCTCGGTCGCGCGGCGCGTACCCCCGCACGTCTCCCCGGACGCCCGCAACCGCACCGCCGGTCCCACCACTCGTCCGGCGTCACTGCGTCCTCCGTGCGTCGACAACAAGACCCTCACGTCGTGCCCTCATTTCCGCAGGTTGTGGCCTCGGCCAATGATTCTGCGCCGTGACCGGGGTCTTGCCGCAAGCCCCCCGGTGCGCTATACGTTAAGAGTGGCAAGGAGCGACGGATCTCCTTGCCTTTGCCTTTGCCTTTGCTTTTGCCGTCCGCTGGAACTGACAGGCTGCTCGCTGAGCGGCGGCGCGCCGCTTACGGCGACACGCGCCGCTGGCCCGGGCGAATGTCCCATCGGCTTACGGATGCAACCGCGGAACCAAGAGTTCCTTTCCCTGTCGGCAAGGCCCGAACGCCGTCGAACGCGTCGCCATCCCGCGGGAGGTCGTCACCCCACGCGACTGCTGGGCCGAGTTCGCCAGCTCATCACTCTCCGCCTCGATGTCGGGGACTGCTGCGTAGCGACGGAGGCGCGCGTTGCTGGAACGAGCTTGACCATCGTGTCCGTCAGGGCGGCCTCTGCCGGCCACACCGACGGATACGATCACAGTCTGTCCGACGGGCTGAGGGCTACCACCAGCGCTTCGGGCTGGTGCACGTCGACTTCGAGACGCAGCGGCGGACGCCGAAGGCGTCGTACGCCTGGTACCGCGACCTGATCGCCGCCCACCGGGCCTCCTGGCCACAGTAGTTGAGCCTCAGTCGCTGCGGGATGGCTGGCCTCTTGGCAACGGCCGAGCGGCCAGCCGGATGGTGCGGCCCGCCGCAGCTGCGCCCCGGACACTGCGCAAAAGACAGGGTGTTCGACAGGTCCGCAGCCCGTCGCCAGCGGTTCACTGTCGCCTGTTGCGAGGGGGCGGCCCGCCCTGCGACTCGGCCGACGGGTGTCCCGTACGCGATCACGTGGCGTGTGAGTCGTCCGCGCCCGCCTCGATCCTTCAAAGGGGGGCAACGACGGGATAACCCTCAGCGGTGGTGGCCGGGCAGGCGGGCAAGTAGGAGGTTTGGGTCCTTGCCCGTGGTGTAGGCGGCGTTGAGGACGTACACCTCCTTGCCACGCAGTGCGATGGAGGTGGGGTTCTGGAGTCCGTCGTCGGTGTTCAGAACGGTGGTGCTGGTGCCGTCGGGTCGGATGAGCACGACCTTGTTGGGGGCGTTGAGGGTGGCGAGCACCTCGTTGCCCCGGCCGGTGAAGGCGAAGTCGTCGATACCGGCCAGTCCGGTTGCCCTCACCTGCGGCACTCCAGCCCTGTTTCCGTGACGGATCGGGATGCGCACGAGCGTGCCCTTGTCGAGGTTGGTCACCCAGAGCGCGCCGTCGTGGACCTTCGCGCCGTTGGCTCCGAGGAAGCCGGTCGAAGCGAGTTCCGACGCAGTCGACCAGGCGGTGGGCCGGCCCCCGGAGAGGGGGACGGTCCATACGGTGCCGAGCACCGAGTCGGTGATGTAGAGCTGCTCACTGTGCGGGTCCAGCGCCAGGCCGTTGGGCAGACCGTTAGGGCGCGTATCGAGTCTTGATCAAGGGGTGGTCCGTGTGAGGTCCTTGATCCAGATCATCGAGGCGCGCAGTTGGAGGCCGGCGAGGTAGCTGTCCGGGGTCTTGTCGTACCGGGTGGCGATACCTCGCCAGGCCTTGAGCTTGTTGATCAGGCGCTCGACGGTGTTCCGTTCCTTGTAGAGCTCGGCGTCGTGGCTGACGGGTCGGCCGCCCTTGGAGCCCCTGTTCTTCCGGTTGGCGGCCTGGTCCCTCTTCTCCGGGATGACCGCCTTGATGCGGCGTTTGCGCAGGTAGGTGCGGTTGCCGCGGGACGAGTAGGCCTTGTCTCCGGCGACCGCGTCGGGTCCGTGGACGACCGACCGGTCCCCGGACCCGGACCTTCTTCAGCACAGGGATGAACTGCGGGCTGTCGGCGGCCTGTCCGGCGGTCAGAATGAATGCCAGCGGGCGACACTTCCGGTCGCCGGCGACGTGAACCTTGCTGGTCTGCCCGCCCCGCGAGCGTCCGAGCAGGGCGGCCTTCAGTCGCAGCTTTCGTCGACGCCGGATGTGTCGTCGCTCCTCCCGATCGGGGTCCGCTTCGGCTCCCCGCCCGGTTTGTTCTTCGAGGCCGCCCCCTTTGACCTGGCCTTCTCCTCCTCGGCGGCAGCCTCTTCCAAGGCGGTGAGCACGTCCTCGCTCAGGTGCATCCCGGCGGCGTCGTGGTGAGCGCGCGCGGTGGTGGAGTCGATGCTGACCAGGGACAGGTCCACCACGCCCCGTTTCGCGGCTTCCGCGATCAGGCCCTCCAGCAGGGCCTCGAACACGCCGGCGTTCCGCCATTGCCGGAAGCGATTGGAGACGGTCGACCAGGCGCCGAACTCCTGCGGCATCTCCCGCCACTGCCCGCCCGTCTTGAACCGCCAGATCACGCCCTCGAACTGCTCGCGCAGCCGCTCGGGGTACGGGCCGTACTCACCAATCGGCAGGTACGGCCCGATGAACTCCCACTCTTCGTCAGTCAGTTGCACTCGCGTCACGCAAGACGATCTACCGGATCAGGCCTCGGAGCGAGGGCAAATCCCACAGATTGATCAAGACTCGATACGCGCCCTAGGGCCTGTTTGGAGTCGTGATCACGAGGCGGGGCCGAGACTGCGCATCCAGATGATGGATCCGCGCAGTTGGAGCCCCGCCATGTAGCTCTCGGGAGTCTTGTCGTACCGGGTGGCCAGGCCCCGCCAGGCCCGGATCTTGTTGATGCAACGCTCCACCGTGTTCCGCTCCTTGTAGAGCTCGGCGTCGTGGGAGACGGGTCGGCCGCCGGCACTGCCGCGCTTCTTGCGGTTCGCGGCCTGGTCAACCTTCTCCGGTATCACCGCCTTGATCCCGCGTCTGCGCAGGTAGGCGCGGTTGGCCCGCGAGGAGTACGCCTTATCGGCGGCGACCGCGTCGGGCCGGGTACGCGGACGGCCGACCGGCCCTCGCACCTTGACCTTCTCCAGCACCGCGACGAACCGCGGGCTGTCGGCGGCCTGTCCCAGCGTGAGCACGAAGGGCCAGTGGGCGGCAGCGCCGGTCCGCCGCGAGGTGGACCTTGCTGGTGAGACCGCCGCGCGAACGCCCGAGCTCCGCGGCTTTGAGTCGGGCCCGGCGCCGCCGACGCAGCCGTCGGCGCTCGGCGCGATCCGCCTCAAGCGACGCCGACTCGACGGTCACCTGGGCGGTTTGCCCGGTTTCTGCTGCCCCTTTTCCTCCGCTGCTGCCTCCTCCAGGGCCGCCAGCACCTCGAGGTCCACCACCATCCCGGCCGCGTCGTGGTGCGCGCGGGCGACCGTGGAGTCCACGCTGACTAGCGACATGTCCGCCTGTCCGCGGCGGGCGGCCTCGGCGATCATCGCCTCCATCAGCGCGGCGAACACGCCGCCGTCGCGCCACTGGGCGAAGCGGTCGTAGACCGTCTGCCAAGCCCCGAACTCCTCGGGCATCTCCCGCCACTGGCCGCCGCTGCGGAACTTCCAAATGACGCCCTCGAACTGTTCACGCAGATGCTGCGGATACGGGCCATACCGGCCGATGGGCAGGAACGGCTCGACCAACTCCCACTCGCTGTCCCTCAGTTCGCGTCGCGTCACGGAAGCGTTCTATCAGCCCCGCCCGGCCCATGGTGGGCGAACCGGGCAATTGATCACGACTCCAAACAGGCCCTAGGGGGCAGCGCGGCGATGCGCTCCGGTGCCTTGCCGGGGGCCAGCCGCCACAGGCCCGTCAGGTCGGCGGTGCCGGTCGCGTACAGCGCGTACGTGCTTCCGTCCGCGGCCTGGACGATGCCAGTAGTCAGGGGGAATCCGAGGACAGGGGTCCTGGCTCCGCCGTCGGCGGGCGCGGGAAGGGTCGCCAGGATGCGGGTGCTGCCCCCGGGGGTGATCTGGGCGATCTGGCGGCTGCCGGCGAAGGTCACGTTGGCCGTGCCGTCGGGCAGCAGGGCGATGTTCTCCGGCATCTGGCCCGCGGCCAGGTCGAAGTGATTGGCAATCCGAACGTGGCTCAGGGGCTTCGGCGTTACCGGGGTGGCATCGGCCGGGAGGGCCACTGCGGCCATCGTCGCGGCTGTTGCGACAAGGCTGATTCGCTTGAGCATGGGTTCCTTCTCTGTTTTCCGGCATACGGGCATGCCGCAGCCAGGGGGAGTGCCGGGGCGTGCGAAGCCCGACAGGCGGAGGCGGACGCGGCGCCGTTGACGTACGGGCGTCCTCGGCTGCGCAAGGGGCCCCGGAGAGGGGCTTTCTCAGGTCAGGAGGGACGGGATTCGGCGCCCCTGCGGGGCAGGACTGCCTCGCTTGGCCCGCTGGCCTGCGCAAGGAGGCTGAGGGTTGTCGCGGAGGGGGACCCCGGGGCGGCCGTGGCGATCACCATGGCCGCCCCGGTTCCCTGCGGACTCTGGAGCGTCTGCTGGGTCACGGTCAGGGTCCCGACCGTGGGGTGGTGCATCTCGTAATCGGCGACATCGCAGGCCAGGATCCGGTGGTCGGCCCACATGGCTGCGAACTCCGGGCTGCGCATGGTCAGCTCACCGACGAGCCCAGCCAGCAGAGGATCCTCCGGATGCCGGCCGGCGGTGAGGCGCAGGTTGCCGACCACGGCCCGGGCCTTGGCGGGCCAATCGGTATAGAGGTCCCGGGTGTGAGCGTCGAGGAACACCAGCTTCGCCATGTTCGGCCGACGACCCGGTTCAGCGGGGCTGCCCCGGTCGACGGTGCCGGCGAACAACGCATGACCCTGCGTGTTCCAGGCCAGAACGTCACTACGGCGGCCCATGACGATGGCGGGTGTGCCTTCGAGAGCTGCCAGCAACGCGCTGGTGGCCGGGGTGACCCACTCGGGACGGGGACGGAGTGCGGCTCTGCCCCGCTTCGGCGCACGGGCGAGCTCGTGCAGATGTACCCGCTCGGACTCGTCCAGGCGCAGGGCAGTCGCGATGGCATCGAGCACCTCACGCGAGGCGTTGCGCGACTGGCCCTGCTCAAGCCGGGCGTAGTAGGGCGCGCTGATGCCCGCGAGCATCGCCAGCTCCTCCCGCCGCAATCCCGGCACCCGGCGCCGCTCGCCGTAGGTCTGCAACCCGACGTCCTCGGGATGCAGAAGGCTCCGGCGTGCCTGGAGGAAGTCGGCGAGCTGCCCGTGCTTGTTCATGGAACCGAGTATGCGCAGCACCACCGAGCCGCACCTCACCCTGCGGGGGTGCGGATCCGCAGGGTCTGGCTGCGCCCCGCACCGGCCCCGACGATGAGTCGTATCACCCCTGTGTCGTCTTCACCCTCGGGAGAACCCATGAGCACCACAACGTCCCGGAGCACCGCTGCCGGCCCGCGAAATCCGCTGGTCGGCCTGGATCTGACGCCCTTCACCTTCACCAGGCGGTGCTGGGTCGACTTGATGCCGGACTCCGTGTATCCCCTGATCGGCGACGTGTCCCTGATCGAGACGTGGAGCCCGAGCGCCAGCGCCGTGAGCTACGAGCCCGGAGGCGGCCCATGGGTCGGCGCATGGTTCAGCGGCCGCAACCGTCGTGACGGGCGTGAATGGGTCACCCGCTCCGAGGTGGTGCGGGCCGATCCGGGTTCCGCGTTCGCGTTCGTCGTCGGCGGAGCCGAGCAAGGCATCGTTCGCTGGGACTGGCACCTCTACGAGCAGGGCACCGGCAGCATCGTCCAGCAGACCTGGCGACTGCTGCGCGCCGACCCGGTCCTGGGCGACACGCCCGAAGCTCTCCATGCCCTGCGGGACCATATGGCGAACAGCGCGGAGGCCACCCTGCTCTCCCTGGCGGAGTGGATCGCGGGCAGCCGTACTCGGTAACCTTCCACGCCGGAGAAATGCCGCCCGCCGAGTTCGCTACCGGCGTTCGAGCAGATCACCCCCCAGCACCCGGGTTCCGCGCGACCGACACCATCACCCGGGGCACCGTCCTGCCTCCGGCGACGGTGCGTGTCACGCACGCCGCGGTGCTCCTCCCGGAGCGCCAGGAGCCGGTCCAGTCGGCGGGTGTCAGATACGGTGACAGGGTGTTCGACGGGCTGAGGGCTACCACCAGCGGTTCGGCCTCGTCCACGTCGACTTCACCACCCAGCGCCGCACCCCGAAGGCGTCCTACGTCTGGTACCGCGACCTGATTGCCACCCAGCGAGCCCACCGCCCAGGGTAGTTGGCCTCCAGTTGCTGCGGGATGTACGGTCTCTTGGCAAAGACCGAGAGGCCATCTGAATGACGCGGCCGGCAGCAGCTGCGCCTCAGACATTGCGCAAAAGACAGGGTGTTCGACAAGTCGACAGCCCATCGCCAGTGGTTCAACCGTCGGCCTGTTGCGCGGGACGGGCCGCCTTGCGAACCCGAGCCCGCGACGGGGACCTCGGTGAGCGTCATGCTCTCAGTCCTGGGCACCCGTGCCCTCCTGCTGTACCGGGTCGATGAGACCGAGCACCGCAGGAGGCAGGCGGTTGGTACCGAGCGGGAACCAGTCACGCTCGACGCCCGCTGACAGGGCTTCGTGGAGCAGGACGCCGGCAGCTGTGCACTGCAGCCGGGGAGGGCCACCAGCAGGGCTGCGTCGTTCTCGCGATTGAGCCCTATTTGTCAAGTTATGAGAGGATTTGGCCCGCTTCGTGGCTGACCCGGAGTGAGACGGAGGTGGAAACGGCTTCGAGTCGCCGTCGGTGATTAGCGCCGCGCGCGCAGCCGATGTGCCAAACGGTCCGAGATCGGAACGACAGCAGCAACTTGTGGGATCCGACCATCTGAGCCTCTCCGCCGGATAGTTGTTGATCTGTGGAGCGACGACCCATCAAACTCGTGGTCGATGTCCTGCTCATGTTGATCGGGACCCTGCTGGGCATGGCGACGAACTACGCGACCGGCCAAACGGATCATGTGCCGCTGCCGCTGCCGCTGCCGCTGCGGCTGTTGCGGGACTGGTCGGTGCCGTTGATCGGTGTCGCGTTGGTACTTCTCGTCGCGGGCCAGATCACGCTGCACCTCCTCGACCGGCCGGCGCCGGTGCGCCGGATGTGGGACCAGGCCCAGCCTTCGTACCCGGGGCTGGAAGCCTTCACAGAGGACGACGCAGCCGTCTTCTTCGGGCGGGACCGGGAGATCGCCGACCTGGTCGGACGGCTGCACCCGGCGGCGCCGAGGCGGGCGCAGCGGTTCGTGACCGTGGTTGGGCCGTCGGGCAGCGGCAAATCGTCGCTGGTGCGGGCCGGGCTGCTGCCGGCGTTGGCCCGGCGGCGGGGACGCTGGGCGGTCGCAGCACCGTTTTCGCCAGGGGTGGACCCGGTCGGCACCCTGCAACAGCGATTGACCCAACTGCCGGTCGAACGGCCCGCGTTGCTCGTCATCGACCAACTGGAGGAGTTGCTCACCCTGTCCGGGCCCGAGGAGCGCGACACGTTTCTCGCCGCCGTACGGGACGCGCTGCGCCGTGACCCGCGGTTGTGGATGGTGGCTACTTTGCGCTCGGACTTCCTCACCGGGTTCCTGGAGTCCGGCTTCGCCGAGCTGGTGCGCGAGTCGACCATCGTCGGCACGCTCGCTCGGGACGCGCTGTACGAGGTCATCGAAAAGCCCGCCGAGCAGGCCGGGCTGACCTTCGCGCCTGGCGTCGTGGCCCGCATGGTCGACGACTGCGGAGGCGGCGACGCGCTGCCACTGCTCGCCTACACGCTCCAGGAGCTGTACCTGCGCGCCGGAGGGTCCGGCGGGACGGTGACCGAGGAAACCTACCGCGTCCTCGGCGGCGTCGCTGGAGCCCTGTCCGAGAGGGCCGACCAGATCGCCGCCGAGCTGGCGGACGCACCCGTAATCCCCACCCTGCTGCGGTTCGTCACCGTCGACGGCAACGAGGCTACCCGTCGGCGGGTCCGCCGCGGCGACCTCGCCCTTCATGAGCAGGAGGTCACCGACGCCTTTGTCGCCGGACGCCTGCTCACCAGCGACGGGGGCGTACTGGACGTGGCGCACGAGGCGCTGTTCCGCCAGTGGGCGCCGCTGCGCCAGGCGGTCGTCGCGCGTACCGAGGACTTGCGCCGCCGCACCGAGCTGGAACGCTGGGTGCAGGACTGGGACCGTGCGGAGCGCCAGGACGCGTACCTCCTCACAGGGGAGCGGCTGTCTGTCGTCCGGCGGTGGCTGGCGCAGTCAGTGCGGACGGTCGGCGCGACACCACTGGTCGAAGGGTTCGTGGATCGGTCGCTACGAGCGGACCGGGCGACGATGGAACGTGCCGCGGACGCGGTGGCCGTCCGGGTCCTCGAAGGCCTCGACACGGAGCCCGAGACCGCTGTGCTCGCCGCCCTTGCGGCAGTCGAGGAGTGCGCGGCCACACCCGGCGCGGTCCAGGCGCTGCACACGGCCCTGGGCGCCTCACGGTTGCTCGCGGTGCTGCGCGGCTTCGAACGCGGCGCATCCGCGGTGGCCTGGTCGCCGGACGCTCAGCTGCTGGCCGTGTCGAGCGACGACGGCACCGTCCGCGTGTGGCGCCCGGAGGGTGACGACCAACCGGTAGTGCTCGAGGGGGACGGTGCCTGGATGCAAGCGGTGGTCTGGGCCCCCGACGGGCTCAGGCTTGCCGTCGGCTGCAGGGACTCCACGGTCCGCGTCTGGTCCACGGGCAACTGGGCCGAACTGGCCGTCCTCCGCCACACGGCGGCGACCGGCGACCGGGAGCAGGGGGTCGGTGGTGTCGCCTGGTCATCCGACGGCACCCGCCTCGCGTCCGTCGGCAGCGACTGCGCCGTGCGGATCTGGGACACCGACACGTACGCCGAATGCGCGGTGCTGCGCGGGCACGACCGCATGGTCTGGAGCGTGACGTGGTCACCGGACGGAGAACACCTGGCCAGCGGCGGAGAAGACGGCACGGTGCGGGTCTGGGCTTCAGCCACGGCAGCCGTCGTCACGGTGCTCACCGATCACCAGAACAACATCGAGTCGGTCCGATGGTCGCCGGACGGCCGTCGGCTCGCTTCGGCCTCCGGTGACCGGACCGTTCGGATCTGGGACACCGTCGGATGGGAGGCGCAGCGGACGCTGGAGAAACCGGAGGTCATCAACTCCCTGGCTTGGTCTCCGGACGGTACCCGCCTTGCCGGTGGTGATGCGAACCGTACGGCCCACGTATGGAGCCTCGACGGCACCAGTGGGGATGTCCGGCTCACCGACCACGCCGACACCATCTACGGCGTCTCCTGGTCCCCCGACGGGAAGCGGCTGGCGACCGCCTCCCGCGACCGGACCGCGGCCGTGTGGGACGTCACCGAATCGACCGATGTCTTCGGCGGCCAGGCCGACGCGGTCCTCCACGTTGCATGGGCGCCCGATGGGACGTGCATCGCCTCCGCCTGCCAGGACGGCTCCGTGCGTATCCGGGACATCGCCACTGGCCGTACAACCCGCCTCCGGGGCGGCGGTGAGGTGTCCGCGGTGGCATGGGCCCCAGACGGCACTCGTCTGGTCACCGCTCTGCGCGATGGCGCAGCTGTCGTGTGGCGGGCGGACGGCAGCGGCGATGACATCGTCCTGAACGGGCACGCCGACGAACTGTCCTACGTGACTTGGTCCCCCGACGGCAACCGCATAGCCACCGCCTCCCGCGACGGCACAGCTCGCATCTGGGACGCCGCCACCGGTGCGACCGTCCACATCCTGCGCGGCCACGCGGACTGGATCGGCGGTACGGCCTGGTCACCGGAGGGCCGCTACCTCGCCACGTCCAGCACGGACCGCACCGCCATCGTCTGGGACACCACCGTCGGCACCCCCGTCACCACCCTGCACGGCCACCTGGACTACGTCTGGAGGGTCCACTGGTCACCCGACGGCCGCCGCCTCGTCACTGGCTCCCGCGACCACACGATTCGCCTGTGGGACCCGTTCGGCGGCACCGAACTCGCCGTCATGGCCGGCCACGAGGGCCCAGTCCAGGACGTGGCCTGGTCACCCGACGGCACCTGCATCGCGTCCGTGTCCCGTGACCGTACGGTCCGACTCTGGCACCCGGACACCGCCACCCAGGTCGCCGTACTCGGCGTCCACGCCGACTGGAGCAACAGCCTAGCCTGGCACCCTGACAGCACGCGCCTCGCGACCGCCTCCCGCGACCGAACTGTACGCATCTGGACCTTGGCCGGACGCGACGTCGACGGCCTACTGCGGCGCGCCCACAAGAGGGTATTCCGGGAGCTCAGCACCGAGGAGCGCCGCGCATTCCTGCTGCCGGACAAGCGCTGACACCCGCGTTCCGCCTCCGCCCCTTGAAAGAACTGGTCCTGGGTCTCCAGGGTAGGGCCGCGGCGTTCTCGCGGGGCGTCCGGTTGCATTACGTGATGGCCAGGGTCGTGGCGGGCCGGGTGAGAAGGAGCCGGGGCGAGGGTATGCCGGTCGGCATGGCGACCAGCAAGGAGACGGTCTCCACGATCACCGGAGCGCAAGGGGCCGTTCCGTGTCGACAAGTCCCGGGCTGCGGATGGACGAGGGCAACCGGAGGGTCGACGGCGCGGGATCAGCGGTCGCCCGACTCTCTCCGCAGGCGATCCGCGACGTGGAACGTCCCCGGTGTCCCCTCCGCTGCCTCAGGAGAGGGGTACCGGCTTCCTGCAACAGGGGGCTCCTGGGCGGCTTCCCGAATGGAGTGGGTGTCGAAGACGGTCTCGAACCGCGTGGCCGCACCTTCCTCGACGTGCCATATCTGCACGAACCGCGCGGCGCCGGTCTTCCCGGTCGCGCGATGGACTCCCTGTACGTGCCCGCCACGAAGACCAGGTCGCCGGTCGGCTGGAGACCAGAGTCAAGAATCCGGCGGGCAGTGCACCATGGCAGGTGTGGCCGCGCTGCCTGAGGCGTCCTCAGTTTGTCCGGGTGTTGGTGAGATGCAGGCCGATGTAGCCGATGTAGATCCGGCCGCTACCGGAGCAGTCGTCGAGGTAGTGCAGCCGGGGTGCCGTACGCCCAGCGCCGATTCGCAGGTGTGCGCCCATGAACGCGCGCCGGGAGGAGTCCACGGACTCCGGCACCGGGAGCATCCGCTCGCGCTTCCACTTGCTGTGGCTCTCGACCGTACGGGACTCGCCCCGGACCGCCTTGCGCGGCGGGAAGGGCTGGCAACCGGGCGGGGTGTGCTCGCACCACTGCTTGAAGTCGCCGGGTGCCTCGCCGCGCACAGCCGCTTCGGCGTACTCCTGAAGGGACGTCAGCCCATCCCAGGTCAGACGCGCCCATCCGTTGCCGGGGACCTGGCCGTCGAGCGCGAGCGCCTCCTTCTGGTCACCGGTGAACTCCAGTAGCGGGAACTCGCTCAGCCTGCCAAGCAGTTCGGCGAAGCTCGCGGGCTCGGTGTCCGATCCGGCCCGGCTCCCGGCGACCCCGTCAGCCGGGTCGCTCGACTGTAGCCCGGCTGCCAGGTGCAGCCGGCCTGTCAGGACGCGGACCTGAGCACTGACCCGGCGAAGCGCCTCCGACTGCCCGGCCGTCTCGGCAAGCAGGGACTGCTCCCGGCGACGGGATCGGCGAAGGCCGGCGCGGAGCCTGCTCAGTTCGTCGGCCCGGCGCTGCTGTTCATCGTCCGGGGCGCCGTTCGGGCTGTCCGATTCCTGTCTCTCCTCCCCGATGCGTACGCGTAGGACCGGGACTTCGGCAAGGACGTCCGGCAACGGGCGGATCGCTGCCCGGTGACGCGGCTCACGGGCCAGGAGAGCTGCGGCCCTTCGCACGTCTTCCTCGATCCGATGGCGGGGCAGGACCGGGTGCTCGAGGCCGTCCTGCCGGGAGGCCGGGTCGACGGCCCGGAGGTACGTACGCACTGCTCCGCCGTACACCTTGTGGTATTCCAGCGAAGTGTTGAACACGCGCTGGGCGGGTGGATCGAGGACATACAGCACTGCCAGCCCGGCCAGCTGACGCATCAGTGGTCGGACGACGGCGTCGAGCCAGTCCGCGAGAGCCGCACCAGGAGGAACGCTTGCAACGACCACGGGCAGCCGGCGCGCAGGATCGCACAACTCGGCGATGACGCGGTTGACCTCGTCCACGGTGACGACCCGTGGAGTGACGTGCACCTCAGCCGTACCGTCGGTGGCGCCGAGCACCGGGAGCAAGGTACGGACAAGCTCCGGGACCGGAGGCCGCGCGGGACTTCGCCCCCCCTGGACGGTGGCCAGGTGCTCCGATTCGATCCTGACCCAGACCGGTCCGCGGGTGCTGCCGGCGACGACGAGCGTGAGCTGATGGGTGCCGGCCGGGGCGGGTGTACGAAGCCGTCGGCGCATGTACCGTCCGTCGCCGCCGGAGAGCTCTCCGGAGTCCCTGTCGAGGTGGACCCGGTTCGCCAGGCGATAGCGGGCCGGCCCGGCCTCACGGCTGGTGGGGGGCAGGTCGTATCCCTCGAGCTTGAGCCAGGCGTCCAGCTGTTCGTCGACCCGGGCGACCGTCAGCTCGAAGCTGAGTGCACTGGTGACCACCGTGATGTAGGGGGAGTGGGTGGAGCTCTTCGCGTCTCTTGCTGTCGGAGCGGGGACAGGATGCGGCAGTTCGTGTGCGCCACCGCTCAGTGCGGCTCCGGCCCGGCCGGACGCCAGGGATCGGAGAGCACCGGCGGCCGGGATGTCCGCTTCAACCCGGGGCCGCGCAGTGTCGACGCCGAGAAGCCGCAGGGTGTCCATGGATGCCCGAGCAAACGGCTGAAGATCTTCCGGCAGCTCGGGGATGCTGTCGTCGCACAGGGCGGCCTCGAACGTCGACGCTGTGCTGGCGTGGGAGGCCACATAGCGGCTGAGCGCCGCGTTGATCCGCCAGACGTCGTTCCTGATGAGCCTCGACGCGAGTTGCCGGCGGGCCTCGTGGTGGAAGGAGAAGCAGATCTCCCGCTCGTCCTCCTCCGTCACCAGCAGCTTGCTGTTGAGGAACTCGGCGACATCTCCGACGTTTCCCTCCGGGACGAGCGTCTGCCGGATCAGATGGAGCAAGGGGAGGCTCAGGCGCTGGAAGGCAGCGCAGAGGACGGCGAGACGTACGGCGTTGGGGGAGGCGGTGCGCAGAAAGGCGCCGACGGGGTCGACACCCGCGCTGCGGACCGGCCGGGGGGGCACAGGCAGACGGCCCTGCTCCGGGACCAGCACAGCTTCGCAGCCGTCCGGGTCGCCCCTCATCATGGTTCGGGCCCAGCGGTCGAACGAGTACGGGACCAGCGACACCACCGGAACCGGGATCCAGCTCCCGCCGTCGCTTGGGCGCATTCGCAGGAGCAACGGCAGCTCGAAGGCCAACGCGGTGTTGCGCGCCCCCGGTGTGGCTGCCTTGGCCCGCACGGCCGGGAGATCGAGGCCGGTCAGCGGCCAGAGTTTGGTGGGCAACGGGTTGACCAAGGCGGTGGGGGTGGTTTCGGCCCACCGCCTCAGCAGCTGCCAGACGCCGGGGGCCCGCCATCCGGGATCGGTGCAGTCCGACAGGACCAGGATCAGGGTCCGACCATCGACTGCGGAGGGCCGGTCGGCGGGTCGGCCCTGATGATCGCAGAGCTCGGCCGTGGGCCCGTCGAAGGACAGCGTGAGCGAGCGCAGTCGCCGAAAGGCCCCGAGGCCGGAGAGCAGGGCTCTGAGTTCGGCGGCGGTCTCCTGCCACACCGTCATCGACGGTGACCGGTCGACGATCAGGAGTGTTTCGAACCAGCGCTCCGGTTTCGGAGTGAAAACCGGCAGCAGCTCGCCGCTGCGGGCGAATCCGTCCACGGTGGCGTCGATGTCGAGATCCGTCAGGGTGCCGGCCCGCCATCGCCGCTTCAGTGGGCGCAGGGCGCGCGCGACCTCCAGGCTGCGTGGCAAGGCCTGGGCACGCGGCACCGAAACAGGCCGGGTCGGCAGTTGCGCTGGTGGCCGCTCGTACAGATTCGCTGACGCTTCGGCGTGCCGCCCGGCCGACGGCGAGGTGCGCTGTGGCGCGGGACTGTCGGCTGCCTCGTCCTCCTCGAATCGCTCGTTGGAGCTGGTGGTCTCCTTGCCGGGGTCCGGTCCTTCGGAGTGGGCGGCAAGCCACAGAATCTCGGCGATGGTGGTGGCGTCCGTGTCGCCGGGCAGCCTGTCGAGGGCGCGGACGAGCTGCGCCAGTGGGTCGGCCAGTGGGTCAGTCACTGGTGAGCTCACGCGTGAGCAGGTCGACAAGCCTCTCGCGCAGGTCTCCGGACGGGGACTGTGGATCGGTCAGTAGGCGTGCGGCATTGAGAAGTTGATCGACAGCCAGGTTCTCGCCACACTGCACCCGCCTGGCGAACGACTCGATCAGGTCGGCGACCGGACTCCCGTCCAGGACCGCGCAGCCGAGATGGGCGATGACCACCTGCCGCAGCATCGCGTCGGTCGGCCTGGGCATCCGGTACCGGATGCAGCGGCGCAGGAAGGGCGGGGGGAAGTCCCGCTCGCCGTTGCTGGTCATCACGATGAACGGGAACTCGGTGCACTGCACCCGGCCTCGTTCGATCGGCCGGTACCGGTCGCTTCCCCACTCCCTGACCATCACCCGGCTCCGGCTGTACCGAACCAGCTCGGGCACCTCGAACTCGCCGCGTTCGAGCACGTCGAGCAGGTCGCTCGGGAGGTCGAGATCGCTCTTGTCCACCTCGTCGATCAGCAGGGCCCGTGGCCGGTCCGAAGGTACGAGAGCCGTCCCCAGCGGCCCCAACTGCAGGAACGGCGCGATGTCGTCCTCGCCGGCCGGTTCCGACTCGTCCGTGCGGTGGAGTCGTTGGGCGTGGATGCGGCCGAGGGCGTCGTACCGGCACAGCGCATCGGCGAGGGTGCTCCGCGAGGTGAGGTGCCAGCGCAGGACCGGGCCCAGCTTCAGTTCCGCCGCGACCTGTTCGATCACGGTCGACTTGCCCGACCCGGCGGACCCGGTGATCAGCAGCGGGCGCCGAAGATAGAGGGCTGCATTGACCGCCTCGGCCAGGCCCTCAGGGGGGCGGTACTGCTGGTCGAGCGGGCGCCGAGGAAAGGTCCGCCACGGCGGGGGATCCGCCAGCACGACATCACGGGGAATGCCGTCACCGACGTAGTAGGTGTTCCAGGACATCACGTGCTCCAGTGGTCGGTGGTACGGCGTTCCTCGAACAGATCACAGAACTCAAGCCACTCCAGGTCGTGCCAGACCGCTCGGAGGTCGGCCAGCGGTTCCGAGGTGTGCTCGTCGGTCTCGGCACGCCAGCGTCGGCGATAGGCATCCAGGAACCCGGCGGGCAGGACGTCCCAGGAGGAGGTGAGGCAACTGCGGTGCTCCTCGGGAAATCTCTTTCCCGTCGGCCACAACACGATGGGTGTGTAGGTGAGGAGGGCTTCCAGCAGATCTCCGAGGTCGCCCGGACGGTGGTCGATGCCGATTGCGCGTTCGTAACCGCCCACGAGCAGGCGCTGCCGCAGCGCGGGCCCCTGCCTGGTGTCGGCCTCGGTCAGCCAGTCGACGGGAGCTGCCCCCGACTCCGCCGCCATCCTGACGAGCTGCTTGCGGGCGTGCTTGTTGATGACCGATGGGTCCGACAACCCGTTCGACCCGTGGAGGCGACCGGTCCATCGCACCACGACATCGTGGTGCACGCCCAGCAGGTACAGCCCTGTCCGCACCTGCTCGGGCTCCCAGGTCGCAAGCAGGTGGGTCGGGAGTACGACATCCACTCCGCGCAGCTCGGTGCGGCGGTCACGAGCCAGCGGTTCCGACCAGCGGAGCGCCTCGGCCACGGCCTGCTCGACGCCGCTCCGGTGAGGTTCGCACCGGATCTCGCGGTGGGGTGGCTGTTCGCTGCCGTCCCACAGCCACACATCGAGCATGTCGGGCCAGTCGGTGCTGCGCGCTGCATGCAAGCTGATGATGAGCCGAACGGAGTCGGCGGCCTGCGCCGGCAGGTACTGCTGGACGGCGTCGTTCAGTTCGATGGTGCTTCCCACCGTGGTGGCCCACTCCTGGACCGCGGAATCGTTGACGTCGGACTCGGTCTCGCGGCCGATCGCGACCAGCAACCGGCACAGCGGCGCGGTGGCGCTCTCTCCGATGGTCCGCATCCGCAGAGCCGCGAACTCGACCAGGTCGCGGAGCAAATCGGTTCCGGTGCTATCCGGCACGTTCCACGGTGCGCCGGTCGGCGACCGGAGGGCATGCGCCGCGCGCCGGAGCTCCTTCGTCTTGAGCCTTGGGCCCGCCCACCGACCTACGAGTTCGATCGCCTCGAGTCCGGTCAGCAGGCTGTCGGCCACCTCGTGCACATGGGCGGCGGCGGCGGAGGGATCGGCCGCGGCCTTCTCCTTCAGCTCGAGGAGCGCTGTGTGGCTGCCGGGGACCTCCGGACGGGCCTCCTGCCATCCCGCCAACGCCCCCTGGAGTTCCTCCTCGGCGATGGGGCCGAGCGTGCCTCGCCGTGCGTACTGTCTGTTGTGTGCCAGCCACAGCTCCTCCCTGGCGTTGGTGCAGCCGTCGAAGCTCAGCTGGCCGGTGTCCTGGCAGATCACCTTCTTGCGCAGGTGATACTTGGCCGAGGCCAGGTCGACAACGGCCGTACCTCCCGCAACCCCGCTCTGCAGCAGGGCTGTCAACTCCCGACTGAAGGAAAGGCCATGAGCGGGCTGGTGCGTGCCGGCTGCCATCAACAGCCCCAGCCGGGTCTGCCCCTCGCGAATGCCGGCGACCACATCCTTCATGTTCGGCGCCGCCGCCGCTGCGTGGCATGTGTCGACCAGGCCGATCAGGCCGTCCACCCCGTTCTGGGCAAGCGACTGCACGAGAAAGTCACTCACATTGACGGCACTCGATAGTTCGTCCTCCTTGGTGTTCGAGGCCATGTAGTAGAGGCCGGCCGTGCCCGGGGGAACGAAACCGTGCCCCAGAAAGGCGAGAATCAGCGTCGCCCGGTCCCGTCCCGCACGCTGCGCCGCCTTGCGCAGAGCGTCCTCCACCTCCTGCTGGGTCGTCTCCCGCCCGGTCAGGAAGAGTTCGCACTCCCGCTGAGGCATTGGCGTACACCCGCCGATATCAGGGCGGGTGAGCGCGGTGTGCAGAGCACGCGCGGTTCGGTGCAGGCCGTCAAGTTCCCTGGCCGGCCCGAGATTTGTGCACTGGGTCGCGACGACGAGAACATGCCGTCGTGCCGGGATCCGTCTGCCGGCCGTCATACGGGCCCTGCCAAGGCGGCGATCACCTCGGCGATCCGGCCGGCCACGTTGCGTTTCGCGAGGTAGGTAGTGGCACTGTGGACCCACAGGCCGTCCGAACTGACCTGCTCGCTGTGCGGCTTCACCCCGGCCGCGTTGGGCGTTATGCACTTCTCGATCGACCGCTTGGGAACGACGATGTCGTCGTGATCCCAGAAGTCCAGCCAGCGCTGCACCGTGGCCGGCGCACGGATCGGCCGAGGTCGCAGACGGGGCAGCACCACAGCAGGGGTGGCGATGGGCGACCCCAGAGTCACGAAGAGCGCCACCAGCCCTCCGTACTCCTGGAGGGCCTCCAACGCCACCACGGTGCCGAGCGAGTGGGCGACGACGATGGCCGGCCGGCCGGGCTCCAGCTCCGACAGCACCCGCTCGCGCGCCCGCAGGTCGAGGGACCGGTCCGTGCCAGGGACCGTGCGGCGGCTGAGATAGCGTCCCACCTGCGAGATATCCGCCAGAAGCCTGCGGCCGCTCGCCCATTGAGCGGTCTCGCGCAACACCGGCACGTTGAGCAACGACGTACAGATGTAGGAGATGCGCCGGACCTGATCGCCGACGCCCTGTTCCCGCCCGGTGGGATGCAACTGCTGGCGTAGGGACAGCAGCTGATGCTTCTCGAGATCGTTCCCGTCGGCGAGCCGGGCATCGATGATCTCGGTCAGCAGGTCGACCGTGATCGCCGTCTCGGCCTCCGTCATCGCATCGTCCTGGCCGCCCTGGGTCTGCTGTGGCAGGTAGACATCGCTGTAGTTCGCGAAGCGATTCTCCACCGCCCAGCCCTGTGTGAGGCTCGACACCAGATGGGGATAGTCGGCCTCTCGAAGGCCTGCCGCGAGCGCTCTGAGCCAGGCGTTCAGTTCAGCCCTGGTCTCTCGCAGGCCGCCGATCCCGTGCACGAAGACCAGACGCGGCTTGGTTGAGATCCCCACGTTGCCCCCACACGTCCGGCTGTCCTCTTCGACCGCAACTGTGCTTCTCGCATGAGAACTTGCCAGTTGACTGCGCTGGCCGACGACACAACCCAACCCGGCCACGCCTACGCAGGCGATTCGGCTACCGGGGCGGAGCGGGGTGAGTGTGCGCCAGGGTGGAGTGCCGCCCAGGCCATCACGGAGGGACCGAGCACCGTTACGGTATGGGCAGCGTTGTCCCGTGGGAAAGCGCGCGGGCTGTGCGGCGGGGGGCGCCGTACCCAGAGAAGCCCGCCTGGAGCACATCTCGGCGCGCGCTGCTCCTGGTCGTGCCGATCGCCCCGCCCCTCCGGGCCTACGGCTCGCTACGGTCCGCCCGCGGGGCCTGAGTCTGTCAGGCGAATATGATGACAGGGCGTTCGACGGGCCGAGGGGTTCCATCAGCGCTTCGGCCTGGTCCACGTCGACTTCGAGACGCAGCGGCGCACCCCCAAGGCCTCGTATGCTTGGTACCGCGATCTGATCGCCACTCACCGGGTGCGCCATGAAGGGTAGTTAGGTTCCCCGAACCGGTGGCGCACGCGTCAGGCTCGACACTGGTTGGTGGGCTCGGCCAAGGAAGACGTTCGCAGCTGTGCGCCGCTGACAGGGGGCGATGACAGGGTGTTCGACAAGCCCAGGGGGCCATGGCCAGTAGTTCAGTCGACGGCTCGATCAGTGCCGGGTTGGACACCGGCTCGTCGGCTGAGGCTGCTGCCTCGGCGTGGGTGGCGTCCTTCTGCATCGGTCGAGATCGCGACCACTCGGTTTGTGGAGAGACGTGCCTGTCGGGCAGCCCGTTCCAGAGCACATGGCGTTCGCCACTCAGCGTGGAATGTCACACCCAGGTTGTCGCGGTCCTGACCTGCGCTGCGGCACCTCGGAGGTGACGGTGCCGGGCTCGGCCACGACGTGGGAGAGGTCGAGCGGGCGCATGTTGGCAGCGGTCGGAGATCTCAACCGCGCTGTGGCCCCGAACCGGGGGAGGAGCGGCATGGGCCCGGGTGTGTTGTCCGCGGTCAACACTGGCGGACACGCCTGAGCCGACGGAATGTGGGCAGCTTGCACTCGTACGGGTTGAACGCCGGGTGAGGTGTCGAAAGCGCCCTGAGGGGCAGTCGAGCGGAAAGGTCCCGCTCGACTGCCCCTCAGACTGGTCTCCCGCATCGATCGCAGGGTTCGCCTTGGTCGGCACCACCGGCCCCGACGCCTTCGGCCCCGGCGTCGCCGTGCGACTGGCACCTCGGGTTCAGTCGCCGGCCTCCGCTCGCCCTGGGGCGATCACGAAGAGGTCAGCGCCAGACCAGAGGTCCGCAGGTCTCGTAGGAGAAGTTGGTGTCGGAGAAGGGGGTGATGCAGGCGGTCACTCCGTGGACGCCGTCGCCGAAGTAGGCGTCACCGGTGGAGTACCCGTACCAGCCACCGGGCTTCGCCCATCCGCCGGTGTTCTTGTTCGTTTGGTCGATGCTGATGTAGCAGGGGCCCGAGACTGCGGCGTACGCCCAGTTGCCCGAGTCCTTCATGATGTAGCCGTTGCAGCCGTACGCCCACACGGCCCCGCCGTCGTAGGTCGCGGCGGAAGCCTCGGCGGTGGACACGAACAGCGCACCGCCCGCGATGGCTCCTACGACGGCGAGCTTGACCTTCTTGCCGATCCTCACGTTGCCCTCCGTGGGTGTTGGTTGTTCTCGAAGGTTTCCGGTGTGCATCCCCCGGGCTCGACGCCCGTCGAACTCGGATGCTCCGTGGGGCCGGCCAAGGACGGTGGTCGGCTGGCCTCAGGCATGGACAGCCTTCAGGCTGCCGCCTGCAGGGCTGGGAGGTGCCGTGGACCGCTCCCGGCGCCACCCCGCGCTGTCGGAGTCGTAGGCGCCGGTGGCGCTCCCGCGTCGCGTTCGGTGCCGTAGTGGTGCGGCTGAGCCGATCGGCTCAGCCGACGTACTCGGACGGCGAGAAGGCCTTGTAGTAGCCGCCGTTGACCACGAGTTCGATCTGGCCCTGGACGTAGCCGTTGATGCTCGACGTCTGGGGGAGTCCGTAGCAGGTCATGTTGTAGAACGTCGCGTTCGACGGGAAGCTGCAGGCGCCGTAGCCGTAGTAGTGCCCGCCGGAGTTGATGAACACGTTCGAGCCGCCGAAGGTGTTGCCGAAGCCCTGGCTGGTCACGTACGCGTGGGCCTGGTAGACGCCGTTGTTGATCGAGACGCACGCCTTGGCGTACACGCTGCCGCCCGGGACCACCTGGGTGGTGGGCCCGCAGTAGTCGCCGTTCCCGGCGACAGCTGCGCTGGCAGGGGCAGCGAGCGTGACGCCCCCCAGGACGAGGCCGCCGGTGAGAGCGGCGGCTGCGAGTTTGCTCCGGACGTTCAAGATCTCTCCTCTGCGGCTGCGACGTCCCAGCCCATGACGGGCGGGGATCGCCTGTGGTGCCGCGTCGACGGCCGGCACCTTTCCTGTGCCGGCCCTGCGCGAAGCGGCCTGACCAGGCTGCCCAGGGCGGCCGGGTGATGTCCCGTTTCCCGCACGAACCCGTACACCCGCTCCTAGACTCTCCTGTCAGGGGCACGACCTATTCGGGGTGGGGGCGTCGTGAGCGAGCAACGGGACGGAATGCCGGATCCGAGCCGGTCCGAGGACCTCGCCCAGTTCATCGGGCTGCTCGGTGAGCTTCGTGCGTGGGCGGGAATGCCCTCGTACCGGTCGTTGGCCAAACGCGTCGGACCGCTGATGCGACCGGCCCGCACGGTTTCCGCATCCACGGTCGTAGACGCGTTCAGACCCGATCGGCGGCGCCTGGACCTGGACATGGTGGTCGCCATCGTCCGGGCATTGGGGGCGGACGAGGCGGACACGGCCCGCTGGCGCGAGGCATACGCCAACGTCCACAGACTGGCCAAGACCGGCGGACCCGTCGGAGTATTCGGCCAGCTCCCCCCGGATCTGGCCACCTTCACCGGCCGCCGGGAACAACTCGCCCAGCTCATGGAGACGGCCACCCGCCGCCGCACCTCGGACGCGGCGAACACAGTCGTGATCTCCGCGATCGAAGGCATGGCCGGAGTGGGCAAGACTCAGCTTGCCATCCGCGCCGCCCACGAACTGGTACGCGCGGGCCACTACGCGGACCTCCAACTCCACGTGAACCTCCGAGGCTTCGACCCCGAGCTGCCACCCGCAGACCCCTCCACGGTGCTCGAGTCCTTCCTGCGCCACCTGGGCGTGCCCGCCCAGCAGATCCCCGCCGACAGGGACGAGCGGTCGGCGATGTACCGCGACCGGCTACGCACCCGCGCCGCGCTGATCCTGCTGGACAACGCCTCCGAGGAAGAACAGGTCCGCGACCTGATCCCGGCCAACCCCGACTGCCTGGTCCTCATCACCAGCCGACGCAGCCTCGCCGGCCTCGACGGCGCGCATCCGCAGCCCGTCGACACCTTCTCCGAAGCGGAATCGCTGGACCTGCTGAAGCGGATCGCCGGTCTCGACCGCGTCGCCGCGGAACCCGAAGCTGCAACACGCATCGTGGAGTACTGCGACCGCCTCCCGCTGGCCCTCGCCCTGGTTGCGGCCCGACTGCGATCCCGGCCCGCCTGGACCCTCGAGGACCTGGGCAACCGGCTGCAAACCGGCCGCCTGGAAGCGATCCGCGCCGGCGGCCGGGCGCTGCGCCCCGTCTTCGACCTCTCCTACCAAGGCCTCACAGCACCGCTTCAGCGGGTCTTCCGTCTGCTCGGCTGCCATCCGGGCCCCGACGTCACCCCTGTCCTTGTCGCCGCCCTCGCGGGAATCCCCGTCGGCGATGCTGATGACGCCCTCGAATCGCTCCAGGACGAGAACCTCGTCCACCAGAGCACACCCGGCCGCTACGAACTCCACGACCTGCTGCGCCTGTTCGCGGTCGAACTGGCCGGAGCCGAACCGGAGCCGGACCCGGCCGCCCCACTGGCCCGACTGGCGGACTGGGCGGTGGCCACCGGCCATGCCGCGGCCGTGGCGATCAACACGCCGTCCCCGACCCTGGGCCCTCCCGACTGGTCTGTCCAGCCCGAGGCATTCGACAGCTACGAGGCGGGCCTGACCTGGTTCGACCGGGAACGGGAGAACCTCACCGCCATCCAGATGTCCGCCGCGAAAGCCGGACTTCACCGGCGGGTGTGGCAGATCGCCCTGGTGCAGAAGCAGTTCCGCGTCGTACGCCACCACTTCGACGACTACCTGGCCTTGCAACAACTCGCAGTGGAGGCCGCTCAGGCCTGCGGCGATCGAGCCGCTGAGGCGCTGATGCTGTCCGGCGTAGGCCGGATCCACTGGGCCACGGACCGGCTCGACGCAGCCGAGGACAGCTACCTGAGGGCCCGGCAGGTCTACCAGGCCATCGGCGACCGGGCCGGCGAGGGCGGGGCACTGGTCGATCTCGTCGCGGTCCAGGCGAGCCGGGGGGACTACAGCCAAGCGGTCCACCTGTGCACCCAGGCACTCGAACTCCTCGACAGCCCACAGAGCCTTCGCCCTCGCGCGACAGCGCTACTGAACCGAGGCGTACTCCACGAGCGACTGGGACACGTCGCCCAGGCCGTCACCGACACCCACGAAGCCCTCGCGATCTACCGGCGCGTCGACGACCGCCGCAGCGAGGCACTGGCCATCGGAAACCTCGCCTGGTACCACCTGGTGGACGGAGACACCGAATCCTCGATCCATCTCTACCGCCAACAACAGGACCTCGGCCTGCACCTCGCGGACAACTTCCTCCAGGCCGACTCGTGCATGGGCATCGGCGAGGCCCATGCCACCGCCGGCCACATCGGCAAGGCCCGGGACGTCTGGCAGGAAGCACTGCGCCTCTATCGGGAGATCCGCCATCCCCGGGCCGCTGCCGCACAACAGCGACTCGACGCCACCACCGGTGAACCGGCCACCGCCTGGACGCCCACAGACTGGAGCGCCCCCCAGGGCCAGGACTAACCGATCGTCCTGGAGTGATCCGCTGACCTGGCCGCTACGCCGGGGCGAGCAGCGCGCCGTGCCGGGCGGTATCGAGACCCGGCCCACGGCCGCACAGGGCACATCGTCATGCAGCCGCCGTGGAGCGGGCGCGATACGGTGACAGGGTGCGAGGTGCTGGACGCCGGCCGCTCACGGATCTGGTGACGCGGCGGGCGGTCCGGCCGCTCGCCGTTGAGCTCGCGGTTGTGCGGGCCGCCGGTTGGCGGACGGGTCTGGAGCGCGCAGGCCGGTTCGCACCACTGTGCCGCCGGGCTGTCCTACTCGACGAGGTCCCGCACGCAGGGTTGGACGAGATGTTGGCGGAGGCCGCCTTCTACGGCATCGGAGTGCTCGTCAATGAGCCGGACGGGATTCGGATCGCCCTGGAACCCGAGGCACCGGTTCACCACACTGCGGCAGACGAGAGCAACCCGATGTGTCCGAGCGGGTACGGCTCATCCCTGCGCTGGTGCCCATGGACGGGCAGGGGCAGGCTGGGAAGTGCACCCGGCAACAGACGGCAGCGCAGACCCCACCCCCGCACGCGCCGCGACGCCGGACGCCTCCACGCCCGCCGAATCCTTGGAGGTCACCGATGACCGATCCTCCCGTTCCCCACCCGGTCGGCCCGATCGTGGTCGGTACGGACGGTTCGGCCCCAGCCCGGCAGGCTGTGACCTTCGCGCTCCGCGAGGCCCAACTGCGTGGTACCGGCCTGCGGGCCGTCTGCGCGTACGAGTACACCCCCACCCGGCACTCCGGCTTCGAATGGATGGCCGCCTCCGACCCCGGCAGCGGCCCTGTCCCGCAGCAGCGCGATCTCGTTACGCAGGCCTTGGCCGAGTCAGTCGAAGAACTGCAGCAACAACTCGGCGGACCGTCCGTGGAGGTGGAGATCGTCTGCGAACCCGGCCGTCCGGCTCAGGTCCTCCTCGAAGCGAGCAAGGACGCCTGCCTGCTCGTGGTCGGCTCCCGCGGATCGGGTGCCTGGGGACGCCTCGCCCTCGGCTCGACCAGTACCGAGATCGTCCACCACGCCCGCCTCCCGGTCGTTGTCATCCCTGCGGAACACCACACCGCACCCTCCTGAACGCCGACTCCAAGCATGGCGCCGTCCTTGCCGAAAGCCGTGACCGCAGTGGCGGGAGCGAAGCGGTGTGAGGCCGGTATCCGCGGCTGTCGGGAGGACAGTTCCGTCTGACCTCCCGACTGATCGAGCACGGGCATCGACCCGGCTCGGTCGCGATCGTCCGGACGGTGGCCCGCGCCTGGTACCGCGACTTGATGGCCACTCACTGATCGTTGCGGATCGGACAGTTGGGCTGGGTGCCGCTGCGGACGGAGGTGATCGTGACGTAGCCGTAGCCGGGCACCACCCGGAAGGCCATTCGGCCCCCGTCGGGGCAGCACCGTCGACCTCTCCCGAACCGGCCCGGAGGTTGCGCGGTCCGGTCAGGACGCGCCACCCAGATAGGCCTCGGCGACACGGGTGTCGGCGGACAGCTCGGCCGCTGTGCCTTCCAGTACCGTCTCCCCGTTCTCGATCACATATCCCCGATGCGCGATCTTCAGCGCGGCCCTGGCATTCTGTTCGACGAGCAGTACCGCCGTGCCACCGAGGGTGATGTCCCTGATCACCTCCATCACCGCGGTGACCATGATCGGGGCCAGACCCATCGAGGGTTCGTCCAGCATCAGCAGACTGGGGCGGGCGACAAGGGCACGGCCCATCGCCAGCATCTGCTGCTCGCCGCCGGAAAGCGTCCCGCCGTGCTGGGTTCGCCGTTCCGCCAACCGCGGCAGCAGTTCGTAGACCTGGGCGACCCGGCGGGCGAGCTCGGCGCCGTCGCGCACCAGATACCCGCCGATCAGCAGGTTTTCGTGCACGGTCAGCGTGCTGAAGACCCGCCGGCCCTCGGGCACGTGCACCACTCCACGTCCGACGATTCTCGGCGGAGCCATCCTCGTGATGTCCTCACCCGCGTACACGATCCTGCCCGATGACGGTCTCACCAGCCCGGACACGGCCGACAGCGTGGTGGTCTTGCCCGCACCGTTGTTGCCGAGCAGGGCGACGGTCTCTCCCTCGCCCACCGCGAGGTCGAGCCCGCGCAGCGCCCGCACTCCGCCGTAGGCGACGTCGAGGCCACAGATCTCAAGCATGCGGTGCCCCTTCCCCTTCGAGTTCGGCGCGAGCGGCAGGAACCTCTTCGTCCGCGTCGTCCCGGCCGAGATAGGCCTCGACGACTGCGGGGTTCCGCCGTATGTCCTCCGGAGGGCCCTCCGCGATCACCCGGCCGAAGTTCAGCACGACCACCCGCTCGGACACCTCCATGACCAGGCCCATGTCGTGTTCGATGAGCGCGATCGCCACGCCCAGTTCCCGGATCCGGCGGATCAAGGTGAGCAGTTCGGCCTTCTCACCGTGGTTGAGCCCGGCGGCCGGCTCGTCGAGCAGCAGCAGCTTCGGCCGCCGGGCCAGCGCGCGGGCGATCTCCACCCGGCGCTGCTCACCGTACGGCAGGTGACGTACGAGACCGGCCCGGTCGCCACGGAGCTCGACGAAGTCCAGCCACTTGTCGGCCTCATGGGTGCTCTCGCGCTCGCTGCGCCGGTAGCGGGGGGTGTGCAGCATCGCGTCGAGGGGGCTCTGTTTCAGCCACAGGTGGGTGCCGGCGCGCACGTTGTCCAGCACCGACAACTCGCCGAACAGCCGCAGGTTCTGGAAGGTACGGGCGAGGCCGCGGGCGGCGATCGCCGACGGGCGCAGGCCGGTCACCTGCTCACCGGCCAGCCGGACGGTGCCACCGGTCGGCTTGTAGAACCCGCTGACGCAGTTGAACGCCGAGGTCTTCCCCGCGCCGTTGGGGCCGATGACCGAGACGATCTCGCTCTCACCGACGGCGAAGCCGAGGCCGTCGACCGCGCGGACTCCGCCGAAGGCCAGCCGCAGATCACTGACTTCGAGAATCACTTCTCCTCCTTCGCCGGCAGGTCGTCGGCACCGGCTGTGCTCCGCGTCGCCGGGTCGTCGGGTTCGCGCGAGCGGTGTGGCCACAGCCCCTGCGGGCGGAGCAGCATCACGACGATGAGCAACACGCCGAAGACGAAGAACCGGTAGTCGGCCAGGTCCCGCAACAGCTCGGGCAGCAGGCTGATCACCACGGCACCGACCACGACGCCACGGGTGGAGCCCATGCCGCCCAGCACGACTGCCATCAGGACGAGGGCGGACTGCAGGAAGGTGAAGCTGGCCGGGGAGATCGCCGAGAGCTGGGCTGCGAACAGCACGCCCGAGAGCCCACCCCAGACCGCGCCCGCGACATAGGCGGCCAGCTTGACCCGGTACGTGTTGATCCCGCTGGCCTCGGCCGCGTCCTCGTCCTCACGGACGAATCGCCAGGCGCGGCCTATCCGGGAGCGGCCGAGTCGCGCGGCGAACAGCACCGCGACCGAGACGATCACCACGGTGGTGTAGTAGAAGACGACCGGGTCGGAGAGCCGGTCGCCGAGCAGGCCCGGGATGCCGTAGATGCCGGAAGGGCCGCCGGTGACGTCCAGGTTGTTCGCGACGATCCGGATGATCTCGCCGAAGCCGAGGGTGACGATTGCCAGGTAGTCGCTGCGCAGCCGCAGCGTCGGACCTCCGATCACCACTCCGGCCACCACGGTTGCCACGACGACGGCCGGCACGGTGGCCAGGAGCGGGAGCTCCAGCCGCGTGGCGAGTACCCCGCCGGTGTACGCGCCCACGGCAAGGAAGGCGGCGAAGCCGAGGTCGAGCAGTCCGCAGTAGCCGACGACGATGTTCAGACCGACGGTGAGCATCACGAAGACGGCCGCGCTGGTCATCACGTTCAGCGCGTACGGAGTGGCGGTGACGAACGGGGCGAGCAGGCCGAGCGCGAGCCCGCCCCAGCCGAGCCTGCGGCTTTCCAGCAGCCGCGTGACGACGGAGGGGCCGCGGCCCCTGACGGGCTTGACCGGTGGGTTCTGGACGGCTGTCATCACACTCGCTCCGTCACACGCTCGCCGAGCAGGCCCGTCGGCCGCACGGTCAGGAAGAGGATGAGGAAACCGAAGGCGAACACGTCTCGCCACTCGCCCCCGAACCAGTCGGTACTGAAGGACTCCAGCAGGCCCAGGACCAGGCCGCCCAGCATGGTGCCCTTCATGTTGCCGATGCCACCGATGACGGCCGCGGTGAACGCCTTGAGCCCGATGATGAAGCCCATCAGAAAGTCGATCTTTCCGTAGTAGGCGCCGGACATGACTCCGGCGGCGCCCGCCAGGGCCGACCCGATGAAGAAGGTGCGGGAGATGACCGCGTCGACGTCGACGCCCATCATCAGGCAGGCTTTCGGATCGAGCGCGATGGCGCGCATCGCGCGGCCCTGGCGGCTGCGCATGACCAGGGCGTTGAGTGCCACCATCAGCCCGACGGCGACCGCCATGAGCGCGAGCTGCTGAAGGGTGATCCTGGCGCCGAGCACCGACATGCCGGTGCCGTCGAGACGTACCGGATAGACCTGCGGGTTGGGACCCGCGACGAGGCGGACGCCGTATTCCAGCGCGAACGACGCGCCCACCGCGGTGATCAGCAGCGAGAGCCGTGGCGCTCCGCGCAGTGGCCGGTAGGCCACGCGCTCCAGTGCGACGCCGCTCAGGCCGGTCACCAGCATGGTCAGCCCGAGCACGGCGAGCAGGGCGATCAGCGAACCGCCGGGGACGGCGCCGCCCAGTGCGCCGAGCGTCGCGTACCCGGAGAACGCTCCGAGCATGTAGAGGTCGCCGTGGGCGAAGTTGAGCAGCTTGATGATCCCGTAGACCATGCTGTAGCCGAGCGCGACCAGGGCGTAGAAGGAACCGACGAACAGTCCGTTCCAGATGAGCTGTGACATGCGAAACCCCTCGGGCTAGTTGAGGGAGTCCTGCAGGACGAACTCGCCGTTCTTGACGGTGAGGATCGCGAAGCCGCCGTTGCTCAGCGTGTGGTCGGCGGTGAACGTCAGGGGGCCGGAGAAGATCTTGAAGCCCTTCAGGCTCTCGAGCGAGGCGGCGACCTTGTCCCCGTCGGTGCTGCCGGCCGCCTTGACGGCCTCGGCGGCGACCCGCACGGCGTCGTAGGACTGGGTGGCGTACGGGCCGGGCTCCGCGCCGAACTTCTGCTTGTAGGAGGCGATCCAGCTCTCGGCACCCGGCGTGGTCTGCGGCGTCTGCGTCATGGTCGCGTAGACGCCCTCACCGTTGGGGGAACCTGCGATCCGGACGAGCTTGGGGTCGACCGAGCCATCGCCGACGAGGAACTTCCCCTTGTACCCGGCCTGACGGAACTGGCGGATGAGCAGACCGCCCTCCTGGTAGTAGCCGGTCCAGTAGATGTAGTCGGGGTTCGACTTCAGCACGGCGGTGACACTCGGGCCGTAGTCGCTCTCGCCGGGGTTGACCGCCTCCTCGGTGGCCTTGGCCGGAGCCCCCGCCGTACCCAACTGGGCCGAGGTGAGGTCGGCGATGTCCTTGGAGTAGCTGGTGTTGTCGTCCATGACCGCGACGTTCCTGGCCCCGTCCTTCCTCAGCCAGGCGACGGCGGCGGCCGCCTGCTGCTTTCCGGTGCCGTTGATGAGGAAGACGTGCTTGAGGTGCTGGGCCACGAGTTGGTTGGAGTTGGCGGCTGGAATGACCATGGGGATCTTCTGCTTGTCGAAGATCGGGAGCGTGGGCAGGGTTGCGCCCGAACAGTAGCCGCCGACCGAGACGGCCGCGTGCGCCGCGACGAGCTTGTTGGCCGCCGCGACCGCGGTCTTCGGGTCGCAGGCGTCGTCCTCCACCTGGAGCCGCAGCTTCCGGCCGAGGACGCCGCCCTTCGCGTTGATCTCGTCGACCGCGAGTTGCGCTCCGTTCTGCATGTAGGGGCCGACGTCCGCGCTGCTGCCGGACAGCGGGATGTTCATGCCCAGGACGATCGGGCCCTTGTCGCCGTCTTCGCTGCTGCCGCCGCCGAGCAGTCCGTTGCAGCCGGTGGTGGACAGGGCGACCGCGGTGAGGACCGAGGCCAGAGCCACGCGGCGGGACGTCGTACGGGAGGCGGGGAGCAGGGCGGGGACGGTGTGTCTGTTCACGGGAACGCTCCTGGTGCGAGGCATTGCGGGGGTTCGGCTACGAGTCGTGGGGGATCGGCCAAGACGAGGGCATGAGGAGGAGGGCCCGGCCCGGAACGCGGCTCTTCTTGACGCTGGCGTCACAGGGCGTGCGTATGTGATGTGTGATATTGCACAATCGATGGCCAGTCGGTCAAGAGCTGAACCCGAACAATCTCGCCTGCCGCGAAGCCGGAGTTTCATCCCGGCCTCGCGGTGGCGCGGGGGGGGGGTGTTCGAGTGGGGCGGCGGCGGGTGTGCCCGGCGGCCGGTGATACCGACCGTGTCACCGATGGCGACGGGGTTGCCACCCGGTACGGCAGGTGGCGGCCGAGCAGGGTGCGGCGGAGGGCGGTCGGCGCTGATCATCAATGGCTCCCGGGACTTCTGGAACGGCCTCACGTGCACCGTCCCTGGCCGACGCCGCGGGAACAGTACGGAGTCCGAAAACCTCGGGTGCGCGACACACGGAATGTCGCACGCCGTGACCTCGCGTGACCCACCCGAGGCCCGTCCACCGTTCCGTCGACGCACCGGCGCCGACCGCGGGCTGACGCATTCGGAATCAGCGCTGCGCCGGGACGGTGATCCGGTCGCGCGCCTGTCCGCTGTGGACGGCTGCTGCTGCCAGGATGGTCGCGGGACGTTCGACAGGTGAAAGGGACGGCCGCCCATGGTGTCGGACGAGGCCGTGATCGGTTGCCCCGGCGTGTTGGTGATCGGCACCCGGGGAGCCGCCGGGCCCGGTGAGGTCCTGGTGAAGATCAGGGGCGGTTCGGAGAGTTTCCTCGCCTGGTCGGAGGAGCCCCTGCCGGAGGGAACACCCGTGCTGGTGATCGAGTCGCGCGGTACTCGCCAGGTCGATGTCATGGAGTGGACCGATCCCATCGGCAACCCGGGGTCCGATCCTGCCGACGGACCTCGCTGAGGAGGCAACCAGGATGTTCGGTTATCGCGTTCCCGCGCCCGACCAGGCGATGCTGATCTCGGGTGGAAGACGGGGCCTTTCGGGCGCGCCGTTCCGCGTGGTGACCGGGCACGGGACGTTCGTCATGCAGGTGTTCCGCAAGGTCCGCTTCCTGACCCTGGCGATGTGCGAGGCGGAGGTCGCCGAAACCTGCGTGACCAAGCAGGGCATCGCGCTGACGGTGAAGGCGGTGATCGCCTTCAAGGTGGGCAACGACACCGAGAGCATCGTCAACGCCGGCCAGCGCTTCCTCTCCGACCAGGACCAGATGTCCGTGCTGACCGGCCGGATCTTCGCCGGTCACCTGCGCGCCATCATCGGCTCGATGACGGTCGAGGAGATCGTCACCGAGCGGCAGAAGCTCGCCACCGAGGTGCTCGACACCTCGAAGGCCGAGATGGCGAAGATCGGCCTGATCGTCGACTCGCTCCAGATCCAGTCGATCGACGACGGTGACACCGGCTACATCGCCGCCATGTCGGCCCCGCACCGGGCGGCCATCCAGCGCCAGGCCCAGATCGCCCAGGCGCAGGCCACCCAGGCCTCGGCGGAGGCGGAGCAGCAGTCCGCCCGGAAGCAGGCCGAGTACGCCCGGGAGACGGCCGTCGTGAAGGCGCAGTACACCGCCGAGGTGGACCGGGCCCAGGCCCAGGCCGCCCAGGCCGGCCCGCTGGCGCAGGCGCACGCGCAGCAGGAGGTGCTGGCGGCGCAGACCGAGTTGGCCCAGCGCGCGGCCGAGCTGCGCCAGCAGCAGCTGGTCGCCGAGGTCGTGAAGCCGGCCGAGGCGGAGGCCGAGCGGATCAGGGTCCTGGCGGTGGCCGAGGCGGAGCGGATGAAGATCCAGGCCGAGGCGGCGGCCTCGTACGACCGGGTGGCGCTGGACCGGATGCTGATCGACCAGCTGCCGCAGATCGTCAAGGAGGCGGCCGGCGGGCTGGCGGGCGCCAATGTCAACGTTCTCAACGGCGCCGACGGCTTGGGCGAGATCGCCGCCGGCTTGGTCAGCCAGGGCCTGACGATCCTGGACTCGGTCCGCAGGGGCCTGGGCGCACCGCAGGGCCGCGTCGAAGAGGACGGTGAGCCGGCCGGCCTCGAGTGATGGGAACGCCGTACATCGTGAGGGGGGTGAGGGCCAGCCCTTCGGGGCCTTGTGGTCCGGTCGTGCGCTGCCCGAGGCTCATACGGGCCGATAAGGTGACAGGGCGTTCGACGGGCTGAGGGGTTCCATCAAAGGTTCGGCCTGGTCCACGTCGACTTCGCGACGCAGCGGCGCACCCCGAAGGCGTCGTACGCCTGGTACCGCGACCTGATCTCCACTCACCGCATCCATCGCTCCGCGTAGTTGACTTCCGTTCGCTGCGGAATGGGTGGTCTCTTGACAACGCCCGAGGGGTTGTCCGGATGGCGCAAGAACGAGCGCGACAGCGCTCAAGAGGTGCCACCAGCGATTCGAAAGCGCCTGGGACGCCGCGAATCTCCTGTTGGCCGTTGGCCGTTGGCCGTTGGCCGTTGGCCGTTGGCTCGCCCGGTCGGCCGGCACGCCCAGCCCGCCAGGCGGTGGTCCGTCACGCCCACTTGATGGAGCAGCCCATACTCGGTCGGTGCGGTTGCGGGACGGGCCGGCCGGCCAGCACCAGGCCGATGGCGTGCCGCAGCAGGTCGCCGGTGACCGGTTTCCCGTTGCCGGGCGTCGAGTCGTCCATCGCACCCCGGTAGGCGAGTTCGCGGCGGGCGTCGTAGAGGAAGAAGTCCGGTGTGCAGGCGGCGTGGTACGCCCGGCCGACGGACTGGTCGAGGTCGATGAGGTACGGGAAGTCCCACCCCGTGCGCGCCATCTGGGCGCGCAGCCCGTCGGCGTCGTCGGTGGGCGCGACGGCCGGGCTGTTGCTGCAGATCCCGACGACCGCGAGGTCCGGGAACTCGCCGACCAGCTCGCCGAAAGTCTGCTCGACGTGCCGCACGTACGGGCAGTGGTTGCACAGGAAGGCCACCAGGAGGGCCGGTGCGGCGGCGAAGTCGTCCCGTGCCGCTGCCCGGCCGTCGACCGCGGGCAGCGAGAAGTTCGGTGCGGGCGTCCCGAGCGGGACCATGGTGGAGATGGCAGCCATCTGGCTCACTTCCTCCGAGTGACTGCGGTGGGTGTGTGTACCACCATGGTCGTCCCGTGAGGCCAGCGGTTGCCAGTCGCCCCGCTTCCGGTAATTCGACTACGAGTGGTGGGCGAGGAGCCACGGAGCGGTCGTGTCGGCTCGCCGGACATCGGGTCGCGGTCATCCGGTGCCAGCTCCGCCGGACGCTCCCGGTCGGCGTGGGCATGGCACTGATCCAGGGCGATGGCGGCTCTGCGCATGGGGCGACGAAAGCGGGGCGAACACCTCGGCGGAGATGCGGTGTCGCCCAACTATTGATAGGCAACTTTACTTTCTATTACGCTGTCGGCTGGCGGCTTGGCGCGGCGCCCGTGCCGGAGGGGCGTGACGCGCTCAGTGAGAGCTCTGACCCGGCCGCTGCGGTGGTGTGGTCGCCGCTTGTCCGGTGAGTTCGTGTGGTGTGTGGACCGGAGTCCAGCTCTCGCCGTTTCTCAAGGTCATGGAGTCCACGGATGCGTCTGGGTGTCTCGGCAAGGCCTGTTCGTGTCGGAATGTTCGCCGCTGTGCTCGCGTTGCTCGGCGGCCTGTTGCTCGGCTGGTCCGGGCGGGCGGGGGCGGCGGTCGATCCGCTGATCTCGCAGGGGAAGGCCGCGACGGCCTCGTCCACCGAGGGGTCGTCGTACGCGGCGGGGAAGGCGTTCGACGGGAGCGCCTCCACGCGGTGGGCGAGTGCGGAGGGGAAGGACCCGCAGTGGTTGCGGGTGGATCTCGGAGGGAGCGCCAGCATCTCGCGGGTGAAGCTGAGTTGGGAGTCCGCCTATGCGAAGGCGTACCGGGTGGAGGTGTCGGCGGACGGGGTGACCTGGACGACGATGGCGGAGGAGAAGGCCGGGAACGGCGGGACGGACGACTGGGCGGGGCTGGGCGGTAAGGGCCGCTACGTCCGGATGTACGGGACGGTGCGCGGGACGTCGTACGGGTACTCGCTGTTCGAGATGCAGGTGTACGGGGTGCCGGACGGCGGCGCGTCACCGACCGGCCCGTCACCGACCGGACCCACGCCGGGCGGGGCGTTCACCGTGGTGGCGGCGGGCGACATCGCCGCGCAGTGCACCGCTTCGGACAGCGGCTGTGCGCATCCGAAGACGGCCGCGCTGGCCCAGCAGATCAACCCGAAGCTCTACCTGACGATGGGTGACAACCAGTACGACGACGCCCGGCTGGCGGACTTCCGCAACTACTACGACAAGACCTGGGGGGCGTTCAAGGCGAAGACCCGCCCGGTGCCGGGCAATCACGAGACCTACGACCCGGCCGGGCCGCTCGCCGGCTACAAGGCGTACTTCGGCAGCATCGCCTACCCGCAGGGGAAGAGCTGGTACAGCTTCGACGAGGGCAACTGGCACTTCGTCGCACTGGACTCCAACGCCTTCGACCAGAGCGCCCAGATCGACTGGCTGAAGGCCGACCTGGCGGCCAATGCGAAGAAGTGCATCGCCGCCTACTGGCACCACCCGCTGTACTCCTCGGGCGGGCACGGCAACGACCCGGTCTCCCGGCCGGTGTGGAAGATTCTCTACGGCGCCAGGGCAGACCTGGTGCTGAACGGACACGACCACCACTACGAGCGGTTCGCCCCGCAGGACCCGGACGGGAAGGCCACCGCGGACGGGATCGTCGAGATCGTCGGCGGGATGGGCGGCGCCGACCCGTACCCGATCGAGCAGGTCCAGCCGAACAGCCAGAAGCGGATCAGCGGCGACTACGGCGTGCTGAAGCTGGACTTCACCGACTCCGGCTACGGCTGGACCTACGTCGGAACGGACGGCCAGGTCAAGGACACCGGCCCGAAGTACAGCTGCCACTGATGATGTACCTGGCCACCACCGGCCGCCGTTCGGACGCGCCGTCCCGCCCCGCCGGGACGGGACGGCGCGTCCCCGGCACGGTCATCGCCCTCGGCACGGTCAGCCTGGTCACCGACGTCTCCTCGGAGATGGTCACCGCCGTGCTGCCGCTCTACCTGGTGCTGGGGCTCGGCCTCTCGCCACTGCAATTCGGTTTCCTCGACGGGCTGTTCAACGGTGCCACGGCGCTGGTCCGGCTGCTCGGCGGCAGGCTCGCCGACCACGGCGGCGGCCGGCACCGGACGGTCGCCGGGGTCGGCTACCTGCTCTCGGCGCTCTCGCGGCTCGGACTGCTGCTGGCCGACGGAGCGGCCGGCGGGATCGCCGCCGCGCTGGCCGCCGACCGGCTCGGCAAGGGCGTGCGGACCGCGCCGCGGGATGCGCTGATCTCGCTCAGCGCACCGCCGGAGTCGCTCGGCCGGGCGTTCGGAGTGCACCGGGCGATGGACACCACGGGGGCGCTGCTCGGACCCTTGGTCGCGTTCGCGGTGCTGTGGGCGACGGCGGACGCGTACGACGCGGTCTTCGCGGTCAGCTTCGCCACCGGGCTGTTCGGCGTGCTGGTGCTGGTGCTGTTCGTCCCGGCCGGGACGGAGCCGGCGGCCGGGACGGCGGCGGTGGCGGCCGCCGGGTCGAGGCCGACCGGAAGGAGGAGGAACAGGGCACTCGGCGATCCGGTGTTCCGGCGGGTCGTCACGGCCGCCGCGCTACTGGGGGCCGCGACGATCGGCGATTCCTTCCTCTATCTTCTGCTCCAACGCGGCCTGGACCTGCCGCCCCTGATCTTCCCGTTGCTGCCGCTCGGCGCCGCGGCCGGCTACCTGCTGCTGGCCGTACCGGCGGGCCGGATCGCGGACCGGACCGGGAGGCGCATTCCGTTCCTCTGCGGGCACGTTGCGCTGCTGGCGGCCTACCTCACCCTGATGGCTCCGCCGGGATGGCCGGCAGCCGTACTCGTCCTGGTACTCCTGGCCGTCTTCTACGCCGCCACGGACGGCGTGCTGATGGCACTGGCCGGGCCGGTACTGCCGCTCGACGGCCGAGCGAGCGGGCTCGCGCTGCTGCAGACCGGCCAGGCGCTGGCCCGGCTGGTCGGTGCGGCCGGCTTCGGTGCGGCCTGGACATGGTGCGGGCCGCGACCGGCGCTGGCGGTGGCCGCACTCGCGCTGGCCGCCGCACTCGTCGCCGCATGGCGGATCCTGCCGGAGAGGGAGGTCTCGTGAAGGCGCGCTCAGTGGTGCTGATCGCCGCTGCCCTGGTGCTGCTGGGCGGTTCGCTGGGGTACGTGCTGCACGCCCGGCAGCGCGGCGGCGGGCAGCGGCTCGTCGCCGCGGAGAGCTCGTTCACCCTGGACGAGCCCGGGCTGTACTACCGGGACACCGCCACCGGGCGGGTCGCCCGCAGCCCGGGGGTGCCGGACGGGCCGTCCTGCGTCCGCTTCCACGCCGGGGGAGACCGGGCCCTGTGCCTGCGGGCGCTGCCCGGCACCCCGGCTCGTACCCAGGCGGTGGTGTACGACCGGCGGTTCACCGAGCTCCAGACGGTGACGGTGCCCGGCATCCCGAACCGGGCCCGGGTGTCGGCCTCCGGGCAACTGCTCTCCTGGACCACCTTCGCCGTGGGGGACTCCTACGCGGCGGGTACCTTCTCCACCCGGACGTCGATCCTGGACCTGCGCACCGGCTACCTGGTCAAGTCGGTCGAGTCCATCCCGCTGACCGTCGACGGTGCCCGCTACCACGCCGCCGACGTCAACTACTGGGGCGTCAACTTCGCCGCCGACGACAACCGTTTCTACGCCACCGTCTCGACCGGCGGCCGGACCCACTTGGTCGAGGGCGACCTTCGGGCGTGGTCGGCCCGCACACTGCGGGACAACGTGGAGTGCCCCTCGCTCTCGCCGGACGGTACCCGGATCGCCTTCAAGAAGAAGGTCTCGGCCGACCCGGCGGCGCCCTGGCGGCTCCACGTCCTGGAACTGGCGGGGATGCGCGAGCACCCGCTGGCCGAGTCGCGCAGCGTGGACGACCAGGCGGCCTGGCTCGACGGGGAGACGCTCGGGTACGCGCTGCCGGCCCAGGAGGGGAAGGGCACCGACGTCTGGAGCGTGCCGGCGGACGGCAGCGGGACGCCGCACCTGCTGGTGCCCGGTGGTTCATCGCCGGTGACCGTGCCGGCGGCGTCGATTTCGCCGACCACTATGCGCCCGAGGGCAGAAGTTGACCGCGCACGGCCTGACGCTGATGTTCAGCCGAGGGGTGCTGAGCAGGCCCGGCAGTTGGAGGTCGTGGACGGTCGCGGTGACCTGGTCGAACGTGGCGTAGCCCGTCTGGACGCCGAAGAGGGCGATGAGCAGGGTGTAGGTCGCACTGAGGATCTGCTGCTGGGCGAGGTGTCCTTGGCCGCGGAGGACTGCGCCGGCAGCCGCAGCCAGCCGACCAAGAGGCAGCCGAATCGGTGGACCAGACGGAACGTCACGACCCCAAGCGTGGGCCGATGCGGGGCACGAGCACTCTCGATGTGATCACACCATGGCCCCGTACGCCCCAGGATGATCGACCGAGGTCAACCTCTTGACCTCTGTGGCTCCAGCCACTAATTTGCGGTGGAAGCCGATCCATAACTGCCGAAAGGAGGCGACCAGCGGATGTACACCAGCTCTGATCTCGGTCGCCTCGCCCGCCGCACGGTCTGGGTTCCGGGTCGGATCGCGCACGGCTGCTGAGCAGGCCGTTGCCGATGTGCCCGTGCGTGGCACATTCCGGGCTTCCCGTCGCAACCTCCCGGAACGTCGCTGTGGCGTGCCGTCTTGCGCCTGTTCCTCTCACGTGACCTCCCGCCACGTCGCTGTGGCGTGCCATTCTGCGCCCGCGCCTCTCACGTGGCGAGTCTGAATACAGAAAGCTGCCTGAAATTGGCGAAGATGATGAATCGACCGATCGTGCACCGAAACGAAGGCCTGTCATGGTAGCGGCGCGGATCACGGTCAACGGGAAGGAAGCACCGATTTCACCGGTTGCGCCCCACACCACAGTGCTGGATTTTCTGCGCGAGCGTGGCCTCACCGGCGCCAAGGAGGGCTGCGCCGAGGGTGAATGCGGCGCCTGTTCGGTCCTGGTGGCCCGTCCCGGGGTAAACAAGCCCACCGACTGGGTGGCGGTCAACGCCTGCCTGGTCCCGGTCGCGGCGCTCGACGGTCAGGAGATCATCACCTCCGAAGGTCTAGCCACCGCCGGTGAACCAGGAATGCCGCCCACCCTGCACCCGGTGCAGGAGGAGATGGCGGTCCGCGGCGGCTCCCAATGTGGTTACTGCACACCGGGATTCGTCTGCAGCATGGCTGCCGAGTACTACCGACCCGACCGCTGTGCGTACGCGGACTCGGCCGACAGCACCGACCGCGAGCAGGGCCCGAACGGTTTCGATCTGCACGCGCTGAGCGGGAACCTGTGCCGCTGCACCGGCTATCGCCCGATTCGCGATGCCGCGTTCGCTGTCGGTATGCCCACCGACAGCGACCCGCTGGCACGGCGTCGCGAGCAGTCCCCGCCGACACCGGTTGCCACCGAATACGTCCAGGACGACAGCGTGTTCCTGCGGAAGAGCACGCTGGCCGAAACGCTGCAGTTGCTGCGCGAGCGGCCCGACGCGGTGGTCGTCGCCGGCTCCACCGACTGGGGCGTGGAGGTGAATATCCGTTCCCTCCGGGCGGATTGCGTGGTCGCCGTCGACTGGCTGTCCGAACTGCGGGAGCTGCGAGTCGAATCCGACTACATCGAGATCGGGGCGGCACTGACGCTCACCGAGATCGAACGCCGCCTCGACGGCAGCGTCCCGCTGCTGGCAGAGCTGTTCCCGCAGTTCGCATCCCGGCTCATCCGCAACGGTGCGACCCTCGGCGGCAACCTGGGTACCGGCTCCCCCATCAGTGACAGCCCGCCGGCGTTGCTCGCACTGGAGGCATCGGTGGTGCTCGCCGACGCCGACGGTGAGCGCGAGGTCCCGCTGGCGGAGTACTTCACCGGCTACCGGCAGAGCGTGCGCCGTCCCGGCGAGCTGATCCGCGCGGTGCGCATCCCGCTGCCGCTGTTGCCGATCACGGCCTTCCACAAGATCGCCAAGCGGCGCTTCGACGACATCTCCAGCGTGGCGGTCGCGTTCGCGCTCGACATCAAGGACGGGATCGTCCGCAAGGCGCGCATCGGCCTGGGCGGCGTGGCCGCCACCCCGATCCGCGCCCTCACCACCGAGGCGGCCCTGGAGGGCAGGCCGTGGACGGCGGAGATCGCCGAGGCCGCGGCCCGGGTGCTGCAGGCCGAGGGCACGCCGATGAACGATCACCGCGCCAGCGCCGAGTACCGTTCTGCGATGCTCGGCCAGAGCCTGCTGAAGCTGCACGCACAGACCACCGAGGCGGTGTCGTCATGAGCCATCTGTCCGAACGCCCCGAAAAGCCTGTCGTCGGCGTCTCGATGCCGCACGAGAGTGCCGTCCTGCATGTCACCGGCACCGCGCTCTACACCGACGACCTGATCCATCGCACCAAGGACGTGCTGCACGCCTACCCGGTCCAGGCCATGAAGGCCCACGGCCGGATCACCGCGCTGCGCACCGAACCCGCGCTCGCCGTGCCCGGTGTGGTCCGCGTACTGACCGGTGCCGACGTGCCAGGCGTGAACGATGCCGGCATGAAGCACGACGAACCGCTGTTCCCCGACGCGGTCATGTTCTACGGCCACGCGGTCGCCTGGGTGCTCGGCGAGACCCTGGAAGCGGCCCGGCTCGGTGCGGCGGCCGTCGAGGTGGAACTCGACGAACAGCCCTCCCTCATCACGCTTCAGGAAGCGATCGCGGCCGACAGTTTTCACGGCGCTCGGCCCGTGATGCTGACCGGCGACGTCGACGCGGGCTTCGCCGACTCCGCGCACGTGTTCACCGGCGAGTTCCAGTTCTCCGATCAGGAACACTTCTACCTCGAGACGCACACGGCGCTGGCCTACATCGACGAGGCCGAGCAGGTGTTCGTCCAGAGCAGCACCCAGCATCCTTCGGAGACCCAGGAGATCGTCGCGCACGTGCTCGGCCTGCACAGTCACGAGGTGACCGTGCAGTGCCTGCGGATGGGCGGTGGCTTCGGCGGCAAGGAGATGCAGCCGCACGGGTTCGCGGCCGTCGCCGCGCTCGGCGCCAGGCTGACCGGTCGGCCGGTTCGGGTGCGGCTCAACCGTACTCAGGATCTGACCATGTCCGGCAAGCGGCACGGGTTCAACGCCACGTGGAAGATCGGCTTCGACGCCGACGGCCGCATCCAGGCCCTGGACGCCACGTTGACCGCAGACGGCGGCTGGAGCCTGGACCTCTCCGAGCCGGTGGTGGCCCGTGCGCTGTGTCATATCGACAACACCTACTGGATTCCCAACGCGCGCATCGCCGGTCGCATCGCCAGGACCAACAAGGTCTCCAACACCGCCTTCCGCGGCTTCGGCGGACCGCAGGGCATGCTGGTGATCGAGGACATCATGGGCCGGTGCGCGCCGCTGCTCGGCCTCGATCCCATGGAGTTGCGGGAGCGCAACTTCTACCGGCAGGGCCAGTCGACGCCGTACGGGCAGCTGGTCGTTCAGCCCGAACGGATCTCCACCGTCTGGCAGCAGGTTCAGGACAACGCCGGCATCGCCGATCGCAAGCGCGAAATCGCCGCCTTCAACGCCGCGCACCCGAACACCAAGCGGGCACTTGCGATCACCGGCCTCAAGTTCGGGATCTCGTTCAACCTCACCGCCTTCAACCAGGGCGGCGCGCTGGTGCTGATCTACAAGGACGGCTCGGTCCTGATCAACCACGGCGGCACCGAGATGGGCCAGGGCCTGCACACCAAGATGCTGCAGGTGGCCGCGACCGCGCTGGGTATCCCGCTGCCCAAGGTGCGGCTGGCCCCGACGCGAACCGACAAGGTGCCCAACACCTCTGCCACCGCTGCCAGCGCAGGGGCGGACCTCAACGGTGCGGCGGTGAAGAACGCCTGCGAGCAGCTGCGCGAGCGGCTGCTGCAGGTGGCCGCCACCCAGCTGGGTTCGAATGCCTCGGACGTGCGCATCGTCGAGGGCGTCGCGCGTGCCCTCGGCAGCGACAAGGAGCTGGCCTGGGACGATCTGGTGCGCACCGCGTACTTCCAGCGAGTTCAGCTGTCGGCGGCCGGTTTCTACCGCACCGAGGGTCTGCACTGGGACGCGAAGACGTTCAGGGGCTCGCCGTTCAAGTACTTCGCCCACGGTGCCGCCGCAGCCGAGGTGGAGGTGGACGGTTTCACCGGTGCGTACCGCATCCGGCGGGTGGACATCGTGCACGACGTCGGCGACAGCCTGTCCCCGGTGATCGACATCGGTCAGGTCGAGGGTGGTTTCGTGCAGGGCGCGGGCTGGCTGACAGTCGAGGACCTGCGTTGGGATGCCGGTGACGGGCCGCACCGCGGTCGGCTGCTGACCCAGGCGGCGAGCACCTACAAGCTGCCGAGCTTCTCGGAGATGCCCGAGGAGTTCAACGTCACGCTTCTGGAGCACGCCACCGAAGAGGGCGCGGTATACGGGTCCAAGGCGGTGGGTGAGCCTCCGCTGATGCTGGCGTTCTCGGTGCGAGAAGCGTTGCGGCAGGCCGCCGCCGCGTTCGGGCCGAGCGGGGTCAGCGTCGAGTTGGCCTCGCCCGCAACGCCGGAGGCGGTGTACTGGGCGATCCAGGCGGCTCGCCGGGGCGATGTCTCCCGGAACGGTCACGCCCGGAACGGGTCTGCCGCCAACGGCCACGCCGCGAACGGGCAGGTCGCCAACGGCAGGAACCAGACCGACGCAAAAGCGTTGAGCGGTGCCTGACATGACGTGGGTCGCCGCGGTGGCACGGTTGCGAGCACGCCGGGAGTCCGGCGTGCTGGTGACCGTCGCGACCGTGCGCGGCCATGCGCCGCGCGACGCCGGTGCGAAACTCGTTGTGGGGCAGACCGGGACGTGGGGCTCGATCGGTGGCGGCAATGTCGAGGCCGTCGCGATCGACCGGGCGCGGGAGATGATCGCCGCGTCCAAGCCTGAGCCGGAGATGATTGATTTCGCCCTGAACGACAAGGTGGTCAACCAGCATGGCGTGCAGTGCTGCGGAGGCATGGTCTCCGTGCTGCTCGAACCGCTGCCGACGGCTCGAGCGGTGGCGATCTTCGGCGTCGGGCACGTCGGGCTGGAACTGGCGCGCATCCTGGCACGTCAGGACCTCGACCTCCATCTGATCGACACCCGCTCCGACATGCTCACCGAGGAGCGGCTCGACGTGCTGGCAGACGCGGTGGCGCAGGTGACCGTGCATCACACGCCGCTGCTGCCCGAGGAGGTGCTGGCGGAGTTGCCGCGCGGCACCCACATCCTGATCATGACCCATGATCACGCCGAGGACGCCGCTCTGTGCGACGCCGCCTTGCGCACAACCCATCTCGGCTCCATCGGGCTGATCGGGTCGGCGGCCAAGTGGGTGCGGTTCCGCAAACGCCTCGCCACCGAGGGCGGTCACGACGAGGCCACCATCGATCGGATCAAGACCCCGATCGGGCTGGCCGACATCACCGGCAAGGATCCCGCGACAATTGCCGTGAGCGTCGCCGCCGATTTGCTGCGCGCCTTCGAAACCGATGGGAACTGACTCTCCAGCCGGATCGACAGGGGTGCCCCGCGCTCGTATGGGGGGCCATCCGATCCCTGGCACCCCGTCGGCGTCGCCTGGTGCACAGGCAGCCATCACAACGCGGGATCTGCCCAGGAAGGACGGGCTCCCGGTGACCGGGTGCCCACCGGAGCCCGGGCCATCCGTTCACTCGCCGGGTATCACGTTCGACAGCGGCAGGCCTTCGAAGAAGGTCACCGCCTCCTCGCGCCAGTGCGGGCGCCAGCCCTGGGCCACGGTGCGGGCCGCATCGGCGCAGCGCCGCATGTCGGAGCGGAGCTTCCCGTCCACGCCCAGCAGCCGGGCCAGCTCGCGGATGTGCTCGACTGTGTCGGCGGGGCAGTGCGGGTCACCGAGCGCGGACTCCACCACGGCCCGCTGCGTCTCGTCCGCGGCGGCGAGCAGGGCGCTCACGGCGTAGCTGCGGCGGCCCGCGCGGAGGTCGGTGCCGGTGGACTTGCCGATGGTGTCGTCGTCGCCGAACAGGTCGAGGTAGTCGTCGCGGAGCTGGCCGCCGATGCCGACCAGGGTCGCGTACCGGCGCAGCCGTGCGTCGTGGCGGGCCACGTCCTCACCTGCGGCCAGCAGCCCCAGTCGCAGCGGGGCGAGCACGGAGTACCGGGTGGACTTGTACTCGCAGACGGTGTGCAGGAATTCCTCGTCCGGGAGCGGTCGGAAGTCGCGTTCGAGGTCGATGATCTGGCCGGTGACCGTCTCGGCGCCGGCGTTGAGCTGTACCTCCAGCATCGCCTGGCGCAGCTCGGCGGGGACGTCCGCGTCCAGCAGGACCCGCATTGAGAGGAAGGCGGCGAGGTCCCCGGCCAGGACGGCCAGGCCGAGGGCGGTGCGGTCCGACTCCGGGAACTCCTGGCGGTAGGCGTAGTAGGTGGAGGGGCCGCCGCGGCGCAGGGGCGTGTCGTCGATGATGTCGTCGTGGACGAGCCCGTGAGTCTGGAGCAGTTCGATGCTCAGCGCGGCCTCAGCCAGGCCGGGTACCGGGTCGGTGGTCACCAGTCGGGCGGCCTCGTACAGGAGGGCGACCCGCAGCCGCTTGCCGCCGCGCAGTGAGAGGTCGCGCAGCAGTTCCAGGCAGTGTGGGGTGAAGCGGCTGAGCGGCGGGGTGTCGAGGCGTTCCGGCAGGGCGGCGAAGTAGGCCTCGAAGCGGAGGTCGAACCGGTGCCGGTGTTCGGCGGCTCGTTCGCGGGCGGCTGCCATGATCGTCTCGTCCACGGGGCCCACCCTCTCATCCGCACGGGCACGCCCGCGCCGCCGGGTCGTGGCGGGGTCCGTCGGCGGATGGCCGTCGCCGACCCGCCTCCGGAACGCCCCCGGCCTCCGCCGACGACGGACTGGCGCGGCGCGGCACCGGTACTCCAGCAGGCAGAATGTCGACGTCCGGCTGGAGTACCGGGGCCGGGGACCGGTGCTGTGCACGAGAGTTGGGGCTTGCGGTGCGGGCGGGGAGGATCCCGACCCCCCTCCGCAAGCGCCTAATGGCTCACCGGCAGGGCGACGACGCCGCGGACCAGCCGGGACTGCCGCCGGACGAGCCGGTCGGCAAGGGCCGTCAGGTGCATACGGGGGAAGCGCTCGAGGAGGACGCCGAGCACGATCTCGACCTCCGCGTGAGCCAGCGGTGGATCCCGTGGCCAAAGGCCAGATGGCTGGCGGCGTTCGCGCGGCCGAGGTCGAGCCGGTCGGGGTCGGGGAACCTCCCGGGGTCGCGGTTGGCTGCGCCCGGGCACACGAAGACCGGGCTGCCGGCGGGCACCGGGGTACCGCTGAGATCCACCTCGTCGGGTGCCCACCGCCACGTGGCAATGCTGACCGGGGAGTCGTACCGGAGGAGCTCGTCGACGGCGGTCCGGATGCCGTGTGGGCTTGTGCGCAGGTGCTCCAGCTCGGCGGGGTGCCGGAGCAGCGCCAGCACGGCGTTGCCGATCGCCGCGGTGGTGGTCTCGTGGCCGGCGACCAGCAGCAACACGGCCAGGGAGAGCAGCTCGTCCTCGCTGAGCCGGTCGGCGTCCTCGTCGTGGACTGCGATCAGGTCGGAGAGCAGCGAGCGGTCCGGGCGCGTGCGCTTGCTGCTGATCAGCTCCGACATGTAGCCGGCCACGGCGTGGGACGCGGCGTCGATCCGCCGGTGGTCGCCGGTGGCGAACAGGTCGGTCGCCGCGCGCAGGGCGGCGTAGGTGGGGTAGCGGTCGGCGTAGAACGCCGGGTCGGCGAAAGGGGAGGAAGTCATGGTCGATCCCTGTGCCGCTTCACATGCCGTCTGCCGCCGGGCAGCGACGGCGGTGCGGACGATGTCATTGGTCGGGTACTGCTGGGAGACCGAGCGTAGCCACAGCCCGAACGGGTGGTGGCGCTCACCCGGCATCCCTGCGGTGCGGCAGGAGGTACACGTCGGTGTCGACCGCCCCCGCTGCGGGACGTGTGCGACGGATCGAAGCGGCCCCGCCACCCGCAGATCGGCGACCTCGATCTGCGCTATGAGACGTTCACCGTCAACACCCCGGATCAGCAACCGGTGGTGTACCAGGCCTCCCCGAGCAGCAGCGCCGACGATGCATTCAATCGGGCGGCCTCGTAGGAGGAGTGCGTCCGAGATGCCTTCCTCGCCCAGTGGCTGATGCCGGCTCTGGGCAACCCCACCGAGCCGTTGTTACTGTCGAGTAACAACGGCTTCGGGTAAGCCGGGATCCGGAAGGGGGCAGAACATGTCGCGTTCCATGTCGCAAGTTCGCAGTGCCGGGATCGTGGGCGGCGGGATCGGCGGCCTCGCTTCCGCGATCGCGCTGCGCAAGGCCGGATGGCAGGTGACCGTCTACGAGCGGGCACCGGAGTTCACCGAAGTGGGCGCGGGAATCTCCCTGTTCCCCAACGCGATCACTGCGTTGGACGCGCTCGGCGTGGGTGCCGCTGTTCGAGCCGCAGGGGTTGGCGAGGGTCCCGGTGAGGTCCGGAACGCCGCCGGGCAGGTCCTGTTCACGCGCTGGGCGAAACCGCTCGCGGGTGGATTCGTGGTGCTGCACCGCGCGGACCTCATCTCCCTTCTCGCGCAAGCACTTCCGGGCGACTGCCTGCGGCCGGGCAGCTCGGTCGACGAGGTCGCCCCTGACGGTACCCTGCGCGTCGGCGGCGAGACGGTGCGCCACGATCTGATCGTGGGTGCCGACGGAGTGCACAGCGCGATCCGGCAGCGTCTGTGGCCGGGCGACACCGCCGTACGTCGCACCGGGATCACCGCCTGGCGTGGCGTGCTCGACACCCCTGTGCCCGAGTTCGCCGGTGGCATCGTCGGAGTGCACGCGGAATTCGGCGTGCTGCCGATGCCGGGTGGGCGCACCTACTTCTTCGCGGCCGCCCACCCCGGCTTCGACGGTCTCGACCATTTCGCCGAATGGGTGTCGCCGGTGCCCGAGGTCCTCGCCGCGGCCGATCCGGCACGGATTCTGCGCGACGAGTTCCTCGAAGTGCCGGTGCCGAGAACGCTTGCTGTCGGGAAGGTCGCATTGGTGGGCGACTCGGCGCACGCGATGCGCCCGGAACTCGGACAGGGTGCCGCCATGGCCCTCGAGGACGCGGTGACACTCGCGGCCCACGCGCCCGATCTGCGAGCCTATTCGAAGGCGCGGCGGCGACGGGTGCGGGCGGTGTCGTGGATGTCGCGCCAGATGACCCACAACAACATGCCCAACTCCCGGTGGCGCGCGACCCTGCGCGACGTCGGTACCCGCGCGGTGCCGGAGGGTGTGGCTCTCGCCCCCATGTCCTGGCTGTTCCGCTGGCACGCACCCGTCTCCGTCGATGTCGCCGCTTCGACGCAGGCCACGGCCTCGACCACGGAGCCGCCGGACACACCGCGTCGGCCGTAGCCCGACGACCGCGCGCCCACCGGATCGACCGGATTCCCGGCGGCCACCCCGACCCACCTCATCGACACCCTCGGCGAACTGCACTGGTTCAACCGGGCGACGACGGGGATACCTTGATGCGGCCGCCGACCGGGGACGTCCGCCCGGCGGACCAGATCGATCCCGGCCGGCAGCGGCCGACCCCTGCTCCGGGACGTGCGGCGCGCAGTGGTCCGCCCGCCCTGAGGCCTGCGGGTCAGTGGGGTGACAGAGTGTTCGACGGGCTGAGGGGTTCCACCAGCGATTCGGCTGTCTTGTTCGGCTTTCTCGGCGGTGTGATCGTCTTGCCGGGATGGTCCCTTCGGAGGCCCAAGCAGCCGTCGTCGAGAAGGACTTTGACCTTGGGGAATTGCTGGAAGAGATCGTCGGCCACCACGTGGGTACGCCATTGGGCGGTCAAGGAAGAGCGTCGACTGCACAGTCGCAAGCTCGCATGCATCAACAGAGAGCCGGCGCATGGGAAGATCGCTTCCCCGACACCATCCGCACCGAAGCAGTCGGCGAAGCCATCAGAATCGTGATCGAGGAGCAGCTGTGACCGAGCAGCCCGGCCCGCAGCAGCGCATCGCCGACGCCATCCGCCCAGCCATGCTCAACGGCCTGCAGGATGCCGAACTGATCGGCAACCCGGGCACCGAGCGCATCAACGAATGGGTCGACTGGATTGCGGCGGTCATCGCCGGCCAGGTCGTGCAGTCGATCGCCGCCGAACGCGACGTCTTCGCGGACCGGGTGGACACCCTCACACACGTCGCCAGGCGCAACAAGGAGGGATACAAGGACGCAGCGCGAGACGTGCAGCGACTCGAGGCCCGTGTCGCCGAGCTGGAAGCGGAGGTGACGCAGCTGCGTACACCCGGTGTCGTGGTCGCCGGCCCAGTGGCGGCACTCGACACGGCATTGGCGGCCGGCAAGTCGGCTCCGTCTCTCCTCCAGAGGTCCCCAGAGGGGTCCAGTGCTCCATTCTGCGGAAGCTGCCAGGACCGTGTGAAGTGGGAGGCGAGCCTGTCATGACCGCGTGCGTGACACGTGCGCGGGTGGCCCAGCCGCCCCGCGGTGTTTGATGTTGACGGCTGAAGCCCTGGCCAGCGCCACGGGGTTCAGGAAGCGCAGCGGACCGATCAGGCGGGATGCAAAGAGATGCATGTGCCGCGCCACCGCTTGATCGCGTGCTGCCGCCGAGTACATCAGCCGCTCCAAGGGGTTGAACGGACGGGCCTTGGCGAAGTCGGCGGCCAGGTACTGGTGACCGCGCAGCCGGCGTCGGTGCCTGCGTGCGTACACCGCGAGTGACCTGTTGAGGTCGCCCCGACCCGTTGCGGCCGTGGCGACCGCCTCTGTCAGCCATTGTGCGGACTGCAGGGCCCACCCGCATCCCACTCCCCACAGGGGGTCGCCGGTCAGGGCGGCGTCGCCGATCAACGCGACGCCTGGCGCGGTCGGTTTGCGGCTGTGAAACGGGTAGTTGACAGTGCCGATGATCTTCGTGATGCGCTCCGCGGAGTCGATGGGCGGCGCCTCGGGCAGGGAACGGACGAACTCGAGGAAGCTGCCCTCCAGGTCTTCCCGGAAGGCCGGCAGCCGTTCCTTGTCCGGGAGCACCGCGATGACCGTCACCCCGTCGTCGTTGGGAAACGCGTACGCCATGTCGGGCTCGAGGAACCAGGTGTGACCGATCCCGCCGTGCAACGGAAGGTTGCGGAAGTGCGCGAGATAGGCGAACCGCGCGTTCTCGTACAGCCGAGCCGGCACCCCGGCGAACTTCGCCACGGCCGAGTCCTTGCCATCGGCGCCGACCACCAGACGGGCCCGGATCTCGCGCTCGCCCTGGGGTGTCGACGCGCGTACCCCCACGGTTCGCCCGGCTTCCCCGACCAGCCCGGTCACCTGGTGACCGAGGAGCAGATCGACGCCGGGCGTCTGCGCCGCGCGGGACCTGATCAACGGGTCGAGGATGCTGCGCCGAATGTTGTACGCGTAGGGCAGCTCGGGGCCCGCCGGTGCTGCCTTCGGCTCGATCCATCCCCACCGGGTGTACCAGCGGGCTTCGTTGCGGACGGCTCCCGCCTCCTCGAGAGCGGGGACGAGACCGAGTTCGTCCAGCACCGGGTAGGCGTTGGCCGTGAGGGAGTGGGTGCAGAGCACCTTGTAGGTTTCGGGGTCCGAGCGGCGTTCCAGCAGTGCGACGCGGACGCCGCGTCGAGCGAGCAAGATCGCCGCGGCGCTGCCGGCGAGGCTGGCTCCGCTGATGGCGACGTCGTAGTCGTATCCCGCGCCCTCAGTGGACGTTAAGTCCGTTTCTGGTAGCGGCCGCGTCCGGGTTGGGTGAGGAAGCCTTGGCGAGTGAGGCGTCCGAGGCGGCTGCGGGTGATGTTGACGGACGCCTCGTCGGTGGGCATGCCGAGGAGTTCGTGCAGCTCGCGTGCCCGGAATGCGTGGGCGGGGTGCTGGTTGAAGGCGTTCACGATGGCCTGGTAGGTGGTGTTCGTCTCGGGCGGTTCGGATTCGGTTCCTGCCGGCGTGACCTCCATGATGATCTTTCGGGTGGTGGCCAGGTCCGTGAGCCGCGCTTCGGTCTGGGTCAGATCGGCGGCGAGCTCTTCGATCCGGGCGCGTAGTTCTGCGGCCCGGGCGGTGGCCTCGTCCTGCCGGCTCTGGAGGTCTGCCAGGAGTTCGGCGACGTTCACGCCGCCAGTCCGAGGGTGTCGCGCCAGGCCGGGGCCGGTGTGGTGAGGCGGCGGGTCATGTTCGCGGTGGAGGCCCAGTAGACGCGTGAGGCGGAGTTGTCGGGCCGGTGGTCGTACTCGCGGGCGAGGCGCCGATGCAGCATCAAGGTGCCGTTCGTCTGCTCCACCACCCACCGTTTCGGCTGCGGGACGAAACCCTTGCCCTGGTCGGCCGGGTTGCGGCGGACGACCTCGACGTCGATATCCAGCAAAGCGCCGTGGATGACGACCTCGTCCTTGAAGCCCTGGTCCACCAGAGCCTTCTCCAGACGCATCCCGCACCGCTCGGCGACCTGGTCGAGCAGGGCGGTGCCGGCGGCGTTGTCGTGGGCGGAGGCGGCCAGGACGACAACGCCGATGATCAGCCCCAGGACGTCCACGGCCAGTCCCCGCTTGCGCCCCGACACCTTCTTGTTCGCGTCCAGCCCCGTCGTGGTCTTCGGGACGCCGGCGGCCGCCCGGACGGACTGGGTGTCGATGATCACGAGGGACGGGTCCTCTAATCGGCGGGCTCGCTCCCTCACCTGGCAGCGCAGGAGTTCCTGGATCCGCTGGTCGAGCCCGTCCTGGCGCCACAGGCCGAAGTAGTAGAACACCGCCGACCAGGACGGCAGGTCATGGGGCAGGTAGCGCCACTGACAGCCCGTCCGGTTCTGGTAGAAGATCGCGTTCACGATCTCCCGCAGATCGCAGGACCCCGGATCCCCGGTAGCCGACCGCGCCACCCGGTCCTGCTTCCAGGCCGTGATCATCGGCTCGATCAACGCCCACTGCTCGTCCGATAAGTCGCTCGGATACGCCCGTCTGTCCATGCGCCGCAGAACATCACCCGAACCCCGGCTGGCACGCCAGTACGGTCGACGTTCACACGAACGAGCGATCACGAACCGAAAGAAAAGGGACTTAACGTCCACTCAGGCTTGGTCATGTGCTGATCCCTCCCTTCGGGAGTGCGGTGCCGTTCGTGGGAGTGGTGCAGTGCCAGTGCTGTCAGGAACATGAGCAGTTGTCAAGTGCTGTGGATCGATGATGTGTGATCAGACTGCGGTGGCGTCCCCCCGGTGGGTTCGATCACGGCGCCGTTTGAACATCGCGCCGGAGCGGACCGGCGCGGCCAGACGGGCCCCGCCGATGCCCGCCAGCGGTTCCGGGTGGACTCGACCGGCTTGAACACCGATCGTCAGCTCGACCACGTCGACTCCGCTACGCAGAGGCGGACGCCGAAGGCGTCGTACGGGTGGTACCGCGACCTGGTCGCCGCCCACCGGGCTTCCCGTCCGCGGTAGTCGGCCTCCAGCCGCTGCGGGACGTACGGCCTCTTGGCAACGACCCAGAGGCCAGCCGGACGGCGCGGCCCGCCGCAGCTGCGCCGCTGTGACCGCGTCCGCCCTGAACTCAGGCGGGTAGTGCTTCATCACCATCGGCGCAGGACTCCCGTCCACCCGGCCCCATCAAGGCCCAAGTGTCTCCGGTGTCCAACATCCCGGGTAGGACCCGTGAGGATTCGCCGGTTCTTCAGGTCTCCGCTCTGTCAGCGTCGGACCTCGGTGTTCGTCAGTACGAGGAGCGCCTGCAGCAGCATGGTCGCGCGCTTGCGGCTGACCAGCCGGTCTGCCTCCTCTGCCTCAGGGGCCTCGGCGGCCTCCCGGGACTATCAGGATTCCGGCCCTGGCTCGTAATCGGTGGTAGCGCTGTGTTGTGATCACTGGAGGAGAATGCGGTGGCGGAGCAGGGGGAACCCGGCTCGGCCGTGCATCTGCCTCATGATCCGCTTGGTTCGCGTGTTGACGCCCTCGGTGCGGCCGATGTGGTACGGGAGGGTGAGGCCGGCGTCGACGGCGGCGCGGTCGAGTTCGAGGCCGTTCGCGAAGGAGTGCAGGTGGGGCAGGTCGGCGGCGCGAACCGTGGTGATCCAGTCGGTAAGCTTGGCGTCGTTGCCTTCGGCTGGGGTCAGTAGCTGAGCGAACTCGCCGGTGAGACGGGAGAGTTCGGTCATCTCCGGGGGTGAGTTCCCGCAGTAGTGCGATGTCCTTGTCGCGCAGGTTCTCGGGGCGGGTGAGCAGGGGGCGGGCGAAGCGCTGCGGGTTGGTGACCGGCTTGTCGCCATCGGCACGACCCTGGGTGATGTAGCGGTCGGGAAAAACGCATGTCCGACCCAAATTGCCCTGGTCCGCCGAGGCTGGATCGGCCCGATGACGTTCTCGCCGCGTGGCGTCAGCCGGACCGGCTGTGGTGGGCAATCGTTGTCCTGACCTCCGTGATCCCAGACCGCGCCACTGCTTGAGTCGGTTGATGCGTCGCTCGACATGCCGTCATCGCCGCCGCCTCGGGTTGCACGGGTGGGGTCAGCACGTGGGGACGGAGCCCTCGGAGAACCCGGCGTTGCAGGTCTGGACGGTCTTGTTCCGGTCGTCGGCCGGCAGGTTGTCGTGCACGATCACCCGGTCGGTGGTGTCGTCGGTGGCGAGATCGGCAGGAAGCCGCCGTTGACCCGGATGCCCGCTCCCTTGCCTCGGTGTGCGTCGCGAAAGACTTCGGGCCGAAAATATCGCGCGCGGGCGAAATGCTTCGGTTGCTTCGTCGATCGCCGTTCTGCTGAGGTTGAGAGGTCCGAATATCCCGTGCGGGAACCGTGTTCGAGGGAACCCGCGCAACCTGATGAAAGGACACCAGAGTGACTTCTGCCGACGAGCGGCTCCCGGTACGCGTCCCGAGCAGGGGCGCCAGTACGGACGTTCCGTGCGTCTGCGGTCGGTACCGGCCGGTGTTGCCCTCGGCGACCAGTCGAACTGACGCTGGATTCGCGGGGGAGAAGCGCGGCGGCTGAGGGCAACGTAAACACCGGCAAGCCCGGTGGGGCCGGGCGCGAGGACTCCGGGCGGACTGCTCGAAGACGGTGCAGCCTGGTGGGAGGGTCAAGTCCCCCAACGTTCCTTCGGGAGGGTCCGGGCTGCCGGCTGTGCTCCGGCGGCGAGGTCGCGGTGCCCGGCTGGGACCGGGTGGCGCCGACCTCGCGTGAAGCCGCCGCCGCCAGGCTCAGGACAGAGTGACGACAAGCAGGTGGGACGGTCTGTCGCCACGGCATCACGGGTTCGAGGACCACACAGGAGAGAGCAGCTGTGCGAGTCCTGGACGCCGGCGATCCGTCAGGCAGCACCGGCGGTCCACCTGCCAGAACAAGGATGGGATCGCGGTCTGCATGAAATCCGAAGGCTCCCGGGGGACACACGGCGCGGAGGGGACCTCCATGGAGGTCAGCCGCTTCCTACGCAACCCGATCACCGTCGGCCGGAGGGGACAGGAGGCGGACGGAACGCCCGTGCCGCCCAGCCTTCCTCCCATCACCACGCCCGAGGAGTCGCGGCGGCGTCGCGAGCCGGAGGCACCCGCTCAGGTGCCCGAGCTGCGGCACCTGGCCCTCATCGTGGACGGCAATCGGACCTGGGCGAAGGCGCGCGGCCTGAGCACCATGGAAGGCCACCGGGCCGGCGGCAACAAGATCCTTGAGGTTCTCGACTGGTGTGAGGACTACGGCATCCGGACCGTGACATTCTGGGCGCTGTCGGTGGCGAACCTGGACCGGCCGGCCGCGCAGCTGGACCCGCTGCTGGCGGTCATCGAGGACGGGATGAACCATCTCGCGGACGCCGACCGCTGGTCCGTCAATCCGATCGGCGCGTTCGACCTGCTTCCCCCACGTACCGCGCGGGCCATGCGAGCGGTGAAGGAACGGTCGGCGCAGTCCGCGGGGATGCGCGTCAACGTGGCCGTGGGGTACGGCGGGCGGCAGGAACTCCTGGACGCTGTCCGCCGATCCGTGGCCGAGCTGGCGGCACGAGGTCTCGGGGCCGAGGAGATCGCCGGGGCGCTGGACGAGCAGGCCATAGCGCGGCACCTGTACACGAGCGGGCAGCCCGATCCGGATCTGGTGATCCGGACCTCGGGTGCGCAACGCCTGTCCGGTTTCATGCCCTGGCAGGGCTTCCAGAGCGAGCTGTACTTCTGCTCCGCTCTGTGGCCGGATCTGACGCGCGATGACTTCGATGCCGCGCTCGAGTCCTACCGGCTGCGTTCACGTACCCGCGGAGTCTGAACGGTCCGCGCCCGGCGTCCTGCCGACTCGCCGGACCTGTTCGGCCCGCAGGGTGAGGAGTGCGGGTCGGCCTGTCACCGGCGCATCGAGGCTCCGCCGGTACGGGATGGCCTTCTCGGGTCGTCCTGTACTGGCGGGGCCTTGCTGCGTTGTCGGTCTGCTGCCGGACGCCGAGGGGGAGTTGGTGTCCGGTGCTGCCCGGCGTCGACGTCGGACGGGGAGCCGGGTGTCCCTGCGTCCGGTCCACCTGGTGCGGGGGTGGGGGCTGCTGGTCGGGGGGGGGGGGGGGGGGGGGGCGTTGCGGCGTGGTGCAGGCCGTGCTGGTGGAGGCACCGCGGTCGCCGCCGGTGCTGCTCCGGCTGAGGGCGGGTCGGCCCGCGACACCCGGGCTTCGCCTCCGCCGCGGCCTTCGCGGCCCCCAGCTCAATCCGACTCGATGCGGATCGCCGTGAGCAGATCCTGCTGGTCGGCTTCCAGGCCAGGGCAGCCGGCCCGCTGCGCCACGACCCGGCGGCCGAGCTGCCCGCCCTCGAACACCGTCTCCTCGGGCAGCTGCGCCCAGTCGACGCGGCCGCCGGGGCCAGCCACCACTGCCTGGTGTCAGGGATCCTCCGGACTGGGTGGTGAGTCTAGGTCCGGCTCTGCGGTGTCGACCGGCTACAGGGGTGGCTACCGACAGATTTGGTCCAGGTTCGGAGTTTCGGTTGTCATGATGATCTTCCACTGTTTGCCTTGAAACGGCTTCGTCGGAGAACCCGGCGGAGCGTCAACAGACGGGAAGAAAGCATGAGTTCTCGTAGCGAGCAGCCCATCACCGAGCCCGCCCCGCCGGCCCGCTGCGCCCCGCGCTCGTAGCACGGGGCTCATGGCCGCGAGCGGCGCTCACGCCCTTCTCGGCAGCATGGCCGCCGCCACCGCGCAGAAAGCCGGAGAGGGTGCGGACGATCGGAACACCGGCGGAGTCTCGACCCTCGGCCAGGCTGGAAGGCACGTCACTGATCTTGGGCGCTCCACCCGATGGGGACTGTCGGGGCCGCGGCAAACCGGCCCCGCCGCTTCCGGACCGGAGCCCGCAGCGGCGACCCACCGTGCGGCGGTCGCCGGGTCGGCTGTGGGCGAACTGCTTGAACTGCAGGCGGCCGTCAACGTCGAGACGGTCGCACGCACGCTTGGATCGGCCGTAGCGACATCACGTGAAGGTGCCGCCACCGGCGGCCTCAGGACGTATCGACAACAGGAAGGTGGGACGGTATGCCGCCAGGACACTACGGATTCGAGGACCACACAGGAGAGCAACTGCGTGTGTCGGAAGTACCGGCGATCCGCCAGGCCGCCACTCGAAGACTTGCCGGCCGGAACAACATCGAGACCGCGGTCTGGGTGAACTCCGAGGGCTACCGGGGAACGCGCGGCGCACAGTGGAACTCCGTGACGGTCGGCCGTCTCCTCCGCAACCCGATCACCGCGGGCTTGAAGGCGCAGGAGGACGGCACGCTCGTGCCGACCGGTCACCCCTCCGTCATCGACCCGGACCGCTGGCTGCCCGAGCGGGCCAAGGACGTCCCGCGCGGAGCGATGGTCCCGTTCAGCGCGGGCAGCCGCACGTGCATCGGCGACGTCTTCGGCCGGGCCGAGACCACCCTCACGCTGGCCACGATCGCCGCCCATTGGAAGCTGCGGCCTGTGCCCGGCGCCGCGCCGCACACCGCCGTTTTGAAGGCCTCCCACGGCACAGGCCCGTATCCGATGGTGCCGACACCCCGACCGATACCCCGACCGGCACCGCAGCACCCGGCGGAGCCCGGCCGGCGGCGGGCGGGAAACGCGGCATGACCGAGCACCTGCACCGGACGGCCCTGACCCGGCCCACCGCACTCGAGTCCATGGAACGCTGCCGGGAACTGGTCGACCCGGCCCTGCGCAGGACCGTCTACGGGCTCCACCGCGACGTTCGCGACGTGGCCGCGTACGCGTTCGGCTGGTGCGACCTCGACGGGACACCGCGCGCGGCCGGCGGCGGGAAAGGCCTGCGACCCGCCCTCGCCCTGCTGACGGCCGAGGCCGTGGGAGGTCGGCCCGAGGCGGCCGTGGCCGGTGCCGTGGCCGTCGAACTCGTGCACGTGTTCTCTCTGTTGCACGACGACATCATGGACGGCGACGAGCAGCGAAGACACCGGGAAACCGCGTGGAAGGCGTTCGGGGTGGGGCGAGCGCTGCTGGCCGGAGACGCCCTGTTGGCCCTCGCGCTGGCGGCCCTGACCGAGAACGTCGGCCACCTGCCCCCGAACGCCGTCACCGCCGCGACCGCGCTGCTGGCGGACACCCTTGTCGAGCTGGTCAACGGACAGGCGGCCGACGCCGCCTTCGAACTGCGGCCGTGGACCGGACCCCGAGCAGTCACGGTCCACGAGTACACCAGCATGGCGGCGGGCAAGACCGGGGCCCTGCTGGGCTGCGCGGCGGGGCTCGGCGCCCTGCTGGCCGGCGCTACCGCGCCGACGGTGGCCGCCATGACCCGGATGGGCCGCGACCTCGGCACCGCCTTCCAGGCCGTGGACGACCTGCTGGGGATCTGGGGTGACCCCGGCGTGACGGGCAAGCCCGTCTTCAATGACCTGCGGCGGCGCAAGAAGACCCTCCCGCTGATCCACGCACTGTCCGCTGGCGCGCTCGGACAGGAGATCGCCGAGCTGTTGGACCGCCCCCTGGAGACCGCGGATGCCGAGTGGACCCTGCACCAGACCGCCGCCCTGATCCGGAAGGCCGACGGTGACACCCAGACCGCCGCTCAGGCCCGGCGCGACCTCGACCGCGCCGTGGCGGCGCTCGGCACCGTGACCACGCACCCCGGTGCCACCGCGGACCTCGTCGCGCTCGCCGAGTTCGTCGCCGACCGCCGCCACTGAGTTCCCCGCCCTCGGACGCCGGCGGGTACCCCGGCCGCCGAGGTGACCGAGGTGCCGCGCGAGGCCCGGGACCTGGCCGCCGTCGTCGAGCAGCCCACAGCGCCCGTTGCGGCTCCGGTCGCTCCGGTCGCTCCGGTCGCTCCGGTCGCTCCGGTCGCTCCGTTGCTGTGCTGCAGCGTCCGGCGGTCGAGGCCGGGCCGCGTGAGCTGCCCACCGTCCCCGAGGGTCCGGCGGGTGCGCGGTTCGAGGCCGTGACGACCGGCCTGGTCTCCACCCGGCCGCGGTTCGTCCAGCAGGCCCGCTCGACGGTGTTCCTGGACGCCGCGAGCGGCGATCTCGCGGTGCGCGACCAGGTCGTGCGGCTCACCTCGGGGCTCGCACGCCGGGGAGATCCTGGACGCGGTCCTCACCGCCGCCCCGGGCACGGAGCGGGTCTACATCACGGCCGGCGCCCCGTGGCACGACGGCGCCGAGCGCTACTCCACGCTCAAGGACGCCGTCGCGGCCTGGCTGAACACCCCGGCGACCCGGTGGACGACCGCCGTCGGTTCCGGCCGGGACAAGCTGGCAGGGCACTTCGTGCATCAGCGCCAGCCGGTCGGCCGCTACGCTCCGGCCGCCGCGCCGGACAGCGGCACCACGGAGATCCGGTGCGAAGGCCGGCCTGCTGCGGATCGCCGACCGGTACGCCGACGCCGGCGACGAGGGTGCCGTCGTCCGGGCCGGGGTCGTTCTCCAGGAGTGGCAGCGCATTCGCGGCCAGGCCGCCACCACCGGGCACGAGACCTACGATCAGGACCGGGACCTCGGTCTCCAGCGCGGGTGGTGCGCCCAGCGCCACCGCCAGGACGTCGCCGACCGCGCTGCCGAGGCCGCTCACCAGGCCCGGCAGACCACTGACATCGCGCACCGCCGCCTCGCCGGCCCCGCCGCTGACCCCCTCTACACCGCCCTGGCCCGCGCCGGGCTCCACACTCTCACCGACGACGACCACCAGGCCGTCCGCGACCTCACCCGTTACCTCGACCGGGCCGCGCTGCGGCAGGTGTCCGACTGGCTGGAGCGCACCCGCACTGCGGCCCTCGCGCTGCGTGGCGAGCAGGCTCCGCCCGCCCGGCCGACGGTGCGCCGCAGCTGGCTGTGACCGGCCCCTGCTACCGGCCGGGCGGCGGAGCCGACTCCCGCCCGCCGGTCCGGGGCGGGACCGGCAGGCTGCCGGGCAATGCTCAGGGTTGCTGCGGGGGGAGGCGCAGTTCGAATGCGGCGTACCGGTTGTGCGGGGGACGTCTGCCGTGGGCAGCCCAGGACCGAGCAGGCCAGCCGTCTCACTCTCACCCGGACCACCACACGACGGCCGTCCACCGGCACATCCGCCACCGTCCGCCAGTGATATCCGTGCACCTTCGCGGTCGGCACCCCGCACACCGGGCACAACACTGCGGCGTCCCGTGTCCGGGCCGTCACCCGGACCACCTCACCGCCATCCGCCACATCCTCGACGACCAGCGCCGACAACCCGGAAAACACCACATTCGCAAGAGAGTTGCCCCCATCCACGTGATCGCAGCCGAGGACGCAGCGTCACCACCGACTACGGAACAGAGCCCAGCGACTGGTGTATCTCGTGTTGTGTGAGTTACCGGCGGCCGACGGAGTGCCGGCCGCCGAAGGCGATGCCGAAGGCCTGGAGTGCGGGCTTCCATCGCATGGTCAAGCGTTTGCGCCTCTGATCAGTCGGGTCCAGGCTCATCACGGCTATGTAGAGGAACTTCAGCAGGTGGGCCCCGTGGACGCCGAGGGCGTCGGCCGCTTCGCCGTCCACGTCGACCCGAACGGCGCGGACTTGGTCCTGCTCACCCCGGTCGAGACCCCGCCCGCGGCCTGACCCTGGGCGCCGGCTGTCGCCGGGGCCGCCCGCGACCTGGCCCGACGGCCGGCGTCACGCGGGTTCGAGGACGACCCAGACCTGCCCGGGGTGGAACGCCATCCGCTGCCCCGCGTAGCTGAACTCCGTGCCGCCGGCGGCGCCGGGCCGCGACCAGCTGCCCCGGTACGCCATGCCGTCCCGCAGGAACACCGCCTCGCCGCTGCCGACCGTCGGCGCGAAGGGCAGGAGCTCACCGGAGGAGTCGACGAGCCTGCGGGGCGAGGTGGTCTCGGCGACCTTCTGCACCACGATCGTCGGCGCACCCATCTGCCCGGCGTCCGTCGTCATGGCCGGCCTGCCGTCCAGCGCCACCAGGTACCTCCCCTCCGCGGCGGACCAGGTGAAGGTGAACGAGGCCGCGGGCATCCGCGCGGTGAACGAGGCGGTCGGCACACCCCCGGTCGGCGCGTCGCCGAAGCGGAAGCCGACGTCGCGGGCCGGCGCCGCGTCCGGGAAGTGGCGCAGAATCCCGGACGGCACCACGTACTGGTTGAACGGCGGCACATTCCACTGCCCGCGGAAGAACGAATTGTCCTGCTGCGGCGAGCAGTTGAACACATCGGCCTGGGCGAGCACCGACAGGAACCGGGTCTGCGCCCCGGAGTAGGCGAAGTCCACGCGCCCGTACTGCTGCAGGATCGGCAGATCGCTCTCCCGGGCGCTGCGCACCGGGCCGATCCGGTCGCCGGCGGGAAGGTGGTTCGAGTCGTAGATCGCCAGGAACCGCGAGATGCCGCCCTCGACCTCGATCGCGTAGACCACGTCGGCCGCGTTCACGCCCGTCTGCGGCCGGGCAGCGGCCGCGTTGTCGACCTTGACGGCGATGATCCTGCCCGCCTCCCCCGGGAGCCCGGTGAGCGGCGACACGGCGCCCGTGCTGCCGGGACTGGCCGGGGTGGGCGGCGGGCCCGCGCCCGTACGAGCCGGCGAGCCCCCGTCGCCGATGGTGAGCACGACCGCCAACAGCGCCGCGAGCAGCACGGCGCCGCCGCCGACCGCGAGGGCGGCGATCCGCCGGGCGAGAGGCAGGGACCTCCACCAGCCCGGCTCACGCTCGAAGGTCTTCATCCGAGTTCACCTCCGCGCACCCGGCCATCAGAGACTCCGGCACTTACGAAGACGAGTCGGCCGGCCCGCACAGTTCCGCCCCCCCGCTGAAAACCCGGGCCTTCCCCCACGGCCGGCACAGGCCCAGGGGACGCGCTCAGGGCTGCCCGCCCGGTCCGCCGTCCCGCCGCCCGGTCGGTGGCAGCAGCCAGGACAGGACGAAGGCCGGCGCGGTGAGCACCCAGTGGACGGTCCAGGCGAGGATCCGGCACGACCCGTGGGCCAGTCGGCACCAGGCCCGCGCGGCACCGCCGGTGACCCGGTACCAGGCGATTCCGAACGGCAGGGCGATGAAGAACCACGACGGTGGCGCCAGCTCGCCGGGCCGCCGGGAGCCCTCTCGCGCCCACCGGCGGCACCGTTCGACGCCCCGGCGCGTCCACTCGGCGCACCGGCCGCAGCTCTCCGCCCAACGGGCGGAGGCGGCCAGGAGCCGGGCGCGCCAGTCGTCACGTCGTCGGACGACCGCGGCCCCGGCCCGGCTGCGGCGGGGCATCGCATCCACCTCCCGTGCTCGGCCGACCCGTGCGGCGGCTTCTCACCGCCTCTCCAACCGCGCCGTGAGGCGCTCCGGGAGGTCGTCCCGGTTCGCCCGGGTCAACCGGACGAGCTCGACGTCGGCGCGGCGCTTGAGGGCGTCGGTGAACGGGCCGTGCTGCGCGTGCACGGTGGCGACCACGTCGACGTCGGCCGCGAACAGGTCCCGGACCGCGTCCTGGAACGGGAGGTAGGCCAGTTCCATCCGCCCGAGCTCGTCGATGAGCACGAGCCGCCTCGTCGCCGGAGCGGACTGGCTCCACACCAGAGACGGTAGCGCCAGGCGTTCCATCACCCCAAGGTCCACGCCGTACCGCCCGACCTGCGGCGGCCCCGGGAGGTCGATATGGGCGAGCACGGCCCGCCGGCCCGCCAGCGTCTCGAGCGCGAAACCGACCCGGGTGCCGCCCTCACGGATCTCCTGCGTGGTGAAGCCGACCGCCTCCCGGGTGCGCAGCAGCGCCGCCAGCCTGCGGATCGCGGTCGTCTTCCCGGCGCCGGGGCGTGCCTCCAGCAGAATCCTCGTCGGCATCGCGTGCTCCCCAGCAAGGACGGGGGTGCGGGCCGCCGAGTGCGGGCGGTCCTGGAACCAGGCTCCCACCGCCGAGCGTGGCCGAGCCACCGGACCGGCTGAGCGACCGGACCGGCCGTGCCACCCGGTCGTCCCGGCGGAACCGGGACCGGTGGCCCGTGGGGCGACCGCGTTCAGCACCGCATCCCGATCGGCGGAGTGGACCAGGAACTCGGCGGCCGCGCGACCGAGCGCCTCGCGCGGCCGGTAGCCGAGCAGGGCCTCGGCTCGCTCGCTCCAGTCGACGACCCTGCCACGGTCGTCCAGGACCGCCCATGCCGAACGGCCCACTGCGAAGGGATCTTCAGGGGCCTCGCCGAACGCGGGCACCGGTGCGTCCGTACTGCCAGTATCACCGAGGGCGGATCACCCCACTTGCCGAGGTCGGCAGCGGCGACCGGACCTGCTGCTCTGGGTGAGCGTGTCACGACGTGAAGCGCTGCCTGAGGATGCGCGCCGGGGCCGCTGCAGGGCGACGTGTGGGGCTTCCAGTGCTGGGAGTGGGAGGCCGATAGGTCTGACGATGACGCGACGGACGGTAGCCAGGCACGGACCTGAGCACCGCGGTTCACAGCCATGCGGAACTCCGCTTCGACTACGCCGCTGCTGGCCTGGGACCTCGGCCGCGAGAACTGGCGGACCTTCCGCGTCGACCGTATACGGCCGTGCACACCCACCGGCCCCGCTTCGCCCCGCGCGAACTCCCCGGAGCCGACGGGTCCGCCTTCATCCTGAGTCCTACGGCTCGCTGCGGGCCCACCAGCGTGGCCTGGAAAGGGTAGTTGGCCATCGGAGTAGGAACTGATCCGTGTCAGGTGCGATGCCGATCGGCTGCCTTGTGATGGAGCATGTTCGAAGGGGGCGGGCCGTCGCGAGGGGCGAAGGCAGAGTGTTCGAGGGGTGCAGAGGTCATCGCCAGCGGTTGGTCCGCCCCGACCGGGCGTGCATGTGGTCCTGACACGGTGCAACATTTCCGCTCGAACGAGCGGGGTGAGGTGGTGTCACACGGGCGTGGTGGAGCGGGCGGCTGGGAGGTCGACAGCGGCGTCGGTGAGCATCGTCCTGGCGGTCGGTCAGCCCGTGGCGGCCGCCATGACGACCTACGTCGCCCAGGTCGGTCGAATCCTCAGGTTTTCCCGTACTCGTCGTGGCGGCGCAGCCAGTGGGTCTCCTCGCCCTCCTCGTGCCGGCCCATCGGCGTCCGGTCGAGGAGGCCGTAGTAGGCCATGGCAGGCTCAAGGCCGCGCGCGGTGGTGACGTACGTCCGGTAGACGGTCCCGTTCGAGAGCGCGTAGGCGCTCAGCCCGGGCCCCTCGGTGACGTACCCGGGCACGTCCGTGCCGCAGGCCTCCGCCATCTGACGCACCGTCGGCGGGATGTCACTCTCGAGGAACGGCCGTAGCTCCTCCTCGGTGTACTGGAAGCCGAGGTCGCGGTGGAAGTCGCTGCCGGCGGTGGAGACCCAGTCGAAGCTCCAGCCCATCCGCTCCCGGTAGGCGAGGAGCTTGTCGATCGGTGCCCGCGAGGAGCAGATCAGCGTCACGTCGCGGGCTTTCAGGTGGACCGCGTTGGGGTTGAGGGTGTCCGCGATCGAGGAGCAGACCGGGCATCCGGCCTCGTACGGCGGGCCGAACATGAAGTGGTAGACAAGCAGCTGCGAGCGCCCGCCGAAGAGGTCCGCGAGCGACTTGGTGCCGCCCTCGGTCTCGAAACCGTAGTCCTTCGCGACCGGCACCCAGGGAAGCTCCCGCCGCTTCCGCGCGAGCTCGTCGCTTCGTCGGGTGAGTTTCTTCTCCTCCGCGAGCAGTTCCTCTCGGGCCGTCTCGAACTCCTCCTGCGTGCCGATCCTGTGCTCGGGCATGGCCTTTCCCTCCTGTATGGGAGCAGAACACCGCATCGCGGCGTGCGGTCACCCGCAGTGGCAGTCGGAAGTGCCTGCCACCGGCTGCCCGTCCGGCCATACATCCACCGTACGCGCGCGGCGGCGGGCCCTCGAGGCCAAGCCAAATCGCCTGTTCGGCGCCGTGATCACACGGCGGGATGGAGGCTGCGCAGCCAGGTGATCGATCCGCGTAGGTGAAGCCCCGCCATGTGCTGTCGGGTCTCTTGTCTAGGCGCGTGGCCGGGCCCTGCCAGTGCCCGGGTTCTGCTGATGCAGCGCTCCACCGTCTCGCCCCCCAGGTACCGCTCGGCGTCGTAGCACACCGACCGCCCGCCGGCGCTGCCGCGCTTCGTGCGGTTCGCGGTCGGGTCGGCCTCTTGCACGGCTGCGGACGCCGCCGCCCCCGGGCCGGTATGCGGCCGGCAGCGCCTCGGCGCCGCGCTTCCGCCCCAGGGGTGAGTCGTAGATCTCGGCTGCGGAGCCGGTCCCACCCTTGCGGCTTTCGCTCGCCGCCACCCCGGACGGCCGGCTGCCCGGGGTGGACCGGCCCGTCGGAGTGGTGGCAGCTGCCCGGGTAGCCCCGGCCTCGCATCCCGGATCTGTCCGGCGTCCTGTGCGCTGACGTCCCTGATCCTCCTCGGCTTCGACGGCGCTACGGGCCTCGTGACCCACAGGGGCGCAGGGGACGGAGTAGTTGGGCGGCCCGGGTGTCCTGACGGTCGCCAGAAAGCACCCGCCTGCCTCGTCAGATCGGATATTTGTTCGTGGCGGTGGGGCTCTGGGATCAGGCTGACCACGCGACTCGGTGTGTATTGGTCATCGCACGGTGTGTAATCAGCCACATTGCCGTTCTCCCCCTCCGACTCTGGCTGGTGCCCCCATCCTGGAACGTTCGTCACCAACCGAGGGGAGAACGGTGAGCGTTCCACGGCGACATGCGGGAGATCCCGATGTCATCGGCCAGACTGCTGCGCTGGTCGGGTTCCTGCGCGAGGTCGTACAGAGCAGTCATCAGCGGCTTCGGGATACCCGCTCCTGGAGCCCGTTCTGGCTGGCCGACCTGCCGGCGAGGGTGCCCCGGCCGTCCGACGAGGACGACCGGCCGCTGCTGATCCTGGACCATGTTCCGCAAGCGGCAGCGCCGGAAGTTCCGCCGGTACTCGAAGGATGGATCGACGAACGGCTCTGCCAGGACGCGGATGCCGCGGATCCACCTCTGGCGGAGGAGGGCCCGTACCGGACCTGGGTGCCGGGAGCTGACGACGGCGATCGCTGGCAGGACGGTGAAGCGACTGTTACACGGGAGGATGCCGAGGAGGTCCTGCGAGCCTACGGGCCGTGGCTCGCGCGCTGGCGCCTCTGGGCCGAACGCGAGCGGGCGGAGCGGTCGCAGCGGGAGCTCTACGAGAAGGTCTACCACTGGCATCAGCAGTTGGCGCAGCAGGACGACCAGTACGAACTCGTCCTCGGGGTGGGCCTCCTGACCTGGAGCGAACCGAACGGCGGAGTGATTCACCGGCACGTGCTCTCGCGGCGGGTGGAGACCCAGGTGGATCGGCGGACCGCGCGGATCACCGTACGCCTTACGGGCAACGGTGCGGCCCGCCTGGAGGATCGGGACTTTCTCGACACGGACGACGGATGGGTGCCGGAGCGCTCCGCGGCGTTTGATGAGGAGCTCTCCGCGAGGCCCCTCCACCTGTTGAGCGAGGAGGCGCTGGAGTGTCTTACGCAGTGGCAGGACCTGGTGCTGCCCCGGCCGGTGGCGTTCAGTACCAACTGGAGGCCTCCGGCGGGGCCGGAGGTGGGCGCCAGGCTGACGTTCGCGCCGGCTCTCCTGATGCGGCCCAGGGACCGCAACGCGGTGCTGGGCTTCTACGACCGCATCGCCGAGAGCGTGGTGTCGGAGCGCCAGGCGCCGCTCGGACTGGCACAGTTGGTGATGTCACTGGATTCCGAGGACAGGGCGAGCTGGGGCGGGAGGCAGGCCCCCGCCCTCTTCGGTGAGGAACCGCTCTTCCCCGGCAAGACCAACGCCCAGCAGCGCTCCGTCCTTCAGCGGCTGCAGCGCGATACCGGCGTGGTGGTGCAGGGCCCGCCGGTTATCAACGGGGCTTGAGCCCCTCTCTTCTATGTCTGCGACGAGCGTCACCGTGAGCGTTCTGCGTCGTTGAAGCATCGCTATCAATGGGAGTTCTTCAACGAGACGGAACGGCATCAGTGGCGCATTGCTTGGCGGTCCAGCCCTCGGGCGGGCAGCGGACGTGGACCGTGATCGACGAGAAGTACCGGACGGTCGCTCCGGTCGAGGAGTGGCTGGAGGCCCACCGGCTGTTGTGGTCGCCGAACACGGTCCGGGGCTATGCGACCTCGCTGGCCCAGTGGTGGACGTTCCTCGAACAGCGCGGCGAGACCGTGAAGTGGCGTGATCTCGGGGTCCCGGCGGTTGCCGGGTTCCTGTCCTGGCTGCGCAACGGCCGCACCGTCGAGCACGCCCTGGTCGAGCTGGAGGAAGCGCCCTCGCCGGAGACGTTGGAAGCCCGGCTGGCCGCACTGATCTCCTTCTACCGCTGGCAGGAGGCGCTCTTCGCAGTGCCGGTCGCGGGCCGGCTGATGCGCGGGACCCCACGCCGGGCCCCGGCCCGCGGCCTGCTCGCGCACCTGGACGCCCGCAGCACGCCGGGCCCGTCCTCGCTGGTCCGCGTCCGCCGCCACCGGCACCGCGGACGGCCGCCCCTGCTCCTGCCCACTGAGATCCAGGCGATCCTCGACGGCTGCGCGAGGCCGGACATGTCCAGCGGCGAGTGGGCCGGGAACCTGCGCGACCGGCTGCTGTTCGCGCTGCTGGCGGAGACCGGGATGCGGCTGGGCGAGGCCCTGGGCCTGCGGATCAGTGACTTCGTCATGGGCCGCGGCGGCACTCCTTATGTCGAGATCGTCCCGCGCGAGGGCAATCCGAACGGGGCGAGGGTGAAGATGATGCGCCCCCGCCGGGTCTATGTGGGCGCCGACCTGGAGCGGCTCTTCGCCGACTACCTGACCCATCTCGCCTGCCGAGCTGCCGAGTTGGGCCTGCCGATCGGCACCGACTCGCCGCTGCTGGTCAACCTGACCCGACCGCCTCTGCTGGCCGCGATGCGGGAAGGAACGGTGCGGGACAAGACCGCCGCCCTGCGCAAGAAGGGCATCGGCCCATCCGCCTGGACGCCGCACTGGTTTCGGCACAGCCACGCGACCGCACTGCTGCTGGCCGGGACACCGGAGTGGGTGGTCTCCCGCCGCCTCGGACACGCACACGTGCAGACCACGCTCGACCTCTACGGCTGGGTCCGAGAGGACGAGGCCCTGCGAGCCGCGGCGAACTGGAAGTCGTACATCTCCGCCTGGCAGGTGACCGATGGCCGGTGACCAGCGCCGCCTGCACGCCATCGGCGGCGAGGACCCGATCTGGCGACTGTGGTCGCAGCTGCCAGAGCCCTGGAAGGGACCGGTCATCGGGGACGGCATCGAGGACTGGGACAGGATCACCGAGAACGGCGACCGCAGGATCGACCTGAGGGGCCTGCCCGACCCGATCCCCGCCGAACTGGCATGGATGTCCCACTGGCAAGCCCTCGACGGCACCCGGTCCTCGGTGCTGGGCACCAACCAGCTCGCGAACATCCTGCGGCGGGCGATCCGGCAGGGCCACCCCTTCCCACCCTCGATCCGCGCGATGGACGGGGAGACGGCCGTCGCCCTGCAGCGGTGGTTCTATGCCACCCGCTGGGGCCGACTGCCTCCGCACGGCAGCGTCGCCCGGCTGCGGGTGATCTTCCGTTTCTCCCGCCTGGCCCTGCTCGCCCGCTGCTCTGACGGTCCCTGGTGGGCTCTGGACGAGTGGCACCCCAGATGCGATCCGCGGATCCCGCTGTCAGAACACGAACCGCAGGCCCACTACGGCTGTTCACCATCCAAGATCGGCCTCCCCTGGCTGCGGGAGGCCGCGAAGTGGTCGCTCGGCACCCAGCTGGAGGCCGGCGTCCTGCGCTGGTCGACGGTGAGCCAGGAACGCATGCGCTGCCTGGTCCGCCTCGACCGATGGCTGACCGAGACCTCCGCCGATCCACTGGATGTCCTGGCCGATCCCGCACTCGCCGTCCAGCAGGCCGCCGCCTTCCGGCGCTGGGACGCCGAACCGGCCAACCGGCTGACCCGCCGGTCCGAACAGCGGTTCGCCACGCGCCCGGTCTCCGTCCGCCAGGTCAACGACGATCTGCGGGCCGTCGCCGAACTGTTCGCGTTCGTGGCCGCCAACCCCGTCGAGGCCCACCAGATCCTCGGGCCGCACCCCTGGTCCAAGGTCACCGACGCGCACGCGGCCGGCTGGTTCCGTCAGGTCGCCCGCGTCCCGGGCCGACGAGAACTCAACGACGAGCACTACGTCGACGACCACGCGCTCGCGCAGATCCCCGCCGCGCTGCCCCTGCTCGGTCTTGGCCGCGACGAGCAGATGACCATCACCCGCGGTGACGGACAACAGGTCAGTGCTCGGGGCTTCGACGACCCGCAGGCCATGCGCATGATCCTGCTGCAGATCCTCACCGGCCGACGGGCCAGCGAGATCCGCACCTGCCTGTTCGACTGCCTCTCCGCCGTCCCCGACAAGACCATCGACGCGACCGAGGGCGAGGCGATCGCCCGTTTCCACTACGCCCAGAGCAAGATCGATATCGCGCCGGACAACATCCTCGTCGACCGCGAGGTCGTCGCGGTCATCGAGGAACAGCAACAGTGGATCCGCGAGCGGTTCCCCGGCATCACTCCGCGCCACCTGTTCATGCAGCGGACCGGGAACCGGCAGGGCGACAAGCCCTATCCGTCGGGCACCTACGCCTGGATGCTCCGCGAGTTCAGCAGCATCGTGAAGATCACCGACAGCAAGGGCAAGCCCGTCGGCCTGAGCCACACCCACCGCTTCCGCCACACCAAGCTGACCCGGCTCGCCGAACTCGGCCTGCCCGTCCACGTGTTGATGCGCTATGCCGGGCACGCCACTCCGTCAATGTCGATGCACTACATCGCCGCCCGCCAGGAGCACGCCGAACAGGCGTTCCTGGCCACAGCCAAGCTGCGGGCCGACGGCACGCGCGTGCTCTTCTCCCGCGAGGACCACGACAGCCTGCACCTGTTCGAACGCGCCGACCGCTTCCTGCCCCACGGCTGGTGCCTGCTGCCGCCCCTGCAGACCTGCGACAAGGGAAACGCCTGCCTGACCTGCTCTGTCTTCGTGACCGACGCCTCCCACCAGCCAGCCCTGGAACGACAGCTGACCGAGACCGAGTCGCTGATCGACCGCGCCACCACCGCCTTCCAGGAACGTCACGGCCGTTCGATGCCCGAGGAGAACGTCTGGCTCCTCCAGCGCCGGGCCGAGCACGCCGCCCTGGCCCGGCTTCTGGAGACCATCCGCGACAAGCCCGGCCGCGCGGTCCAGGGCGCTGGCTGCGGCACCGCCCCCACCGGCCCGGTTTCCCTCACGCTCGACCTCGACCGCCACCAAAGGACCCGGCCATGACCGACGCCCGCACCAAGCGCACCCAGACACTGGCCGCCGCCGCGAAAGCGAAGTCGCAGGCCAAGACGAAGGCCGCCGAGCAGGCCATTCGCACCCTGATCAAGCGCCAAGAGCCGATCACCTTCCAGGCCGTCCAGCGCGAGGCCGGTGTCTCCCACGCGTTCCTCTACAGCCACCCCGACCTGCGCGGACGCATCGAACGCCTGCGAGCCCAGGCCCGTCCGATCCCGACACCAGCCACCCCGGAAGCCGCGGAGAGCACCCTCGTCCTCGCGCTGACCAGCCAGATCACACACCTGAAGAAGCAGCACCGCCAGGAAGTCCAAGCCCTACGAGACGCGCTGCAACAGGCCCACGGCGAGAACCTCGACCTCCGACGCGAACTCGCCCGCCGCGGCGGATCCATCGCCTCTCCGCAGTCGAGTGTTATCGGTCCCTGCTGACCACGTCACAGCAATCGAAGGAACATGCTGAACAGCGGCAATGCACTCAGCTCAAGATCAAACCGACGATAACCGACGGCACCGGGAAGACGCACACCATCGCGAACCTGGTGTCCGCACTGCTGGCCCAGGGGCAACGGGTCCTGGTCACCAGCGCACGGGACCAAGCGCTGACGGTGCTCCGGGACAAGCTGCCCCCGGCCGTCCGGGACCTCTGCGTGCTCCTGCTCAGCAGTACCAGTCAGGACGGTGCGAACGAACTCGAACGCACCATCAACGCGTTGAGCGACCAGGTGGCGGCGGACGACACGGACCAGTTGCGTGACGATATCCGCCGGCTGACCCAGCGCCGGCACGAGGTGCGCAGCAGGATCAAGCTGCTGACCGAGCAGGTGATCTCGTTGCGCGAGGCTGAGGTCTACCAGCACCCGGAGGTCGCGCCGGGCTACGCGGGGACGCTGGCCGCGATCGTGCAGAAGGTGCAGGACGAGGCGGTACGGCTGAACTGGATCGGGAGGCTGCCCGACCGGGCGCCGTCGAGGCCTCCGCTGTCGCCCATCGAGGCGGAGGAGCTGCTTGCACTCCTGAGGGAGGGCGCCGGGCAGTGGGCGGAGTGCACGGTGTTCCGGTCGGCCGAGACACTGCCGACGCCCGGCCAGGTTGTGGCGGCCTTCGCGGCGAGCCAGTTGAGCGTCAACGGGCTCTCTCCGGCCGCCGTCGAGGTGCGAAACGTGCTGGCCTCGCTGGAGACCTCCACCACCGACCGGCTCACGGAACTGCTCGGGTTCGGTCGAAGCCGGCTGCACCGCCTGGGGGTTCCATGGGAAGCCACACGTTGGGGAAGCGAGAGCTGGGTGGCGCGCGCCCTGACGGATCGGCTCACCCGCCGCTACCCCGATCTCTGGCAACGCGTCACCGATGTGGCGGGTGTTCTCTCCGACGTGACCGATGACCTCGACCGGATCGGTCTGCGCACGGTCGTCGTTCCGGACTCACTGACGCCGGAGCGTGCCAACCGCATGGCGGCCACGATCCCCGCCCTGACGAAGTACCTCGCCGCGGGCCGTCAGTTGCGTACGCGATTCGTGTCGAGGGCACAGCGGGAGGCCGATGAACTCCTGAGCACCTGCAGGGTGGATGGGAAGGCGCCGGCCTCCGAGGACGATCTGAGCGCCGTCCTGGCGTACCTGCAGGCCTACGCAGCACTCGTGGCAGTCGCCAACCGCTGGGAGCAGGTGGATGCGGCCCTCGAGGAAGCGCCGTTGGAGGTACGGCTTGCCGCGATGCGTGAGCGGTACCGGCACCTTGCCGAGGTCGACGAGTTCGGCCGGATTCGTGAGCAGATCGACGAACTCCTCGTGCGCCACGGCGTTTACCTCGACCTGACCCGCCCGCAGGAATGGCAGCACTTTGCCGAGGCCGTGTCGGCCCTGGCTGGTCGGCAGCGTGCTGAAGAGGCGTCGGCGAGGTTGGAGCGGTGGGACCGGCTCCTGCGCGGCGTGGACGACGGTGCGGCTCCGCCAGTCGAAGCACTCGGCATGGCACAGGCCCTGGCTGACCGCGACGTGGACCGGTACGCGAAGGAGCTTGAGGCGCTTGCTGCGGCCCAGCGGCGGGACCAGCGGCGGCGGCGTTGCGCGGGGCTGCTGGAAGGCCTCCGGGCTGCGTCGCCCGCACTCGCGGGCCGAGTCGAGGCCGAGGCGGAGGACCTGGCCTGGGACGAGCGGCTCGGCCGATTCGGGGAGGCCTGGGCGTGGGCGAAGGCGTGTCAGTTCATCGACGACGAACGCGCGCCCGGCCGGGAGCAGCGTCTCGACGGTGAGTTGAGCGAGCACGAGGCCAAGCTGGAGGAACTGACCGGGGACCTCGCCGCTGCTCACGGCAGGCTGCATTGCCTCGTTCGGATGACTTCGGAACAGCGCTCGGCGCTGCAGGCCTACCGCACTCACATGGCCTCGTACGGCAAGGGCAAGGGCAAGAACGCGTCCCACTTCAAGGCGGCCGCCCGCAGCGCGATGGACATCGCCCAGGGCGCCGTGCCGGCCTGGGTGATGCCCATCGGACGGGTCGCCGAGATGATCCAGCCGAGGCAGGACGCCTTCGACGTGGTGATCGTCGACGAGGCCAGCCAGGCTGGTATGGACGCACTCTTCCTGCTCTGGCTCGCGCCGCGCATCATCGTGGTCGGCGACGACAAGCAGTGCACGCCTCCAGTCACCGGATTCGGCCGCACCCAGCAGATCCAGGACCGGCTGACTGCGCACCTTCCGGAAGTTCCCGCCCACCTGCGCCAGCTGTACATGCCGCACTCCAACCTGTACCAGCTGCTGTCGGCGCTCTTCCCGTCGACGATCCGCCTGCAGGAGCACTTCCGCTGTATGCCCGAGATCATCGGCTGGTCCTCGGAGACCTTCTACACCCCGCCGGGTCTTATCCCGCTTCGGCAGTACGGTGGCGAGCGGCTCGACCCGCTGCTGACCCACTACGTCGAGGACGGCGTCGCGGAAGGGCGCGACAGCCGGATCCGAAACCCTAAGGAGGCCGAGGCGATCGTCGACTGCCTTGCCGAGCTGACCGCTGATCCGGCGTACGAGAACAAGACCATGGGCGTCATCGTGCTTCAGGGGACGTTCGGGCAGGTCAAGCTGCTGGAACAGCTGATCGAGCAACGCCTGCCCGCTCCGGTGCGGGAACGCCACCGCATCCGGGTGGGAACCCCGGCGCAGTTCCAGGGGGACGAGCGGCACGTCGTCCTGCTGTCGATGGTCGTGAACCGGGTGCGGCGCATCGCCGGCGGGATGCGGAGCGAGCAGCAGGCGTACAACGTGGCTGCCAGTCGTGCGCAGGACCAGATGCGGCTCTTCTACTCCGTGCCGCCCGACCAGCTCAAGTCCGGTGATCTGCGGCTCAACCTGCTTGGATACATGCAGAATCCGCCCGCGGCTCTGGCGGAGGCATCCGACATCGGCGTCGTGCTGCCCGATGTCCGGCGTGCGCCCTTCGACTCTCTTTTCGAGCAGCAGGTCTACCTGCGGTTGAAGGACCGCGGGTACCACGTGGTGCCGCAGTATCCGGCCGGTAGCAAGCGCATCGACCTCGTGGTAGTCGGCGCACGCGGCCGACTCGGCGTGGAGTGCGACGGCGACTACTACCACTCGACCCTCGACCAGATCCGGCACGACCACCAGCGCGACCGCGAACTCCAGCGCGTCGGATGGCGGTTCTGGCGCATCCGCGAGAGCGAGTTCAGGTTCGACCCGGACGAGGCCCTGGCCGGTCTGTGGCAGGAACTCGACCGCCAGGGGATCCGTCCGGCGAACTACTCCCTGCCGTCCGCGCCCCCGGGAGACGCGCAGCAGTGGACGCCGCTCGAACTGCCGGCCGGAGACGAGCTCCCCGACGAGGGGGCGGAAGACCACGAGCCCGAGGGGCCGCAGAGCCCCGACGACGGGGACGGAATCCGCACCGGATCCGACCCCAGCCCGGAATCCGATTCGACCGAAGGAACGGCATGACCCAGTCCCGGCAGCACGACCTCACGCTGGACGAGAACACCCTGGAGGAGCTTGCCCGCGTCGTCGCGGGCGACGACGACCTCTACTACCGCCGCGGGTTCGAGATCGCGGGCTTCCTCAAGCGGGCAGGCTGGCAGGGGCTCCCCGAGTACGACGGCCAGTACCGCAGGGACTGGGCGACCGAGCTGCTGATGGAGCGACGGGACCAGCCGGGGGAGATCGAGAAGGTACTGCTCAGGCTGGCCGACCCCCGCGAGTACCTCGACGAGCCCGGCCTGCTCGCCGACGTGGTGGCGGCCGTCAACTCCTTCCTCATCCACGAGGGGTACCGGCTGGAGAACCCCGGCGGCAGTGCCCGGCTGGTTCGGTGCGACCCGGCGCTGGCGCATCCGACACACTATGGAGCCGCGGAGCTCAAGGTCGTGATGGCGGACGTCATCGCCGACGAAGCCATGGCCGAGCTCCTCCAGTGGCGTCTGGACGAGGCCCGGACGTGCTACGCCAACGGCGCCCACGTTGCGGCGATCATCATGCTCGGCTCCCTGCTGGAGGGCGTGCTGCTCCGGACCGTAGTGGAACGGGATCCGTCCCTCCTGGGCCGGGACTCCGAGGACAGCGTCAACCTGGACAAGTTGATCAAAGCGTGCCACCGGGTGGGGTGGATCGGCGCGGACGCCGAGAAGTTCAGCCACGAGCTGCGCAGGTACCGGAACTTCGTCCACCCCAGGGCCGAGGCCCGCGAGAGCCACCGGCCGGACCGCGACACCTTGAGCATCTGCTGGCAGGTGGTCAACGCCGCCCTGAACGACCTCGCCGGGACGCACCCCGGCCGTGCCCGGTAGCCGTGCCCGGAGACCGATCGACACCGAGCAGCGCGAACCGCAACCTACTCAGGGGAGAGATCATGGTGAAGAAGGCAGCTGCCGTACTGAAGGACCTCGCCCAGCCGTGGAACGTGGCGATCCACTCGACCTCCGGTCTGGCCGGGAGTGTCGCGGAGGTGTCCGAGGCGGACGACAAGGAACGGCGCGAGAGGAACCAGGAACTGCTGCGGCGGAAGCCGGGGTTGGGGGCCGTGCCCGTCGGCGACCGCGGGCAGTCGATCGAGCTCACTCCGTGGAAGCTGCTGCACACGCTCGGCAGGGCCAACGTCCTGGCACGGCAAGGAGCCGGCCGAGGGCTGGCCGAGCACTGGGCGAGCCTCAAGTACTGCCAGGCGCTGGCCGGCAACCACGGGAGCTTCATGGCGCTGTCTGACGAGGGCCGCAACCCGATGCGCCACTACAAGGCGGTCCAGTCGGGGGAGCTGGGGATCGGTTTCGCCTTGGCCGTCGCACAGAAGGTCCTCAGGCGCCGGTACCCCGACCACTCGGTCTCAGTCATCGACGCGGAGATCGCCCTTCGCGCGGGGTGGACGCTGACCGGCAAGGAGGACTCGTCGCATCGGGCAGCCAAACGGCCGCACTTCTTCCTGGAGGTATGGAAGCCTGGCGAGCCCTCGAAGGTCGTGCTCGTCGCCTGCAAGGGAAGGCACGGCAAGGCGGCGCAGGTGCACGCCCAGCTGTCCACCGCGGCAGCGCACGTCGAGGCGGTCCACATCGGCAGGCCGGACGGGACGCCGACCATGGTGCTCGGCACGGAGATCCCGGGCAAGGACCCGATTACCCTCCATCTGCTGGAGGCCCCGGGGGACGGTACGCTGCACCTCCCTCCCGGAGCCTGTGAGGTCGACCTGGACGGCCCTCCGGAGGACCACGCCGTCGTACCGGGAATCGACCTCGCGTGGGGGACCGCTGAGAAGCCCCGAGTGGTGTCCGGCTATCACGTGCGGCCAGAGGACTACGGGTGGTTCCGCCGCGTCCTTGCGCACGCGGACGCGGCGGGTCTGATGGCTTTCACGGGAGGGGGCGAGCCCACCGCGCGCTACCTGTCGAAGCGCCAGGGGAAGCGCCACTACGAGCAGTACACGCATGCTGGCACGGGCATCGTCCAGGACATCGCGTACTCCGTGCACGGCGTCGACTTCGTGGGCACCGATCACGTCTTCCGGCTGAACGGCACGCGGGTGGAGGCCTTCTCCGGGATCGCGAGGGACCTCTTCGAGGACCTCGCGGTCGGCCGGGTCGAGCAGTACCGGCACAAGGCCCACGCGCTGCGCTCGGAGTGGTCCGAGGAGCCGTGGGACGCCAAGTGGGGCGGCCCGGTCTCGCTGAACCAGGACGGCTCGGTCATGGCCATCAGGGTCCTGCGCTGACCGTCGGCTGGTAGGGCGCGGCGTCGGCGGCTGTGGTGGAGGGGTTTCGTCTTCATCGCAGCCGCCGGGCGGCTGTGGACGCAGTCGTGGAAGTAGGTCGTCGCGTCCACAACCTGCCGCACGTTGGATTGTTGGCGCCGCTGTGTTGCAGCCGGCGCGGGCATTGCAGCCTCTCGCCGGTCGATCGGCCGTGGACCTCAGCCTTGACGGAGATGGCATCGGAGGGGCCGCCGACGGCCACGCAGCTGCGGTGGTGCTGCCCAGATCGGCCGGCACCACCGCGTAGCCGCCGGGTGCGAAGCAGTCGTCGTAATACGGCTCGGACACGCAGTCGACTTGCGTCTACGAAACCATTTCACAGCGGCACCGCTGACCGGATCAGCTCTCGTCTCGCGCGGCTTCGGGCTCTCCAGGTGCGCGGCCCGTGCCATTGCGGTCGACCGGCAGCGAGCCTGGGTTGACTACTCCTGCCGAGTGGCCTCGTGAAGCGGGATGAGTGCCACCGCCTAGTTCGTCCCGCACCTGCCTCCAGGCACGGATGATCTGTGGCACCTTCGACAGCACCTCGCTGATCTGGGTCAGCAGTAGCGTGACGCAGCCGAATGAGGCGACGATGACCAGGGTTACTTCGTCCCAGTTCACAGCGCGCCCTCCCCGGTCTGTCGGAACGGAGCGCGCAGGCCGGACAAGCGAAGGACCGCGCGACCGAGCCTGACGTCGATATGGCCATCGACAACATGCGCGACGGCCTCGGGGATACAGACCGGGGCACTGGTCAGTGAGGCGGCCACGTCGTCGCTGTAAGGGAAGCCGTTCCACCGGAGCGTCCACCGGTCGCCAGATCCGCTGAGTTGCTTCTCGTACCGGTCCACGTCCCCGTTGTTGGCCCAACCTGGGCGTTCCAGAGGGTCGGAGAACCAGTTGCCGATCGCCCATCTGCCGTGTGGGTCCCTGGCCGCGAGGCGGCAGACGAGGCCGGCCAGCAGCTGTTCTGCCTCTTCACTGATCTCAGGCACCTGCTCCAATTGTGAGTGCTCGGTCTCAGTGGACGTTAAGTCCCTTTTCTTTCGGTTCGTGATCGCTCGTTCGTGTGAACGTCGACCGTACTGGCGTGCCAGCCGGGGTTCGGGTGATGTTCTGCGGCGCATGGACAGACGGGCGTATCCGAGCGACTTATCGGACGAGCAGTGGGCGTTGATCGAGCCGATGATCACGGCCTGGAAGCAGGACCGGGTGGCGCGGTCGGCTACCGGGGATCCGGGGTCCTGCGATCTGCGGGAGATCGTGAACGCGATCTTCTACCAGAACCGGACGGGCTGTCAGTGGCGCTACCTGCCCCATGACCTGCCGTCCTGGTCGGCGGTGTTCTACTACTTCGGCCTGTGGCGCCAGGACGGGCTCGACCAGCGGATCCAGGAACTCCTGCGCTGCCAGGTGAGGGAGCGAGCCCGCCGATTAGAGGACCCGTCCCTCGTGATCATCGACACCCAGTCCGTCCGGGCGGCCGCCGGCGTCCCGAAGACCACGACGGGGCTGGACGCGAACAAGAAGGTGTCGGGGCGCAAGCGGGGACTGGCCGTGGACGTCCTGGGGCTGATCATCGGCGTTGTCGTCCTGGCCGCCTCCGCCCACGACAACGCCGCCGGCACCGCCCTGCTCGACCAGGTCGCCGAGCGGTGCGGGATGCGTCTGGAGAAGGCTCTGGTGGACCAGGGCTTCAAGGACGAGGTCGTCATCCACGGCGCTTTGCTGGATATCGACGTCGAGGTCGTCCGCCGCAACCCGGCCGACCAGGGCAAGGGTTTCGTCCCGCAGCCGAAACGGTGGGTGGTGGAGCAGACGAACGGCACCTTGATGCTGCATCGGCGCCTCGCCCGCGAGTACGACCACCGGCCCGACAACTCCGCCTCACGCGTCTACTGGGCCTCCACCGCGAACATGACCCGCCGCCTCACCACACCGGCCCCGGCCTGGCGCGACACCCTCGGACTGGCGGCGTGAACGTCGCCGAACTCCTGGCAGACCTCCAGAGCCGGCAGGACGAGGCCACCGCCCGGGCCGCAGAACTACGCGCCCGGATCGAAGAGCTCGCCGCCGATCTGACCCAGACCGAAGCGCGGCTCACGGACCTGGCCACCACCCGAAAGATCATCATGGAGGTCACGCCGGCAGGAACCGAATCCGAACCGCCCGAGACGAACACCACCTACCAGGCCATCGTGAACGCCTTCAACCAGCACCCCGCCCACGCATTCCGGGCACGCGAGCTGCACGAACTCCTCGGCATGCCCACCGACGAGGCGTCCGTCAACATCACCCGCAGCCGCCTCGGACGCCTCACTCGCCAAGGCTTCCTCACCCAACCCGGACGCGGCCGCTACCAGAAACGGACTTAACGTCCACTCAGACAGAGGCCTGTCGATGGTATGGAAATCCCATCGAGGTGAGGGGCGCGGCGATCCGTTCCAGGTTCCCGAACGGTTTCCAGTGATGACGAGCTTGGCGCCGGTGGGCTGATGACGTGCCAGATATGTGTGCGGTCCGCGGAACTCCTCGAGCCGGAGTCCCGGCAGACCTGTGACACCGTCGGGCCTCGGCAGGAGGTACGGGGCCACATTGTGGGGTACGTCCGTGATGAGCACGAGCTGGTCGAACTGTGCGGAGACGATGATGTCGTAGGCGACAAGGGTGTGCAGTCCCCAAGCAGCACTCCCGCGATAGGGCTGCCAGCTCCCCGCGCGGTTGAAAAGCCCGAGCGCCAGCAGGGATCGGAGGCTGCGCTGCTCCTGCGAGCAGGTCTCGATTCCGAGGGTGCCGTCACGCGGCACGGCAGCGAGAGCAGCTTGCTTGGGCTCGCCCAAGAACTGCATACGGGTGTGGGCGAGCGCCTTGTCAGTGCTTCGGGGCATGCCAGTACCTCGTGCCTCCCGGCTGGCACTTCAGGTCACATACCTCGTGAACCACTGTTGCGGGCACGCGGAGTTGGGCGAACCACGCCCATGTACAGCGTCCTCGGGTGCCGGGCCCGTGGGAATATGCCGTCCACCGACTCTCCGCGAGCCGGATGCACCGATGCTATACCCCCGCGGAGGAGGAAGACACGGCACGCGGCCTGATGGATCCAGTGCTCACTCGCTGTTCGGCCGGCACGCCACCCCAACAGCGGTCATGGCCTCCCGGCCGACCAGCAGGGGCACGGTCCGACCCCAGGGCTCGCAGCGGTTCCGGCGGCGGGAGTACTCGTCTGCCGGTCGCTCTGGCACCGAGTCTCGACGACCCGGCAGGTCCCAACAGGCGGCGGTTCGCTCGTGCGACGGAAGGTCCGTCCCTCGGTGGGCGGTGAGCCGGCGGTGAGGGGGCGGTGAGCGGTCGTCGGCAGTCTTGGGTCATCGCCGGATCCGCCAAGGGCCGGCCACGACGGGGGGAGCATGACCATGGGCGAGCTGACCGGCAGGACGGCGCTGGTGACGGGCGGGTCGCGAGGGATCGGGCGGGCGGTCGCACTGCGGCTGGCCGCGGACGGCGCCCTGGTGGCCGTGCACTACGGCGGCAACGAGGATGCCGCCAAGGAGACCGTGGCACGGATCGAGGCCGCAGGTGGCCGGGCGTTCGCCGTCCAGGCCCGCTTCGGCGAGGACGGCGCGGTGGACCGGCTGTTCGAGGGGCTGACCGCGGGGCTGGCGGCACGCGGTGTGGACGGCCTGGACATCCTGGTCAACAACGCGGGGGTCCTCTCGGGCAACCCGATCGCCCGGGTCACCCCGGAGGAGTTCGGCCGGTTGTGGGCGGTCAACGTCAGCACGCCGTTCTTCGTCATCCAGCGGGTGCTGCCGCTGCTCAACGACGGTGGCCGGGTCGTCAACATGGGTTCGATGGCCAGCCGGCTCGCGGTCTCCACGCAGATCGCGTACACGGTCAGCAAGGCGGCACTGGAGTCGATGGCCCCGTCGCTGGCCAATGAACTCGGCCGGCGGGGGATCACGGTGAACACGGTGGCACCCGGCGCCGTGCGGACCGACATGACCGCGGGCCACACGGCGATTCCCGAGGTGGTCGCGGGCCTGGAGGCGATCACTGCGCTCGGGCGGCTCGGTGAGCCGGAGGACGTCGCCGACGTCGTCGGGTTCCTGGCGGGCCCGCAGGGGCGCTGGGTGACCGGCCAGACGATCGACGTGTCGGGCGGGACGTACCTCGGCCCCATCGTTCCGGCGTGATCGTATCTGATGGATAATCAGCCGTATGCGGTTCGGAATCCTCGGCGAGACCAAGGCGTGGCGCGACGACGGATCCGAGGTTCCGCTCGGCGGGCCGGCCCGCCGAGCGCTGCTGGCACTGCTGCTGGTCCGCCCCGGTGAGGTGGTCTCCGCCGACCGGCTGGCCGAGGAGGTCGACCCGGCCGGGGCGCTGTCGGCGCACGCGGTGCAGTCCCAGGTGTCCAGGCTGCGGACGGCGCTGGGACCGGCGGCGATCGAGCGCTCAGCGGCCGGCTACCGGATCGTGGTCGAGCTGGACGCCGTGGACGCCTGCCGGTTCGAGCGGCTGGCCGGCCGGGGCCGAGCCGCGCTGCGGGACGGCGAGGCGGAACAGGCGGTCGCGCTGCTGCGCGAGGCGCTCGGGTTGTGGCGGGGCCCCGCGCTGGCCGAGGTCGCCGAACGCGAGACGGCCCGGGCGGCAGCGGTACGGCTGGAGGAACTCCGGCTCGCGGCGCTGGAGGACCGGTTCGAGGGGGCGCTGCGCCTCGGCGACCACCGCGCGGCCGTACCGGAACTGCGCGCACTCGTCGGCCGCCACCCGCTCCGCGAACAGCTGGCGGCGCTGCTGATGCGCGCGCTGTTCGCCGAGGGCGGCCAGGCCGAGGCACTGGTGGTGTTCGAGGAGACCAGGCGGCACCTGGCCGAGCAGCTCGGTGCCGACCCGTCGGCCGAACTGGCCGCGATTCACCGGGAGTTGCTGAGCGCCGATCCGACCCCGTCGCCGACCGCGCCGCCGGCGCAACTGACCTCCTTCGTGGGCCGCGCCGGCGAGGTGAACGAGACCGCGGAGCTGCTGCGGGTGGCCCGCCTGGTCACCCTGGTCGGCCCCGGCGGTGTCGGGAAGACCCGGCTGGCCGTCGAGCTCGCCGGCAGCCCGGCCGACGAGGTGTGCTTCGCCGAGCTGGCCCCGCTGCGCGACGGCGCCGCGCTGCCGCAGGCGCTGCTGGGCGCGCTCGGCCTGCGCGGGAACGGGCTCCACCTGGACGGTGTGCGGGCACCGCTCGACCGCCTGATCACGGCGCTGTCGGACCGGATGCTCCTGCTCGTCCTGGACAACTGTGAGCACCTCGTCGAGGAGAGTGCCGCGCTGGTGGCGCGGCTGCTGGCGACCTGCCCACGGCTGCGGATCCTGGCCACCAGCCGCGAGCCGCTCGGCATCATCGGCGAGAGCCTGCAGTACGTGGGGCCGCTCGACGAGGACGCGGCCATGCGGCTGTTCACCGACCGGGCCGCCGCCGTCCGGCGCGGCTTCGCGCCGGATCCCGCTCTCGTGCGGAGGATCTGCACGGCGTTGGACGGCCTGCCGCTGGCCATCGAACTGGCTGCGGCCCGGCTGCGCACGATGGAGATCGCCGACCTCGCGGGACGGCTGGACGACCTGCTCGGGATCGCCGGGCGCGGCACCCGGACGGCCGACCAGCGCCACCGGACCCTGCGCTCGGTGGTCGCCTGGGGTTGGGACCTGCTCTCCGAATCCGAGCGGCGGGCCGCCCGACGGTTCGCGGTGTTCGCCGGCGGCGCGTCGGCCGAGGCCGCGGCGGGGGTGTGCGACGCCGACGGCGAGACGCTGGAGTCGCTGGCGGACAAGTCCTTCCTGCAGGCCGGCCGCGGCCGGTACCGGATGCTGGAGACGATCCGCACCTTTGCCGCCGAACAGCTGGCGGCGGCGGGCGAACAGGACGTGGCAGAGCGCGCCCATGGCCGGTACGTCCGGCAGCTGGTTCGGACCGCCGACCCGTACCTGAGGACGGCCGAACAGCTGGAGTGGCTGCCGGTCGTCACCGCCGTGCACGACGACCTCCTGACGGCGGTACGTCGGGCTGTCCGGGCGCAGGAAGTGGCGGCGGCCCTGGACCTGCTGGCCTCGGCCTCGGCCTACCTGTGGATCCGTGGTGCGTCCACGTCGGTGGCGCCCCACGCCGCCGCGCTGTTGGAGACGATCGGTGACCGGCCCCCGGCCGGGCGCGGCGAGGAGTACGCGGTGTGCGTGCTGCTCGCCGCGTCAGGCAGCGCCGGGCAGCCGGTCTGGCAACGGCACCGTGCTGCGGCCGAACAGGCGCTGGCCGCGGCATGGCCGGGCGAGCGGGCGGGCCGGTACCCGGTCGCGCTGCTGGTGTGGATGATGCGCAGCGCCGGCCAGGCTCAAGCCGATGACCGGCAGAGCGCGTTCGAACTGGTCTCGGCGCAACACGACTGCCCCGAGCCGTGGGCACGGGCGGTGGCCCGGTACGTGTCGGGATTCGGATTCCTCGGCACGGGCGACACCCCGGGAGCCGAGCGCGCCTTCGGGCTGGCCGGTGACGCGTTCGGTGCGCTCGGCGACCGCTGGGGAAGCGCGTTGGCCCTGGACATGCTCGCCGGACTGGCGGCCGGGCGCGGCGACCGAGCGGAGGCGGTCGCGCTGACCGATCGGGCCCTCGCCCTGACCGAACAGCTCGGCGCCCTGGAGGACGCCGCCGACCTCCTGGTCAGCCGGGGTGACCAGCTCGCCGCCGACGACCCCGCGGCGGCCGGTGCCGACTACGTGCGAGCCGCGGAGCTGGCCGTCGGCGCCGGCAGCGCCGACGGCCTCGCCGCCGCCCTGCGGGGGCAGGCCGACCTCGCCCTGTCGGAAGGCGACCTGACCGCGGCGGAACGGCTGTACTCCGAGGCGCTGGAACGGATCGACCCGCACTGGATCAAAGCCCTCTGCAACCGGGTGCGCACGCTCACCGGACTCGCCCGCGTCGCCGAACTGCGCGGTGACCACGTCACGGCCCGCACGCACTACCGCACGGCTGCCGAGGCCGCGGCCGAGGCGGGCCCCTCCGCCCCCGCCGTGCTGGGCCTGTTCGGGCTTCCCGCGCCCGTCGTCGAGGCGGTGAGCCGACGGTGAGCCCCCAGTGACCACTTCCGGGCAGGTTCACCACCGTGAAGAACCGCAACGTGCTGATCTCCGGCGCCTCCGTCGCCGGCCCCGCCCTCACCTACCGGCTCCACCGCCACGGCTTCAAAACGCCGTTGACCTCCGCAGAGAGGCGCACCTGTCGATCCCCCGCCGGATTGGCGTCCTGGCCGAGCTCGAATGTCCAGCGCGCGCCACAACACCGAGGCCACGGCCGTCTTCCGCTTCGGCTGACCACACCTGGGCCCGGTCCGCCGGGACGTGGTGCGCCAGCGGGACGTCCTCGCCGGAGAACTGGCCGCCGGGGGCTGCCAGAAGATGGGCGACGGCGTCGCCAGACTCATGGTCCCGGGTCAGGGCAGGGTCCAGATTCGGGTCGTAACGGCGTAGAAGACGACGGCCCAGAACACGGTCACGCCGACGACGATGCCGAGGCCGATCCGGTTGGTCTTCGCCGGCGGTTCGTCCGGCGGGGGCCGCAACCACCGCCTGAGCAGCCGGTTCACGTAGTACGGCATCGTGAAGAAGCTCATGATGAAGCTCGACAGCAGGTTGCCCACGAGCAGCCCGAACCAGAGCGGCCACTTCAGCGGCGAGAGCGCGAGCGTCAGCAGCACAACCGTCGGGTACAGGCCGACCCAGACCGCGATGGCGGTCTTGGTGCCCGAGGGCGGCGGTGCTTCCTTGCCGTTCTCCTCGAAGGCGAACCAGTTGCCGAACGAGTTGTCGATCGTTTGCAGTTTGAAGTCGAACCGCTTGCCTTCGGCGAGAACCTCCTGCCGCGTCGCAGACGTCAGCCAGGCGTCGAGGTGTTCGGCGTTGTCGTAGCGGTACAGGGTGGTCCATTCGTCCTGGAGGCCCTCGATCGGGCGGAAGATCTCGGTGCCGCGGAAGCCTTCGAATTTGCTCTCCTCGTGGCTCATGCGGCGCTGCCAGTCGAGGAAGTCATCGGTCTGGTCCGGGTGGACGTGATGGGTCACCACAACGGTGACGAGCGGGTCCGTCGGCTGCGTGCCGCCCCTGATCACCTGCTGGGTCGCGGGACCGTCGAAGTACTTCTCGCCGATGTCGAGGAGTCGCTGCCTGGTCTCGCCGTTGATCCACGCCTGCAGATGGGCGATCGAGTCGAACCGGTAGACGATGACCCAGTCGGGTTGCAGGGCCGTCGGCGGGGAGATCTCGGAGCCGAGGTGTCCGGCATATTCGGCGGCGGCGGCGTTGACGCCCTCCTGCCATTTCTCGTACTCCCGTTCCATTTCGGGTCGGACCTTCCGGCCGAGGATGACCGTCGCCGCGGCGTCCGCGTGCTTCTCGGCGGTCATCGTCTCGGGCCCGTCCGCGCCGACTGGCTCTCATCGAGCCGGCTGTAGATCCGTTCCGGGGTGAGGGGCAGCTCGCGGCAGCGGATGCCCGTGGCGTCGCGAAGCGCGTTCGCCAAGGCGGGCGCCACCGGGTTGACACAGCATTCCGCCATCCCCTTCGACCGCATGGGCCCGACGGAGTCCGACGAGCCCACCAGCAGCAGGTCGGTGCGGGGGACATCGGCGTAGGTGGGGATTCGGTAGTTGCGGAGGTTCGGGTTGACCACGGCTCCGTCCGCGTCGACCTGGTAGTTCTCGGTCAGTGCGAATCCGATGCCCTGGGCGACACCGCCGTCCACCTGTCCCCGGACCTGCTCCGGGTTGATGAGCACACCGGCGTCGGCGGCCTGGACGCTGTACAGGATGCGGATCTCGCCTGTCACCCGGTGGACGGCGACGCGGAACCCCTGGGTGTTGGACGTGACGCTCCGGGGCGAGCCGTAGGCCTTGCGGGCGGCGGTGAAGCGAATGCCGCGCGCCCGGGCCAGGGCGACGAGCTCGGCCAGCGAGACGCGCTCGTCTCCGCAGACGACGTCCTCGTCGTCCATCGAGCACATCACGACGTGGACACCCGTGTGCGCGGCGGCGAACCCCAGGATGCGGTCGCGCACCGCGTTGGCGGCTCGGAGAACCGCGTTGCCCGCCACGAAGAGTCCGGCGCTCGCGAATGCGCCGGTGTCGAATCCCGTCCGGTCGGTGTCGGACTGCACCAGGCGGATCCGCGAGGGCGTCGTACCCAGCTGGTTGGCCGCGATCTGGACGTGCGCGGTGGAGGTGCCCTCGCCGAATTCGACGGTGCCGACGGCCAGTTCGTACACGAGGTCGTCGCCGAGCGTGACCCAGGCCTCGGAGATGTGCTCGGTCGGGGGCGCGGTCTCGTGCAGTGAGCTCGCGACGCCGACCCCCACGCGCCACCCGGGGCCGGGCGACGGCTGATCGGCCGTACGGGCCAGGGCGCCGGCCACGAGGTCGATGCACTTGGCCAGCCCGTCCTCGGTGAACGTCACGTCGTCGGGGCCGTCGTGCATCGCGACGAGCGGATCGCCGGGGCACACTATGTTGCGGCGTCGCAGTTCGAGCGGATCCATGTGCAGGGCGAGGGCCAGTTCGTCCATCGCCGATTCCACGGCGAAGGCCGGCTGGGTCATCCCGTAACCGCGCAGTGCGCCGCTCGGAACGGTGTTCGTGTAGACGGAGTAGGCGTCGTACCTCTTGTTGGGGCAGCGGTAGATCATGACGGCGGCGCCCCCCGCGTACAGCGTCTCGCCGCCGTGGTTGCCGTAGGCGCCCGTGTTGGACACGTTGCGCACCTGGAACGCCGTGAGCGTGCCGTCCGCCTTCGCGCCGAGCCTGACCGTCAGCTTCATCGGATGCCGGGGCGAAGCCGTGGTGAACTCCTCCTCGCGCGTGTACTCGAGACAGGCGGGCCGCCCGGTGTCCAGGGTGGCGAGCGCGACGAGGTCCTCGGAGATGACTTCCTGCTTGCCACCGAAACCGCCGCCGACGCGCTTGCAGAACACGCGGAGCTGGTCCGGGCGGAGTGCGAACAGATAGGCCAGTTTGACCTTCGCGATCGACGGCGACTGCGAACTGGTGCGGACGTTCAGCCGGCCGTCCTCCATCCAGGCGATCGAGCCGTGAGTCTCAAGGTGTGCGTGCTGGACGCGCGGTGAGGAGTAGGTACCCTCGTGGATCACGTCGGCCGCGGCGAACCCCGCGTCGACGTCGCCGATGTGCGAGTGGATCTCGAGCAGGAGGTTGTGGACGGAATCCCGGACGAACGGATCCGCGGAGCCGTGCAGTTGTGGCGCCCCTTCGGCCATGGCCTCCTCGGGGTCGAGGACCGCCGGCAGCACCTCGTACTCCACGGCCACCCTCCGGCAGCCCTCCTCCGCCGCCCCGACCGTGTCGGCGAGGACGGCGACGACGCGCTGGCCGACGAAGCGGACCGTGTTGTCGAGGATGTAGGTGTCGTCAGGATCGACGAGGTGGTCGGTGTGGATCGCTGTGGTGAAGCGCCTGCGCGGCACATCCTCCCAGGTGTAGACGCGATGCACGCCGGGGACCGCGAGCGCGGCGGTCTTGTCGATCGAGACGATCCGGGCGTGTGCGTGGGGCGAGTGCAGCACCTTGAGGTGCAGCATGCCCGCCATCCGGGTGTCCATCGTGAACTCGGCTCGACCGGTCACCACATCGTCGGCCGCCGGCGCGCCGACGCTCGTTCCGACGGCCTTTCCCGGTGCGGCGGTCTGCACGCCGACGACGCCCTTCACCGCGTCCTCGATGGCCCGATAGCCGGTGCAGCGGCAGAGATTGCCCTTCAACGCCGTCGGCAGGTCCTCCTTCTGGTCCTCGGTGAACGTCGCCGACGTCATGATCATCCCGGCGGTGCAGAAACCGCATTGGAACCCCGGGGCGTCCCGGAACCGGCGCTGCACCGGATGCAGGTCGCCGGGCGATCCGAGACCCTCGATCGTGGTCACCTCACGGTCTTCCGCGCGGAAGGCCGGGGTGATGCAGCTGTGGACCGGACTGCCGTCCAGCCACACCGTGCACGCACCGCAGTCGCCCGCGTCGCAGCCCTTCTTGACCCCGAAGTGGCCGAGTGCGCGCAGGAAGGTGCGCAGGCACTGGCCCGGCTCCGGCTCTTCGTCGAAGCTCCTGCCGTTCACCAGGTAGGTCATGCCGGGCCCCCGGCCAGGAGTTCGCTGCGAATCTCTTCGGCGAAGTGCTGTGTCAGGTGGCGACGGTGGTCGGGGGTCCCGTTGGGGTCGGCGAACCAGACGTCGGCCGGGATGGCGTCGATGCTCCGCCGTAGGGCCTGGCCGTCGGGAATGGTGTCGAAAGCGAGGCGGACGGGCCGTGTGGTGCCGGCGGTGACGGTGAGCAGCAGATCGCTCGTTCCGGGCGTGTGCGTGCCGATGAGGAACACCGTCGAACGGCCGAGACGGGTGAGCGTGAAGCGGCGGTGCGCGGGGCGTTTTCTCAGGGCGCGCGCCGGAATCTCGATACGGCGCAGTATTTCGCCGGGAGCGAGGATGTTCCTGTTGTTCCCGGTCACGAAGTCGAGGGCGTCGACGGTGCGCACGGACCCGTCGGGAGCCCACAGCTCGTACCGTGCCTCGAGCGCGACCGTCAGCGTGACCATCGGGCCTGCTGGCAGGGACATGCAGATGTTTCCGCCGACGGTGGCCGAGTTCCAGACCTTGAACGAGGACAGGAACGCCTCGCAGGCTGTTACGAGGAGGCTGCCCGCGACCCAGTCCGGCGGCGGCGCGAACGCGTACAGGTCGTGGATGGTGCACGTCGCGCCGATCTCGAGACCCGCGTCGCCCGGGACGAGCGGTTTCCAGCCCAAGGCCGTCAGGTCGATCAGGCGGCGTAGGCCCGGCTGTTCCACGGAGAACAGCCATGTTCCGCCCGCGAGCCAAGCGTCGCCGTTCTGCCAGTCCTCGCCTGGCCGGTCGGACGGTCGCCGGATGACTTCCGTGATGGTACTGAGGTCCATGGGAACTGGTCTCCTCCCTCACGGCGAAGGTCATGCGGCGGACCGTGTGCCAGACGCGGGGAACCAGCGCATGACGCCGCTCGGCCGAGTGGAAATCCGCGATGTTCTCGCACGCTCGTCGAAGGCGACGGGTTGTGATGCGCCCCGGAGGTGGCGCAACCTTGAGTGACAGAACCGACTTTCGGTGACTGTCGAACTGTTCGATATGGGGCCGGCGGGCGCGGAAACGCCTGTCAAGCGTATCCCCGAACGGGCCGGCCCTGCCATGTCAGGACCTGGGCGTGAAGCCGTGGTGGCTGCTTCGTGTTCCGGTGCTCGCGACGCCGAGTAGGGCCGTGAGCCCGACTCCTGCGTCGCGCTGCTCGGAGGGGTGCCTGCTCGGCCTTCCCGTCTGCCTTTGGACCGACACTCGACGGAGGCGTCAACCGCGCCTGGACATCACAGAGTTGGCGTGGCCGGACGACGGCTTCGGCCAGGATGGCATCCTGTTCGACGGGCCGGGGGCCGCAGTGCGGGATTCGGCCTGGTCCACATCGACGTTGCCTCGTGGACGTCCGCGCGGGCCTCGGTGGCCGGCCCGACGATCACAGGGGTCGAGGCACCTCGTGCAGCTCGTGGAATCGGAACCCGTCCGCACCCGGATTTCGGGTCCATTTATCGTATGTCAACGCACAGTTGGTGAAATCCACTGTCCGCCTCAGGGCAACCGACAAGAAGGAGTGCCTTCCTTGATCAATCGTCTCAGGCATGGTCCCGCCCGGCGGATGTTACCGGCGCTGATGGCGGCACTGTGCGCGATCATCGGTGCCACCGCGCTCGGGACGACCCCGGCGGCAGCAGCCGATCAGCGTCACCCGATCTACGCCATCGCGCACCGGGTCGACACTCTGGACGGCGTGGACGCCGCGCTCGACCACGGCGCCAACGGCATCGAGATCGACGTCTGCGCCTGGTGGAATCCGAACGAATGGCGCGCCTATCACGACTGTTCCTCGGCCGGCGACGCCCGGCTGGGGCCCAGCTTCGACAGCATGATCGACCGCATTGTCTCCAACGCCAACGCCAACGCAGGGCGCCGGCTCGCGCTGGTGTGGCTGGACATCAAGGACCCGAACTACTGCGGAGAACAGCAGAACCGCGGGTGCAGCGTCGCAGGGCTGCGTGACAAGGCGCAGAGGCTGACGGCTGCCGGGATCCAGGTGCTCTACGGCTTCTACGAGTACCACGGCGGCAGCACTCCGGACGTCGGCGGCAGGGGCTGGAAGAGCCTGGAAGGAAGGCTCGGCAGCCTGGAGGGGATCACGACGACCGGGACCCGTGATCAGGTCCGAAGCGCCTTCGACCGGTCCGGTTCCGCATTCCCGGCCGGTCACCGGGCGATGGACTACGGGGACAGCAATATCGCCAGCGGGTTCGGCAACTGCACGGAAGCCACCTACAACACGTGCGCGGAACTGAAGAAGGGCGCCGGGGACCGTGCCGCTGGACAGCTCGCGGCCACGCTGTCCTGGACGACCACCTACAACGATCCGTGGTACGTCGACAGACTGCTGGGCGATGCGCGTGTGGACGGCATCATCGCCGGCTACGGCAGCTTCACCGGAGTGCGCGAGTACGACAACAGCTGGCAGTGCGCCAACGCCATCAACCTCGTCCGTGACTGGGTGAACCGCCACGGCGCCACCCACCGCATGGCCACCAGCGGTGACCGCCTGTTCAGGTAGTGGACAGCCTCGGGCCGGATCCGTGCCGCTCTGCGGCGGGTTCAGCCCTGGGGGCCACCGGCGACGTAGATGACCTGACCGGAGACGAAACCGGCGTCGTCGCCGGCCAGGAAGGACACGGTGCCGGCGATGTCCTCGGGGCGGCCGACCCGGCGTACCGGGATCTGCTCGGCGGCGAAGGTCTGGAAGTCCTCGAAGGACATGCCGATCCGCGCGGCGGTGGCGGCGGTCATGTCGGTGGCGATGAAGCCCGGGGCGACGGCGTTGACGGTGATGCCGAACTTGCCCAGTTCGATGGCCAGGGTCTTGGTGAAGCCCTGGATGCCGGCCTTGGCGGCCGAGTAGTTCGCCTGGCCGCGGTTGCCCAGCGCGGAGGTGGACGACAGGTTGACGATCCGGCCCCAGCCCGCGGCGGTCATGTGCTGCTGGACCTCGCGGCTCATCAGGAAGGCGCCGCGCAGGTGGACCCCGATGACCGCGTCCCAGTCGGCCTCGGTCAGCTTGAGCAGCAGGTTGTCGCGGGTGATCCCGGCGTTGTTGACGAGGGCGACCGGCGGGCCCAGCTCCTCGGCGATCCGGGCGACGGCGGATCCGACCTGCTCGGCGTCGGCGACGTCGACGCCGACGGCCAGGGCCCGGCCGCCGTCCTTCTCAACGGCGGCGACGGTGTCGGCGCAGGCGGCCTCGTCCAGGTCGCAGACGGCGACGGCGAAGCCGTCGCGGGCCAGGCGAAGGGCGGTGGCGGCACCGATGCCGCGGGCAGCGCCGGTGACGACGGCGACGCGCCGAGAGTTCTCGCTCACAGTGATTCCTCGGGGGGGGGGGGGTGGGGTGGTGGAGGATCAGACGTAGAGGCGCGCGACGGCCTCGGCGACGCAGGCGGGCTTGTCCACGCCGTCGAGCTCGATGGTGACCTCGGAGGTGATCTGCCAGCCGCCGGCCGTCTCCTCGGCCGCCGTGAGGGCGACGCGAGCGCGTACCCTGGAGCCGACGCGCACCGGGCTGATGAAGCGGACCTTGTTCAGGCCGTAGTTGACGGCCATCCGGATGTTGTCGACGCGGTAGACCTGCCCGCTGAGGACCGGCAGCAGAGACAGGGTCAGGAAGCCGTGGGCGACGGTGGCCCCGAAAGGGCCGGCGGCCGCGCGCTCGGCGTCGGTGTGGATCCACTGGTGGTCGCCGGTGGCCTCGGCGAACAGGTCGATGCGATGCTGATCGACGGTGAGCCAGTCGCTGTGGCCGATCTCGGTGCCGACGGCCGCGACCAGGTCGGCAGGGGTGTCAAAGGCCTTCACGGGGTGATCGATTCCTCGCTCGATGTGGGGAAGGAGCCCGGTACGGTCACAGGCCCATGGACTTGGCGATGACGGTCTTCATGACCTCGCTGGTACCGCCGTAGATGCGGAAGACGCGGTTGTCCGTGTAGAGGCGGGCGATGGGGTACTCGAGCATGTAGCCGTAGCCGCCGTGCAGTTGCAGGCACTTGTCGATCACCCGCGACGCCGTCTCGGTGCAGACGAGCTTGGTGGCAGCGGCGTCGGCGGAGGTGAGCTCGTCCTGCTCGATGAGCTCCAGGGCCCGGTCGGACAGAGCCTGTGCGGCGGCGACCTCGGCGGCGCACTCGGCGAGGACGAACTTGGTGTTCTGGAACCCGGAGACCGGCTGGCCGAAGACCTTGCGGTCGCGGGTGTAGGCGAGCGCGAAGTCGATGGCGGCCGTGGCGGCGGCGACGGCGGCGACGGCGATGCCCAGTCGCTCGGGGATCAGGTTGTGGGTGAGGTAGGCGAACGCGTTGCCCTCCTCGCCGAGCAGGTTCTCCACCGGCACCTTGACGTCGGTGAAGGAGAGCTCGGCGGTGTCGGAGCTGCGCAGGCCGATCTTCTCCAGCTTGCGGCCGACCGCGTAGCCCTCGCTCATGGTGTCCACGCAGAGGATGGACAGGCCGCCGCGACGGTTGTCCGCCGAGGCCGGGGAGGTGCGGCAGACCACCAGCATCAGGTCGGCGAGGACACCGCCGGTGATGAAGGTCTTCGCGCCGTTGAGGAGATAGTGGGTGCCGTCGTCGGAAAGGGTCGCGGTGGTCCGGATGCCGGCCAGGTCGGAGCCGGTGCCGGGCTCGGTCATGGCGATGGCGGTCATCATCCGCCCGGAGACGAAGCCGGGCAGCCAGCGATTCTTCTGCTCATCGCTGGCGAAGTTGAGCAGATAGGGCAGGACCAGACCGGTGTGCACGCTGGAGCCGCCGAAGGACACGCCGGCGCGCATCAGCTCTTCGACGGTCACGGCCTGGTACTTGAAGCCGCCGACACCCGAGCCGCCGTACTCCTCCGGGACCTCGATACCGAAGATCCCCAGTTCGCCGAGCTTGAGGTAGAACTCGCGCGGCGCGTGCCCGGCGGCCTCCCAGGCGTCGTAGTGGGGCACGACCTCGTGGGAGATGAAGTCCCGGATCATCTCCCGGAAGTTCTCGTGGTCCTCGGTGTAGACGGAGCGCTGCACTGCCTGTCTCTCCCTTGTGTCTGGGGCTGGGGCCGCGGACCACCGGTGGTCGTCGCCGCTGGGCCCACGGGCCGCGGTCCCTAGCGGTTTCCGGGGCGGTGAGCAGCGATTCGCTTCGCAGCGTGCCCCAATCTAGAGCGCCGTCCCGGGCCTGACCATGGGCATCTGCCCATGCTTGCGGCTACTGTCTGTGCATTGTGCCCAGCACGGTTCGGGCTAGCCTGGGACCATGAAGCACGGTTGGGTGGTGCCCGCGCCCGAGGTGGCGGCGCATATCCGGGCGACTGCGGAGCGCATGCAGGACACCTTGGACGAGCTGCTTGCCGAGATCGGTCAGCAGTTGGCCCCGGACACGCCGGACGCGCCGATCGACCCGGTCATGGCCGAGGAGATCGCCGCGAGCAACCGGGACACCGTCGGGCGCTGGGTACGCGCCAACCGGCTCCGTCCTGGCCGCCCGGTTCCTGCGGACCTGACGGCGCAGATCCTGGACGTGGCGCGCGACATGGTCCGACGCGGCGTCGACGAGCGCTATCTCGTCCAGGGCTATTGGCGCGGGCACAATCTGCTGTGGCGGTACTGGATGCGCGCGGCGCTCGCCGAGCCGGGCTCCCCGGAGGTGCTGGCCGCATCGCTCGACCTGGCGGCCCGCTCCATGTCCCGGTTCGTGGACCGCACCCTGGCCGGCGTTCAGAAGCATGTGGAGCACGAACGCGACCAGCTCGTCGGTGGCGTGCCCGCCCGGCGGCTGGAGACCGTCAATCTGCTGCTCCAGGGCGCGCCGATCGCCGAAGAACGGGCAAGTGCACGCCTCGGCTACGACCTGAGGGGGCGCCACCTGGCCCTGGTGCTGTGGCACGCGCCCGGAATGATGGAACAGGGTGAGCTGGAGTCCGCAGCCGACGTGATCGCCGAGGCGGCGGGAGCCCGGCGGCCCCTCACCGTCGCCGCGGGAATCTCGGTGTTGTGGGCCTGGATCGCGGTTCCCGGGAATGTGGACACCGAGGTCCTGAACGAGGCCCTCGCCGCCACGGGCACCAACGCGCATGCGGCCGCCGGGATACCAGGTGACGGTCCCACCGGCTTCCGGCTCAGCCACCAGCAGGCACTGACCGCCCAACGGCTGATGTTCCGGATGCACCAGCCGCCCCGGCTCACCGCCTACGAGGACGTACAGGTCGTCGCCATGGCCGCACACGACGAGGACCAGGCACGCGAGTTCGTCGCCTCCACGCTCGGGGAGCTGGCCGACGCGCCCCCCGAACTCGCCCGGACCCTGCGCGTCTACCTGCAGGAGGACTGCAACGCCAGCCGCGCCGCGCGCCGGCTGTACACCCACCGCAACACGGTCCTCAACCGCATCGCCCGCGCCGACGCGCTGCTGCCCCGACCGCGACCCGGACGCGGGCTGCAGGTGGGCCTCGCACTGGAGCTGCAGCACTGGCTCGGACCACGGCGATAGCCGCAACGGCAGCGGCGCCGTGCCGGGCCGGCGCCCTGACCGCCGAGGGATTCCATCAGCGCTTCGGCGCGGTGCACGTCGACTTCGAGACGCAGCACCGCACCGGCAGGGACTCCTCTGCCTGGTACGCGAGTTGACTGTCCGTCACCGAAGCCGAAGGTCAGCGTGGTCGAGCTCGGCGGTCTGGTGGTCTTCGCCGAGCAAGGCCGGCCAGGCCCGGCGGAAGGGCTGGCCCCGCCCCGCTGCCCGTCCGACCGGTGGATTGCCCGAAAGTGCCTCTGCAGGTCGACCCACTTGGCCAGACGGGCCGTCAGGTGGTCGAATCGCTCCGTGCATCCGGGCCGACCGGCCCGGACGAAGTCCGTTCCGGCCACTCATCCACCTTGGGAGAGGCATGTCCTTTCTGTCCGACCACCGCAAGACCGTTGTCGGCGTCGTGGCCCTCACCACGCTCGCGATCTCCTGCGGCTCGGCCACCGCCAGCAGCTCCGCCGCCGTGACGGGCAAGGTTCTGTGGACCCCGAGCACCAGCAAGGGCCCGTCCTCCTTCGCCGACGTCCAGTGCGCGGTGGGCGACTTCGGCGTCGTCAAGGACTCCGCCAAGGGCCGTGTGTGGCGGGCGTTCCAGGCCGCGGGCGAGGAGCGCTGCGAGACGCTCGGCCCCGACCTGAAGGAGGGCGACACGTTCTACCTCGGCTGGTCGTCCAAGGTGGACATCAAGGACTCGGACAGCCGCTACGTCTTCCAGCTCAAGTGCTCGCCGAGCACCGACACGGCGAACCACCCGATCGAGATCGACGCGACGACCGGGCGCATCCGCCTCCAGGAGTGGGACACCGACCACGTCGCGCACCCGCTGTGGACCGCGCCGACCGCCAACAACCGGTGGCACTCCTACGCGTTGAAGATCCGTCTGGGCCGCACGAACGGCACCATCGACTTCTGGTTCGACGGTGTGAAGCAGACCTTCACCACCGGCTCGGGCACCTTCAAGGGCACCACCTGGGACGGCGACCGCAACTACCTCAAGTGGGGCTCCTACCACCCCTCCCCGGGCGACGCGACGAACACCTTCACCAGCCCGATCATGGCGACCACCCTGGAGGCGGCCACCGCCGGCTCGTAAAGGCGAAGACTCCGTCGGCCAGGCCTCCTGGCGTCGTCGGCGCCTTGGCCACTCGATACATCGTGCCGCCGCCCGGCCCTCTCAAGGGATCGCCGAGGACGCCGGCCCGGAGCCAGTCGTCGCCGAAGGTGTCACGATCATCGCGAGCGTCGGCAACAACTGGACCGATCTGGGCGGCGGCCACGCCGGGCGGACCTTCAAGCTGCCGGACTACAGCGGCCTGCTCTCCTGACCGTGCCACCCGTGCCACCCGTGCCACCCACACCGCCTGGGGCCTCAGGCGGTGTGGGTGGCACGGTGCGTGCTGCGGGGCTCCGACCCTCGGCATCATGTGGTCGCACCGGCCATTCCGCGAGAACGGCGAAGCCCTGGCGAACCGATGGTTCGTGGGCGGGATCCCGTCCGCTGTCGCCGCCCCGGGCTGCCGGTGCCAGGGCGGCGCGGGCCTTGATGTGGCGGAGTCGGGGAGAAAGTTCAGAGATGAAGCCAAGGCTGGATGGCGCCGTTTCAGCATGATCGCGGGCCTGTGCTAACGTCTGGATCATTGTTCTGCATGCATCTGTTCACGGGGGTTATCCGATGCAGCTCGTACCAGAAGTCGGCTCTGCCGCATCCTTCGGGCCGGTAGTCGTCCGCCGAGGCGGATGACAAGCCCGCACCGTTCATTCAACAGGGCAGTGGGCCATCTTTCCCGCCCTTCGCAACTGTTTCTTTCGTCGACTCCTGGCGCTGACGCCGGCTGAAATAGCCCGCCGGGGGAGAACGGCTGCCGACTGCCGTGCGCTGTGAGCGCCCGGTTCGGTCGGTGCCGGATCGATTCGTACGTTGCCGCCCTGTGGTCCGCCATTTCCGGTTTATTGACCCGAACCGGCAGGCTGTCCATTCGTGCCCGGAGTAATTCAGTCATGCCCGGAGTGATTCAGTGCCATCCTTCTCGATTCTAGTTCCATTTGTGCCGCGACGGCCTGAACAGTTGGCCCCGTACGCGGCGCTGGTGCACTGGACCCGGGCCGCGCGTCTGTGGCAGGGGCAGTCGCTGGCGGTCGAGGCACACCAGGGTTTCGCACATGCGGCGGGTACGGGCTTCGGCGTGCCGACGGGGCTGGGCGTCAGCCTCATGCCGTTGCGTCACCCCTATGAAGCCGCCCTGCAGGCCCGCTCGCTGGCGCTCTCCACCGGGCACTCGGTGCTCGCGGGATTCGGTCCCGGCAGCGGCCCCCTGCAGCGCGCCATGCGCGGCGAGCCCTACGCCAGCCCGCTGACCGCGGCCGAGGAGTACCTCACCATCGTCCGCGGACTGCTGCAGGGCGAGTTGCTCGATTTCAGCGGCGAGTACTACCACTGCGAAGGCGCTCTGCCGCCCTCTCCCGCGCCGGAGGTGCAGGTCGGGCTCGGGGTGCTGCGGCCGGGCATGGCGCGTCTCGCCGGTCGCGTGGCGGATGCCGCCATCACCTGGCTGACGCCCGCGTCCTATCTGCGGGAGACGGTGCTTCCCGCGCTGCGTGAAGGGGCCGAGGCGGCGGGCCGTCCCGTTCCCCGGGTGGTCGCGATGGTGCCGATGGCGCTGCCGCTGCCCGATCTGGACATCGAGGCCGTCGCGGTGGCGAGTAACGGTACGCACATGCAGGCGCCGCACTATGCCGACATGCTCGGGCGCGCCGGAATCGACGTCAGCAGCGGCGACCCCCTGGTGAACGCGCGATCCCTGATCGAGGGCGGTTCCTTCCTGGCGGGTGAGGTCGATGAGCTCGTGGAGCAGATCAGGATTTTCTGGAATTCCGGCGTGGATGAAGTGGTCATCAATCTGACCGGTGTGGCGAGTGTCCGCGGGCCGCAGGCGGCCATGCGTCAGATCAAGACGATCGTCACTGCGCTGAGTGGCATGGAGGAAACGCGATGAGCGGCGAGATGCGCGATCTGATGGCTTGGGCCACCGGCCGCCGGGGCCCGGGCCGGGTCATTGTCCTGGAGGATTCCCGGCATGTCGGGGACGTGCGGGAAATGGTCGGCGCGGAGTCCGAGGACGGCCATCACCGGATCTTCGCCCCGGGCGACCGGATGGACCTCGGCGAGAATCTGGTCGGCTACGGCGGATCGTTCCGCGAGTGCGACGCCGAGGCGTCCCTGGGGGACGACTTCTATCTCCAGGTGCAGAATTACAGCATTACCCAGTACGTTTCGGTGATCGGGCCGACGCTGGTCCGCATTGCGGACGAAGCGGATTTCGAGGTGTGGCTGGGGGACGCCGACACCGCTCGCGAGAAGGGTGAATTCGCCGATTTCCTGGCGAATCCGGCGCTGCTGCTCGCGGATCTGCCGGGGCTGGGCGCGCCGCTGGACGGAGCCGGCCCACGGCACCGGCTCTACGTCCGGGCCGACGGCGAGCTGACGGTCTCACCGTACGGTTCGGCGCTGGGGAGGTTGGGCGACGGCCTGGCGGACCTGGAGACCGTCTGGCAGCAGGTGAACGCCGCCAGCGTGCACCCCTGTGCCGTCACCCTCGCCACCGCGCTCCCCGAACCACGGCGAGGTGCGGAGCTGGAGAGCCGGCCGTGGCTCAGCGAGTACCTCCTGGCTGTTGACGCGCTGAGGGAGCTGCGATCCCGCGGTGTCCCGCGGGTACGCGTCTCCGGCTTCGGTGGACGCCTGCGGCCGGAGAACCACATCGCCGAACCGGTTCGGACGCCGGCCCGGCACCTGGTGCTGTGGACCGACGAATCCGCCTACCTCTACACCTCCGAGGGATCCCGGCTGTTCGAACTCAACCGTGCCGCAGGGGAACTCGCCGAGCTGCTCCTGTGTCAGGGATCTCTCGAGGCAGCCGCCGAGTACGGCCGACGGGCCGCGCTCCTGAAGGTGCAGCAGTTCTTCGCGCGGGCGGGGGTCGTCCTGTGAGCGCGGACCTGAGGGCCGCCGTTCCCGGCCAGGCCGGTGCGCTGCTGGCCGAACTCGGCGACAAGGCCGAGCTCCACGACCTGTACGACGAGGCGGGCGCGTCGGTCTACCACGCGATCGCGGGCAGCTCGCCCCTCGAAGTGCGCGAGCTGGTCGGTGCGGTGCGCTCGACCGTCGGCCCCATCCTCGAACTGGCCGCAGGTTCGGGTCGGCTGACGATGCCACTGCTCACCCTGGGGCGCGAGCTGGCCGCCCTCGAACTGGCGCCGGGCATGATCCGGATCCTTCAGGAGCGCCTGCGGACCGTACCCGTCGCGCGACGCAGCCGCTGCACCGTCGTCCCCGGCGACATGAGCGCCTTCGACCTGGGCCGGGAGTTCGGAGCGATCGTGCTCGGTGCGACCTCCGTCTCGCTGTTGGACGCGACCGGCCGGGCCGGCCTCTACCGGTGCGTGCGCCGGCACCTCGCTCCCGGGGGGAAGTTCCTGCTCACCGCGGTGGACGTGCAGGACTTCGGCAGCTCCACCACCGAGCAGGTGATGGACGTCGACGGTGCCGACGGCACCCGGTTCCGCATGTACGAGCACTGGACGGAAGACGCCGAGGTGCGCACGGTCACGGTCTTCCCGCATCCCCTCGAAACGGCGGAGCCTCCGATCACGGTGTGCACCACCCGGATCGGAGTCTTCCCGGTGGCACAGCTGGAGGCCGAGTTGGCCCACGCCGGCCTGAAGCTGACGGACTGTCAGCCGCTGCCGCCGACCGGCAGCGACCACCACGACGTGCTGCTCGTCGCGGAGGTCGCCGCATGAGCGCCGTGTGGCCCTCTCTGCTCGCCCCGAGCCGGCACGGCCGTGACGAGCTGTGCGCGGTCTCGGCCCAGGGGGTGCGGGTGACCTTCGCGGACGGCCGCGAACTGCTCTGCGGATCCAGCGGCCTGTGGAACACCGCTCTCGGGTACGGCAACGGGGTCATCGCCGACGCCATCGCCCAGGCGGTCCGCGACGCGTCGTACCTGAGCGTGTTCCGCTACGAGAACACCTACGCCCGCCGGGCCGCCGAGGCACTGGTCGACCTGTGCGGCAGCGACCACTTCGGCCGGGTGCTGTTCTCCACCTCCGGCGGTGCGGCCAACGACCTGGCGATGAAGCTCGCCCGCCAGCTGCACGCCCTGCGCGGCGAGGCGCAGCGAACCCTGGTCGTCGGTCTCCGTACGAGCTACCACGGCCTCACCTTCGGCGGCTTCGCGCTCTCCGGTGGTGACATGGGGCAGCGGATGTACGGGGTGGACCAGCGGCTGATCCGCCACGTCAGTCCCAACGCGGTCGACGAGCTGGACGCGCTGTTCGCCCGTCAGGGCGGGCAGATCGCCGCCGTGGTCGTCGAACCGGTGCTGGGCAACGGAGCGGTGCCTCTCGACGAGGAGTTCCTCGCGGAGCTGCTGCGCCTGCGCGAGCAGCACGGCTTCCTGCTCGTCGCCGACGAGGTCGCCACCGGCTTCGCCCGTACCGGCCCGTACTTCGCCTCCAGCCGGTGGCCCCGGCAGCCGGATCTCCTGATCCTCTCCAAGGCGCTGACCAACGGCACCTGCGCCGCTGCCGCGGTCCTGGTCGCCCGCGGAGTCGACGAGGCCTTCACCGACGCCGACGCGGTGTTCGTCCACGCCGAGACCCAGGCCGGAACTCCGATGACCTGCGCGGCGATTCTGGCCACGCTGGAGGAGATGCGGCGGCTGGACGCGGAGGCGCTCAGCCACCGCCTGTCCTCCCGTCTGGACACGGAGCTGAAGTCCCTCGGTGACCGACTGCCCCAGCTGACCGTGACCGAGGGCGTCGGCTGCTTCCGCTACCTCGGCTTCGGTGCTCCCGACGGCGGGCCCCTGACGGCGGAGAACGTCGCCGACCTGGTCGCGGCCGTCCGGGAGGCCGGCGCGATCGTCCACCCCGGCCCGCAGGGCGTTCAGCTCATCCCCGCGCTCACCTACACCGACGAGGACCTGGACGAACTGCTGGACTGCGTCGCCCGCGGCGCCGAGACGTTCTTCGCGGCCCTCGGCACCTCGGCGGGAGGCAGCCGGTGACCGGCGGATGGCAGCAGCCCACCCGAGTGCTGTACAGCGCGGGGGAGTTCACCGAATGGGCGGCCCAGCGGACATCCGGGACCTCCACGGTCCTGCTCGTGGACGCCAGGCTCACCGGGAGCGCGATCGCCTCGCTGGTCTCCCGGGCCCTGCCGGTCCACGAGGTGATCCCGCTGGACGGGCCGGGCACGCTGGAGTCCGTCGTCGAACTCGCCGACCGCCTGCGACACGGTCCCGGCCGGCTGGTCGCCGCCGTCGGCGGGGGGAGCCTGCTGGACCAGGCGAAGCTGGCGACCGCACTGGCAGGTGACCCCGGTGTGGCTCCCCGGCTGACCGCTCCGCAGCGCAGCGGGCTGCTCCTGCTGCCCGGGGAGAGCACCCGGACCCTGCCGCTGCTCGCCGTTCCCACCACGCTCGGCACCGGCGCGGAGGTGAGTCGCGTCGCCTGTCTGCAAACCGCGCAGGGCAAGCGGCTGGTGGCGGGCCGATCGCTGGCGCCGGAGCTCGCCGTGCTCGATCCCCTGGCCACGGCCGGGCTGCCCGCCGAACTCGTCGTCGAGGGCGTACTGGAGGCGCTGTTCCGGGTGGCCGGAGTCTACGCGGGCGACCTGCGGGACCGTCCGGTCGAGGACGCCCTCGCCCTGACGGTCGCCGCCCAGCTCCTCGTCCTGGGCTACCGGGCCGTCGGCGACGGCCCGGGGGACCAGGTCCGCGGGGCGGCGGCCAGGCTCAGTGCCCTCACCCACAGCGACTGGCTGCAGCTGGACCGCGACCCCTTCGCCCTGCGGGGCTGGTACATCGCCAACGAGTTGTCCACCGCCCTCGGCGTCCGCAAGATGACGGCCGTCGCGGCCCTGCTCCCGACGCTGTTCCGGCGAACTGCCGCCGGTGATCGACGGCTTGGCTCGGCCGAACGACTCGGACGTCTGTGGCAGGGGCTGCGTTCCGCCGCCCCGCGGCCGCTGCCCGCCGAGCCGTCGGCCGGCATCGCCGCCCTGCTGGAGCACTGGGGCGTCGAGCACCGTCCGACGGCGCACCCCGCCGACCTGGACGCGATCGCGCAGCGCACGGTCCGCGCCTGGGGAGCAGGACTGCCTGCCCTGGGCGGCCTGACGCTCGGCGACGTCCGGGCGGTGCTCGGTGACGCCGTGCGCACACCTGAGCCCGGGGCGCACTGAGCAGCCCGAGCGGCGCACCACGAAAGCTTCCGGTCCACCACCCGCGTGCGGACGTGGCCCGGACGACCCTGACCGTCCCCGACCGTCGGAGAGGAGGTGAACACAGTGCAGGAGAACATCAACAGCTCGCTGGAGCTGGAGCTGGGCATGCAGGACCTGGAGCTTGACATGCAGGAGCTCGAGGGCATGGACGCCCCGTTCAACTGGAGCAACGCCGCCTGGAGCGTGGCGACCGTCAGCATCGGCAGCATCATCGTCGCGACCTGACGGCACGGCACCGGGCTCGCCGCGGGACGCCCGACGTCCTGTGGCGGGCCGCGGGTCCGACCGTTCCTGACCGTCCCCGACCGTCGGAGAGGAGGTGAACACAGTGCAGGAGAACATCAACAGCTCGCTGGAGCTGGAGCTGGGCATGCAGGACCTGGAGCTTGACATGCAGGAGCTCGAGGGCATGGACGCCCCGTTCAACTGGAGCGCCGCCGCCTGGAGCGTGGCGACCGTCAGCATCGGCAGCATCATCGTCGCGACCTGACGGCACGGCACCGGGCTCGCCGCGGGACGCCCGACGTCCTGTGGCGGGCCGCGGGTCCGACCGTTCCTGACCGTCCCCGACCGTCGGAGAGGAGGTGAACACAGTGCAGGAGAACATCAACAGCTCGCTGGAGCTGGAGCTGGGCATGCAGGACCTGGAGCTTGACATGCAGGAGCTCGAGGGCATGGACGCCCCGTTCAACTGGAGCGCCGCCGCCTGGAGCGTGGCGACCGTCAGCATCGGCAGCATCATCGTCGCGACCTGACGGCATGACACCCGGTGGTGCCGGGGCGCGGCGGAGCCTTCCCCGCGTCCCGGCACCCGCTCCCGACCTCGGCTGCGGCCAGGGCCCCGGAGCGACGTGAGGGAGAGACCTTGACCAGCGATACGGCCGTCGCCCCGCAGGAGGGGAACGGAGCGGACAGCGAGCACATCAGCCGCCCCCGGCTCGCCGACAACGTGACCGTCCACCCGCCGACCGGCGCGGACGCACCGTGGACCATCCAACGCGGCGAGCAGTACCTGCGGGTTGGTGCCGACCTGGCGCGGCTGGCCCGGGCCGCCGACGGCACCAGGGGACACGAGGAACTGGCCGCCGTCCTCGGCCCCCGCTGGACCACCGCCGTGGTGGACACGGCCGTGCGCAGACTGGTCGCGGCCAAGGTGTTCCACGGCGGCGACACGGATCGCAGCGCGCCCCGCCGGGCGCCCCGCCTGAAGGTCGTACCGCCACTGACCGTGCAGCTGACCGTCGTCCACCCGCGGCGGCTGCTGTCCGGAGTCCTTCCCGCCATGGCCCTGCTGGGGCTGAAGCGGTGGAGCGTCATCGGCGCCCTCCTCGCCGCCGGCGGCCTGGCCGCGCTGGCGACGCTCGGCCACGAACTGTCCGACGTCCTCGGACGGCCACTGCCGCTGAGCGTGTACGCCGGTGTCATCGTCGCCATGCTCGTCGCCAGCGCACTGCACGAGCTCTCCCACGCGGCGGTCCTCGCCTACTACGGCGGACGGCCGAGCCGGATGGGCGTGATGCTGTTCTACCTCTCGCCGGCCTTCTTCTGCGACGTCTCGGACGGCTGGCGGCTGCCGCGCAACGAACAGCGCGTCCGGGTCGCCCTGGCCGGCAGCGCCACCCAGTGGGTCATCGCCGGCTCCGCGGCGCTGGCCGCGCTCGTCCCGGCGCCGGGCCGCTGGCAGGACGGGACGCTGCTGTTCGCCGCCGCAGGCTACCTCGCCGGAACGTTCAACCTCCTGCCGGTGGTCCGGCTGGACGGCTACCTGGCCCTGATGAGCCACCTGGACATCCCGCACCTGCGCGACCTGGCGATGACCGACGCCCGCCACCGGATCGCACGGCTGCTCTACGGCGGCCGCTACCGACCGGAGCTGCCTCAGCTGCGGTGGGCCGTCCCGTTCGGCCTCGCCTGCATGGCCGCCCCCCTGTTCATCGTGATCCCGGCGCTGGGCAACTTCGCCTCGCTGCTCCAACGGATGGGTACCGCCGGAGCGATCCTGATGGTGTGCGCAGCGGGCTACCTGCTGTGGCTCCTGGTACGCGGCGCGGTGCGCACGGCCGCCGATGCCCGTACGGCCGGCGCCACCCGGTGGCGGATCGCGCTGTCGGCCACCGCGTTCACGGCCGCCGTGGTCTGCGCCCTGCTGTTCGTCCGCCTCCCCTACACCGTGGCCGGCGGCTACGCCGTACGCGACGGCGGGCAGGTGGAGCTGCTCCTCCCGTCCTCGGCCGACCGTTCCGCCATCCACGCGGGAGGGGCCGTCCGCCTCTACCGTGCCGGGTTGACGGGACACACCCCGATGGGCGAGGCCGTGATCGGGTCCGAGCGGAGTACTGCCACCACCGCGCCGTTCTCGGCCTTCGCGCCCGTGGCCAGCACCAGCCTGTCGATGCCCGCCGCCGCGTACCCGCTCATCACCACCCGGCCCCCGTCGGACCGGACCGGCAACGCCGAACTCACGCTGGGGAAACGCACGCTGGCCCACTGGCTGTACGACACCTATCTGGCTCCCTGCTGGCGCTGAGCCACCGCCCCGCCACCCGACCCGACCCTGGAAGCACACGGTGTTCCTCCACTACATCCAGCACTGCCAGCCGGACAGCCCGTACTTCGACCTTCCGTCCGAGGATCACGCGGCGGCCGACTACCCCGCTGCCCGCGAGCCGCTTCCCGACGGCTGGACCCGTGAACTCAACCCCCACTGGTCCTTCCACGCCCCCCACGACTGCCGGCTTCCGGCGCAGGGGTGGAAGATCCACGTCTCGACCGTCCCGGACCGGGCCGAGCCGGTCCTGGCCGTCGTCCGCGCCTACTGCGAGGCCCGGCGGATTCCCTACAAGTACATCCGCAACCCCCACATCCTCACCAACCGCAACAGCAAGTACGGCGACCGCAGCAGCAGCGGCAAGTTCATCACCGTCTACCCGCTCGACGAGCAGCAGTTCACGACCACTCTCACCGAACTCGGCGACCTGCTCGACGGCGAGCCGGGGCCCTACATCCTCAGCGACCTGCGCTGGCGCGACGGCCCCCTGTACGTACGCTACGGCGGCTTCGTCCTACGGACCGTCACCGACGCCCGCGGCCGGCAGATCCCCTGCATCGAGGACCCGGACGGTCGCCTGGTACCCGACCGGCGCGGCCCCGGCTTCCACCCACCCGCCTGGGTGACCCTGCCGGAGTGCCTCGACGAGGCCGTGGCCGCCCGCAGTGCCGGCACCACCCGCGCTCTTCCCTTCGTGGTCCGCAAGGCCCTGCACTTCTCCAACGGCGGCGGAGTCTACGAGGCGACGGAACTGGCGACCGGCCGCACCGTCCTCGTCAAGGAAGCCCGCCCGCTGGCCGGCCTGGACGCCCAGGGAACGGACGCGGTCACCCGCCTGGAACAGGAACGCTGGGCACTGCGGACGCTGGCCGGGATCCCCGCCGTCCCGGAGCTCATCGACTACCGCAAGGGCCACGAGCACTACTACCTCACGCGTGAACTCGTCGACGGCACCGCGCTGAGCCACGGCGGCGGCACGGCCAATCCATGGGTGGACGGCACGCTCGACGACCGAAGCGCCCGCCGGTACACCGCCTGGGCGCTCGACATCCTCGAACAGACCGAGCGGACGATCGACGCCATGCACGACCGCGGCGTCGTCTTCGGCGACCTGCACCCCGGAAACATCCTCGTCCGGCCCGACGGCACCGTCGCGTTCATCGACCTGGAGACCGCCACCCCGATCGCGGCCGCGGCACCCCAGGTCATCGGTGTCCCCGGGTTCCGCGCCCCGAGCCACTACCGCGGCGCGGCGCTGGACCGCTACGCCCTGGGCTGCCTGCGGATGGCCCTCTTCGCACCGATGACCGCCCTGCTCGACCACTCACCGCAGAAGCCGGACCAGCTCCTCTCCCTCATCGCAGCCCGCTTCCCGGTCCCCGACGACTTCGAGCAGCAGGTACGTCGTGACCTCGGCACCGGGCAGGAAGCCCGACCGACGGCGACCGCCCGGACCCGGCAGGCACTCGCGGAGCCGTCGCCACCCTCGGCAACGACCTGGCCCACGCTGCGGGAGGCCATCGCCGGCGGCATCCTGGGCAGCGCGACCCCCGACCGCACCGACCGCCTCTTCCCCGGGGACATCGAGCAGTTCACCGTCCCGGGCGGTGGAGCGGCCTTCGCCCACGGTGCGGCCGGGGTGCTGTGGGCCCTGGCCGAAACCGGAGTCGACATCCCCGACGCCCACATCCGCTGGCTGGACGACGCCGCGCACGCGATGACCACGGCCACGGCCGGACCACGCCTCGGCTTCTACGACGGACTCACGGGCATCGCCTTCGCCCTGCACCGGCTCGGCCGCACCGACCGGGCCCGCGAAATCCTCGAACGAGTGGTCACCTCCGGGCTGGACCACCTCGACCACAGCCTGTTCGCCGGACGCGCCGGCATCGGACTCGCCCTGCTGCACTTCGCCCGGTGCACCGGCGAGCAGGAACTGCTCGTCCGCGCCCGGGCACTCGGTGACCAGCTGGCCGGCGGCACCACCGGAGCAACACGGCCGGGACTGCTGCACGGCCGCTCGGGTGCGGCGCTCCTCCTGCTGCGCCTCGCCGAGGACACCGGTGACCGCTCCCTGCTGCCGGCCGCCGCCGAGGCCCTCCTCCACGACTTCGCCGACCTCGGCCTCACCGAACCCGGCGATCCGTCCCAGGTACGACGGCGTGCGCCGTACCTGGGCGTCGGCAGCGCCGGCCCGGCCCTGGTCGCCGACCGGCTGCTGCCGCACCTGCCCGGCCCCGACCCCCGCCTCACCGGCGCACTGGAACGCAGCCGCTCCGCCCTGCGCACGGAGTTCCATCCCCGGGCAGGCCTGTTCACCGGTCGTGCCGGCATCGTGCTGGCGCTACGTCAGCTGCACCGCGGTACGGCGGACGACACCGAGGCCCTGCGCCGCCACCTCGCGGCTTTCGACTGGCACGCCGTCCATTCCGGGCAGCACACGGAGTTCCTCGGCGAGCACTCCCTGCGCCGCTCCAACGACCTCGGCACCGGCTCCGCCGGGGTGCTCCTCGCCCTCGACGCCGCGCTGGGCACCGGTAACACCACCCTGCCGTTCCTGGAGAGCCGCCGCTGAACCGCGCCCACGGGACGCCCACCGGGCGCGGCACGGACGACCGCCGGCCGCGGTTCGAGGCCCGCGACGGCGCAGATGACGTACGGCTGTCGGGACCGGATCCGTTGGTCGACGGCGCGATCCGGGATCTCCCGCCGCGGGGCGACCTGAAACTCGGGGTGGGCGAACGCCAGGCGGGGCACTGCCGGTTCGGGTTCAGCTGACGGCGATTCCGCTGATGGCGGATGGGGGTGGACCAACCGGCACATCGGTGAGGACAGTGGTTGGCATGCGACTTCTCATGCTCGGTGGATCCGGCTTCGTCGGACGCGCCATTGTCAACGAGGCCCTGTCCCGCGACTGGGACGTGACCCTCCTCCATCGTGGCAACCGCCACCCGCCGTCCGGAGCCACCGTCCTCCAGGGCGACCGGACCGCCCCCGACGGACTGGCCGCGCTCGGCGACGGCGAGTGGGACCTGGTCGTGGACACCTGGTCCGCGCGGCCCTCGGCGGTGCGCGACGCGGCGGACGCGCTCGCCAAGCGCGCCGGTCGGTACGCGTACATCTCCAGTGGCTCCGTGTACGCCGACCCGGTCGACCACAGTGCCGCCGAGAACGGCGTCCTGCTGGACGGCTCGCCCGACGACGGCGATGTCCCCTATCCGCAGGCCAAGCGCGGCGGGGAGCTCGCCGTCACCGGCGCGTTCGGCGCGGACAGTTCGCTGCTGCTGCGCGCCGGTCTGATCCTCGGTCCGGGCGAGGACGTCGGCCGGCTGACCTGGTGGCTGGACCGGATCGCCCGTGGCGGCCCCGTGCTCGCCCCCGGCCCGCGCGACCTGCCACTCCAGTACGTCGACACGCGGGACCTTGCGATCTGGGCCCTGGACGCCGCCGTGCGCGGGCTGTCCGGCCCGTACAACCTGGTGAGCCGGCCCGGTCACGCCACCATGGGTGAGCTTCTGGAGGCGTGCGTGGCCGCGACCGGATCCGATGCGGAGCTGCGCTGGACCGACCCCGAGCGGATCGCCGCCGCCGGAATCGCACCGTGGACGGAGCTGCCGATCTGGGCACCGCCGGGCGAGCTGCACGAGTTCCTGTTCGGCGCCGAGACATCGAAGGCGTTCGCGGCCGGGCTGCGCTGCCGGCCGGTCGCCGAGACCGTCGCCGACACCTGGGAGTGGCTGAAGGCGCTGGGCGGAGTCTCGCCGCAGCGCCCCGACCGCCCGGTCCTGGGGCTGACCCCCGAAGCCGAGGCCGCCGCACTGCGCGGTTGACGGACTGCCACCTACTGCGGCTCCCGGGCGCAGGCCGACCCCGTCTCGGCGACGTCGCGCGCGGCGGCCCACGGGCCCGACCGTCGGCCGTTTCACCGATGGCCGAGGACACGGGTCCGGCTCGCTGTCGCAGCGGCCCGGCCACAGTGACCGGGCGGGGCCGGCCGGATCCGCAGGCGTCGCCGTCTCATCGGCGAAGGCTTGCCTCCGGGCGGCCTCCCCGGCGCTCCGCACCGCTGACTCCACGATGACACCGCACACCTGCCGGGCGGACCGATGCGGGATGTCGGAGGGTGTGAACCGGTCGTCAGCGCGGCGGCGGGTACGAGCCGACGCGGGACGTCCGTGGGCTCCGGGCCGTCAGAGCCGTTCGGGGACGGGGTTGCCGACGGCTTCGATGGCGCGGCGCACGGGGACCTTGGCCAGCACGGCGAAGCCGATCACGAAGAACACCAGCAGGGAGATGATCGCCGAGCGGTAGCTGCCGGTGATCTGGTAGGCGAGGCCGAAAACCAGTGGGCCCATCCAACTGGTGCCGCGGTCGCTGACCTTGTACACGCTGAAGTACTCGGCCTCCCGGCCGGCCGGGATGAGGTGGGAGAACAGCGAACGGGACAGCGCCTGGCTGCCGCCGAGCACCAGGCCGATCATGCAGGCCAGCGCGAAGAACCAGACGGGCTGGTGGGCGGGCATGAAGTAGCCGAGCGCGACGGTGATCACCCAGCCGACCAGGGAGCCCAGGACGGTCCGCTTGGCGCCGTACCGGCGGGCGATCCGGCCGAGCAGCAGCGCGCCGCCTATCGCGACGATCTGGACCAGGAGCACGGCCGCGACCAGCGAGGTCTGGCCCATACCGAGTTCCTCGCTGCCGTAGAGCGAGGCCTGGGAGACGACGGTCTGGATGCCGTCGTTGTAGCAGAGGAAGGCGCCCAGGTAGAGGAGCGTCAGCGGGTACTCGCGCATGCCGCGCAGGGTGCGGGCGAGTTCGCGCAGGCTGCCGGCGGCGGGCCGGTCCGGCACCGCCGCCGCCCGCTCGGGGGCCACACCGGCCCGGGAGGGCAGCCGCAGCAACGGGACGATGGTGAACAGCGCCCACCACAGGCCGGCCGAGGCCAGGCAGATGCGTACGGCGGTGCCGGTGGACAGGCCGAGTGCGTCGTGGCCCTCGAACAGCGCCAGGTTGGCGACCAGCAGCAGGCCGCCGCCCGCGTACCCGTACGCCCAGCCCTTGGACGAGACGGCGTCGCGTTCGTCGGGGGAGGCCAGGCCCGGGAGGTAGGCGTAGGAGAGGGCGACCGACACCGCGTACGCGATGTTGGCGACCACCAGCAGCGCGCCGCCGAGGAGGTAGTGGTCGCCGCCGAGGAAGAACATGCCCATGGTGGCGACCGCGCCGATGTAGGCGAAGCCGCACATGAGCTCCTTGTGCCGTCCGGTGCGGTCCGCGACCGTGCCGGTCAGCAGCATCACCGCGACCGACACCAGGACGGAGAAGGAGACCGCGTACGGGAAGAACGATCCGGCGCGGATCGAGAGACCGAGCGGGTGCACGTTGCCGGCCGGGTCGGCGGCGTTCTTGGCCACCGAGGTCAGGTACGGGCCGAGGAACACCGTCAGGACGGTGGCCGAGAAGGCGGCGTTGGCCCAGTCGTTGATGTACCAGCCGAACTGCATCCGCTGCAGGGCACGGCCGTCGGTGGTGGCTGCCGGGTGGTCCGGCAGCCGGTCCGACAGGTGGTCCGTGGTGTTCATGGGGCTCCTGTCTCCGTGCTGGAGCCGGCGCTGCCGTCGGTCCAGCAGCCGCGCTCGTCGAGGACGTCCCGGAGGACGCCGATGTGATCGGCCATGATGCCATCCACGCCGAGGTCGAGGAGAGCCCTGATCCGGGTGGGATCGTCCACGGTCCAGACATGGACCTGGAGGCCGAGTCGGTGGGCGGCCCGGACGAAGGCCCGGTCGACGACCCGCATGCCGCGGTGCCGCTCAGGCACCTGCGCGCACAACCCGGCGAACGGCGCCCCGCGTCCCCGCAGCAGCGGACCGGCCAGCGAGCGCAGCCGCAGCCGGGCGACCTCGCGCGGGCCGAGTGAGGTGGCCAGCCGGGGGCCGGCGGCGGCGCGGACGGCGGCGAGGCGGCTGTCGGAGAAGCCGCCGACGCAGACCCGGTCCCAGGCGTTCGTCCGGCGGACCGTCTCGACCAGCGGCGCGACGGCCGGGGCCGCCTTGACGTCGATGTTGAAGCGGGCCGCGGGGAACGCGTCGAGCAGGTCCTCCAGCAGCGGCACCGGCTCGGTTCCGCCGATCCGGGCCTGCCTGACGATGTCCCAGGGCAGTTCGGCCACCGCCCCGGTGCGGTCGGTGACCCGGTCGAGGCGGGAGTCGTGGAAGGCCACCAGCACGCCGTCGCGGGTGGCGTGCACATCCGTCTCCAGGTAGCGGTACCCGAGGGCCACGGCGGCCTCGAACGCGGCGAGCGAGTTCTCGGGGTGCCCGAGGTCGCCGCCCCGGTGTGCGAAGGCGAGCGGCCCCGGCTGGTCGAGGAAGGGGTGCATGTCGTGCTCCGGAGCTGCTGGGAGGGGACCCGTCGGGCCCGCGAGGCCCAGGTTGTGCTGCCCGCTCGGACGACGCCCGGGCCGTGCGCGTTACAGTATTGCGCAGGCTGTCAAGCAGTAACGTTCGGTGGGGCGGGACCGGGAGTGGAGTCGAGCCCGGCCGTCGGCAACGGCCCGAGGCGGCAGCCGTGTTGTGGCCGAGGCGTTGTGCACCCGCAGGCTGATCGACCGGCCGCTCGGCCCGCGCGGGCGGCGTCAGCCGCCGTCCTGTCCGCCGTGCCGGGCGGTGTCATGGGCGGCCAGCGCGGCGCGCAGGGTCAGCTGGTCGGCGCCCCGGGCGGCGTCCAGTCCGGTGAGTTCCGTGGCTCTGCGCAGCCGGTAGTCGACGGTGTTGGGGTGGACCTGGAGCCGGGCGGCCGCCTGGCGCCGGTCGAGGCCGCAGGCGAGGAACGTGCGCAGCGTGTCGAGCAGTTCGGGGCGCCGGGCCAGCGGGGCGAGCAGCGCGCCGAGCCGGTCCCTGGCCGGGCTCGGGCGGCTCAGCTGGTACTCCAGCAGGACGTCGTCGAGGAGGTACAGCCCGGGTCCGCGGCCGGAGGCCTGCGCCACCTCCCGTAGCTCGCCCACCAGTCGGGAGGCGTCCGCGACGCCGTCCGGTGCGGCGGCGGCCGCTGTCACCAGCAGCTCGGCGCCGCACATCCGGCCGAGGTGTTCGACCAGCCGGGAGAGCCGGTCCCGGTCGGTGCCGCCGAAGTCGGCGGGCGGTGTGTCGGAGGGGAACAGCACCAGGCCGCCGTTCCCGGACAGCACGGACAGCGGGACGCCCGCGGTCTGGCGCTGCAGTTCGTTGCGCAGCCGCCGGAGTTTGCGGCGGGCGGCGACGGCGTGGTTCACACCGGGCAGCAGCTCGTCGGGGTGCGGTCCCATGGCGATGCCCAGGACCAGGTAGCAGGCCGGCAGCGGGAGGCCGGCGCGGTCGGCCGCGGTCTGCGGGTCGCCGCCCTCCAGCAGCGTGGACAGCAGCGACTGCCGGGCGACCTGTTCGTCGCCGAGCGCCGCCTGCCGCTCCTGGACGTACCCGGCCGCGACCGCGCAGCTCACCAGCCGGAGGTAGTCGAGCAGCCTCTGCTGCACCAGCAGTACGTCCGGCAGGTCGCCCGGTCCGGCGGCCGACAGGACCTGGGCCGCGCACTCCTGCGCCCCGAAGTGGTAGGCCCCGACGACGGCGTCCAGCGGTACGCCCTCGTCCGCGCGCCGGGCCGACGACTCGCTGATCCTCGCCAGTTCGGTCTCGCCGGGCAGCTCACCGGTGCGCAGCACCTCGGTGAAGGCCCGGATGCCGCGGTCCACCTCCCGGGTGATCTCGCCGCGGAGCTGCTCGGAGGGGAGCGCCCCGTAGGCGGGAACCCGGTCGACGAGCTGGGCCATCACCGCGGGAGCCAGGGCCGCCGCGGCGGTCCTGAGCCGCTCGTGGACGGGTATGCCGCCGAGCCGCGGCGCCGAGTCGCGCTCCGCCGTGTTGGACGCGGTCACAATCCACCTCGCGAATCTCTGTTGTCCGGCCCGGGGACACGGCGCCGTACCCCGGTCATTATGTTTTCCGGGACGTTACTTACCCGTTGGTAACACGTTCGCCGGTTGGACCACCAGAGGTGCGCACACCCCGACCGCACCGTCCACCGGACCCCCACAGAGCCGCGCACGCCCACCCCCCCACCCACCACCTCCCACCCCCACCCGCCGGAGGACCGCTTTGCCCGCGCGAAAGGCCGCCGCGCCCCCACCTGCCGCCGCCGTTGCCGTCCCGGTGCCGGTCTCTGCTCCCGGAACGGAACCGCAGGCCGCCGCCAGGCCCGCGGCCGCCACTGCGCTCCGGAGCACACCTTCGTCGCACGACCGTTGCCCGCACGCCGTCGGTGGCCCCGTGCGGTGACCGGCGTCGTCCCGCCGGACCGGTGCGGCTCGCGCCGCTGTACGGGCACTCCGCCGTCGCCCGTCACCCGGACGGACGCGCTCGGCTGCGCCTGACCACCTTCCGATCCGGCCGACGCCATGGGGCGCGACCACCCGTCAGGCCCCGGCAAGGTGCCGACCGGACGGCCACCACAGCCGCGCCGCTCCTCGCGTCTCCGCGCGTGGCGGCGCCGCCCGCGGAGACCTGCACTTCCACCAGATCCCGTTGATCCCATCCCACGAACCGGGGGAGTCATGCCCAAGAACACGTCTCGGCTACTCGCCGTCGCCGTCACCGCCGTCATGGCGGCATCGGCCATGGCCGCCACCGCAGGACCGGCCGCCGCAGCCACACCGCAGGCGGCTGCAGGGGCCTCGGCGAGCGACCCGTTCTACACCTACGACGGCAGTGTGCCCCTGGCCTCCCTCGCGCCGGGCACCGTGCTGAAGACCCGGACCCTGCAGTACCACCTCCTGGGGCTGCCCACCCCGGTGAAGGCGATCCAGCTGCTCTACCGCACCACCGACGCGCAGGGCCGCCCGGCCGCCAACGTCACCACGGTGGTGAGAAGCCTGACGGGGGACGGCAGCAAGGCGGTCTCGTACCAGTCGTTCTACGACTCCCTGAACCCGCAGGACGGTCCGTCCCGGGCCATCGCCGGAGACGTCACCCTCGGCGGGGTGATCCCGAACGCCGAGGCCCTCTTCCTGGTGCCGCTGCTGGCGCAGGGCTACAACCTCGTCATCCCGGACACCGAGGGGCAGAGCGCCGACTTCGCGGCCGGCCCGGAGTACGCGACCAACACCCTGGACTCGATCCGCGCCGCGACCAGGTCCGCGGCCACCGGCATGAACTCCGACACCGCCTTCGGGCTCATGGGCTACTCCGGCGGTGCCATCGCGACCAACTGGGCGGCCGCACTCGCGCCGAGCTACGCACCCGAGGTCAACAGCAGGCTGGTCGGCTTCACCGAGGGCGGCCTGCTCGTGGACCCGGCACACAACCTGAAGTACGTCGACGGCTCCCTGGTGTGGAGCGGTGTCATCCCGATGGCGGTCATCGGGGTCTCCCGCTCCTTCGGCACCGACCTCAAGCCCTACCTGAGCGACTACGGCCTGACCGTGTACCAGCAGCTGGAGCAGGGGTCGATCGTCGACGCTCTGGGCCACTACCCGGGGCTGACCTGGAAGAAGATGGCGAAGCCGCAGTACGCCGACCCGAACTCGGTGCCGGCCTTCCTGGCGGCGGTGAACCGGATCAACCTCGGCTCGGCCCCGACCCCGACCATCCCGGGCCACATCGCCCAGGGCAACGGCGGCGTCCTGGAGGGAACCTTCGGCAGCCCCTCCGGCATCGGGACCGGCGACGGGGTGATGGTCGCCGGAGACGTCCGGGCCCTCGCCCGGAAGTACTGCGCCACCGGGAACGGGCAGATCAAGTTCCAGCAGTTCGACCTGCTCAGCCACGTCGGCGTCCCCGTCGTCTGGGCACCCATCGCCCTGGGCTGGCTCAACGACCGGTTCGCGGGCCGGACCGCGCCCTCCGACTGCGGCCACATCCCCGCCGGGAACTCCCTGGAGCCGGAGCAGCCGGCGCCGACCTCCTGACCGCGCCGGCCCCTGACACCCCGCACTCCCGAGGCCCCGCCGTACCCAGACCCACGCGGCGGGGCCGCCCGCGCCCGGCAGTGCCGTCCGCACCGAACCACGGCACCACAGCCCTCCGGCGGGCCCACGAGCGGGACGGATCTCGGAGAGAGTTCACCGCGGCCCTCCACCATGTGAGTCACCTTCAGCCAGGCGCGGCAAGGGCGGTGGAGCCGGTGCGGCAGGCCTGGTCAGAGCAGAATCGGTAGGGCAACCAGGCCCCGCATCAGCCTTGTGTGCCGCCACTCCAACTCCTCGGCGGGCACAGCGAGGCGGAGCTGGGGAAAACGTGTGACGAGGGCACGGAGCGCAATTCCGCCTTCGGCCCGGGCCAGTGGAGCCCCGAGGCATCGGTGGATGCCGTGTCCGAAGGCGAGGTGCCCTCCGGTATCGCGGTCAAGGGCGAGTCGGTCCGGCTCGGGGAATCGGGCAGGGTCGCGGTTCGCGGCGCCCGGCGCGATGAGCACGGGTGACCCTGCGGGAATCTCCGTGTCACCCAGCCTGGTGGTCTCGGTCGTGAACCGGAACGTGGCCGTGCTGACAGGGGAGTCGAGCCGCAGCAGCTCGTCGATGGCTGTCTCGACCAGGCCGGGCTCCTCGCGCAGGCGGTGAAGCGAATCCGGTGCCTTGAGCAGCGCCAGCAGGCCGTTGCCGATCAGGTTGGTGGTGGTCTCGTGCCCGGCCACGAGGATGAGCACCGCGAGGGAGACGAGTTCGTCCTCGCTGAGCCTGTCCTCGCCGTCCCGGGCGCGGATCAAGCCGGTGAGCAAGCTGTCGTCGGGCGTGCGCCGCTTGGCAGCGATGAGGTCGGCCATGTAGTCGGCGACGGCGTGTGACGCGGAGTCGATCCGCTCGGGTCGGCCGGCTGCGAACAGTTCGTTCGACCAGATGTGCATCGAAGTCCGGTCCGCCACGGGCACCCCCAGCATGTGGCAGATCACGGTGACCGGGAGCGGGACAGCAAGCTTCTGGATGGCGTCGGTCTGCTCGCCGGGAGCCCACTCGTCGAGCAGCTCGCCGACCACGCTCTCGATGTAGGGGCGCATACGCGCCACGGCTCCCGGAGTGAACGCCTTCGTGACCAGACTCCGCAGCCGAGTGTGCCGAGGCGGATCGGTGGCGAGCATGCTCTGGGACACCGCGGGGTGCAGGTTGCGCCCGGTCTCCTTACCGGCGAAGAAGCGCGCCGTGTCCTTCGACAGCCGCGGGTCGGTGAACGCCTCCTTGGCTTCCGCGTAGCCGGTCACGAGGTAGCTGGACCGGCCTCCTCCACCGGGCAGCTTCTGCACTGGCGAGGCGCTTCGGAGCGCCGCGAAGGTGGGGTACGGGTTCCTGAAGAAGCCTGGGTCCTGAAGCGGGTTGCTCATGGGTACTCCTGCGCCGTCTCGACCATCGGTGCCTCGCGCGAGGCCGTCCGGACGATGTCGCTTGCGGCACACGCCCGTGCCACCGAGCGTAGCCAGACGGTCTCGGCCGCCGGCGGGACAGGCAGAGTGACGGCGCGTCCGAGCGCGTCCGAGCGCGTCGACGGTCGACGCCGCGACCTGCCGGTCGCCGTAGCGGTCGGGCAGTTGGGCGCAGGGCTCAGGACAGCGGGGAGTTGCGGTCACGGGCGTGCCTCCTGGGGGTTTTCCGGCCGAGGTGTCCGGGTGGTGCGCAGGTGGTCGGCGGCCTCCCGGGTGAGGGTGTCGACGGGCCATCCGGTGAGGGTGGTCAACGCGGTGCGGCGCACTTCGGGCGTGCTGCTGGTGAGTGCGGACCGCAGCAGGGGCCATCCGTGTTCGGGATGGCGTCGCAGGAGATGCGCGAACAGGAGTAGGGCGTGGTCGCGTTCGGGTCGGGGGGTGGTGGCGAGGCGTCGTTCGGCCAGGTCGAGGATGTGTGCGGCGTGCCGGCGGTCGCTGGTGCGCAGTGCATGGAACCAGGTCGGGTCGAGCACCGGGTCGGTGGTGTCGCGCAGCGTCCGCACCGCCTGGATGCGTCCCCAGCCCGCGACCCGTTGGGCGAGGGTGTGGACGGCCAGGTCTGCGTCGGGCTGGGAGCGGTGGAGTGCGACCGCTGCGTAGAGGGTGAGCTCGTCCAGGCTGCCGAGCAGGAGCAGCAGTTCGCGGTCGCGGATGTCCCCGCCCAGGCCCAGGAGCACCAGGCCGATCTTGACCGGGGCGCGGTGGGTACCGTGTTCCGCCAACTGACGGCCCAGTCGGCGCAGCCCGTCGGACGGCAGACCGCGGCGGCGGACCTCGGCGCTGAGCTGGTCGGCGACCTCGATCGGCTCGCAGGTGGCGAGCAGGTCGTGGAGGCTTCTGAGCCTGTCGCCGCTGATGCTTGGCGCCGGTGCCAGCAGCAGGTGTTCGAGGTGGTCGGCGAGTTCGACGCCGGTGGGAGGAACAACGCCGTCGCTGTCCGGGGTATGTCGTACCAGAGCGTCCTCGCCGCCGCCGACGAGGACGACGCGGGCGCTGTCCGGGCGTGCGTCGGGAAGAGGGTCGCCGAACCCGGGCCACGGACCGGGGCCGTGGCGACCACGGAGGGTCCGCGCATGGTCGAACAGAGTGGGACTCTCGCCGGCGGCACCGCCATTGCGCACCCGCCACGAGCCGGTCAACAACCTGAGGGCCGGCTGCCCTTTCGCGTAGTCATGACGTGGATAGTGCCCAATACGGCTCGTCTTGGCAACCTCGATTTTCGACGTTCTGGCAGGGTTGTCAGGTTCTCTGCGTCGGGTGGGCTCTGCGCCCGGTGGATGCGGCGGTGTGATCGAATCGGGGGTATGACGACCGAGTTGATCCCCGTCGCCGGCGGAGGCCACATCTGGGCCGAGAAGGCCGGGAACGGCCCCCCGCTCGTCCTGCTCCACGGATCGGTCCACGACAGCCGCCTGTGGAGCCGTGTCTTCTCCGCGCTGGCACGCCACCACACCGTGGTTCGTTACGACGCCAGGGGCCATGGATGCTCGACGTCTCCGACCGCGCCGTTCCGCTATGAAGACGACCTGCTGGCGGTCCTGGACCGATTCGGCTTCCAGACCGCGGGTCTCGTTGGCTTGAGCATGGGAGGCGAGGTCGCGCTCGACTTCACCCTGGAACACCCCGAGCGGGTCCGGTCGCTGACGCTGATCGCGGCGTCCGCCAGCGGGCACGAGTGGCCCCAGAGCCCCGAGATGGATGCGTACGTCGCGGCACATCGTGGATCGGTCGGCCGCCGCATCGCCGAGCTGGAGCTCACGCTCTGGGCGAGCCTGGGCGACCGGGCCCCAGGTTTCGAGGTCATCGAGCCCATGGTGCGGGAGAACGCCGAAGCCGGAGCCGCCGCCGAGCAGGGACACGCGCTCGACCCGGCCGAGGGCGCTGTCGACCGACTGGACCGGATCGAGGTTCCGACGATGGTCGTCGTCGGCGATCACGACCACCCGGAGATCGGCGTCATCGCCGGGCGTCTCGCCGACGGCATCCCCGGCGCGCGGCTGGAGGTGGTCGCCGATGCCGATCACTACCTGCCACTGCGGGCTCCCGGGCGACTTCTCGAACTCCTCCTCGGTTCCGACGGTTTCGTTGATCGTCGTGGGGGTCGTTCGGACAGGTGATGGGGGGACTGATCCGGCGGCACGGGGCCGGGCAGCGGGGAAGCTGACCGGCGCGGGGTTGACGCGCGTCCGCCGCAGGCCGAAGCTTCGGCACCGGAGGCCGTACTGACAGGGTGTTCGAGCGGCCGGAAGGACTTCATCAGCGGTCCCGGTGGTGGGCTCGCCGCGACGGCGGCCGCCCTGCGGACAGGTGGCCCGGCGAGCCCGGCCGGCCGCGCCGGTGCGTGGAGGTGTGACACAGGTCACGGCGGATGCAGAACCTGTGCCCCCAACCCGGCGTCTGGCTGGTGTGAGATCACGTAGGAGAGCACTGGACGAGCTGGACGAGGAACGCCTCGTCCGGCTGGTGGCCAGAGGTGACCGCCGGGCGTTCGACGAGCTGTACCGGCGCACGTCGCCGTGGCTGGCGGTGCGGTTGCGCCGCCGCTGCGCGGACGAGCAGATCGTCGCCGAGGTCATGCAGGAGACCTATCTGGCGGTGTGGCGCGCGGCCGGCGCGTTCGCCGGGAGCGCGGTCGGCGGGACGGCCGTCGGGTGGCTGTGGACGATCGCGGCGCGCCGCCTCGTCGACGCGTTCCGCCGCCGAGCCCACCACGCCGAACCGCCGGTCGCCGCCGCCGAGCGGGCGGTGGTGCCCGCGGCGGAGGACGAGGCGCTCGCCGGGACGGTCGGCGGCGACGTCGGCGACGCCCTGCGGCGACTGGCGCCGGAACTCCGACAGGTACTGCAGGCCACGGTGCTCGACGGGCTCTCCGTCCGGGAGACCGCCGTCCTGCTCAGACTGCCCGAAGGCACGGTCAAGACCCGCGCCCGCCGGGCCCGGATCGCGATGCGGGAGGCGCTGGCATGAGTGCTGGCACGAGTGCGGAACACGCGTCGATGCGGTTGATCGACGACTATGCGCGCGGTGACGCGGCGCTGGCCGCGGACACCGTCTGGGCGCTGGAAGCCCACCTGGAGACCTGCGCGCTGTGCCGCAGCCGCCTGGCGGCCTCCGTGGCCACCGAGGCGCCCGGCGTCGCCGCGCTGATCGACACCGTCCGGGCCGGGCTGGAACCCCAGCTGGACGCGGCCGGCAGCGGCCCCCGGCGGCGACTGCGTCCGAGGTGGGTGTCGGCCTGGCTCACGCCGGCGATGACCCCGTGGCTGGCCATGACCGTCCTCGTCACCCTGCTGGCGCTGCTGCTGGACGCGGTCGCGTCACCGACGCTCCTCGGCGACGCCTCACCGGCCCTGCTGGTCGCGCCCGTGCTGCCGATGTGCGCTGTCGCCGCGGCGTGGTCGCGCGCCCTGGACCCGGCGCACGAACTGACGGCCTCGACCGCCCGGGCCGGCCTGCCCCTGCTGCTCAGGCGCACCACCGCGGTCCTCGGGGTGGTCCTGCCGGGGCTCCTGGTGGGGGGATGGCTGACCGGGACCATGACGGCCGCGCAGTGGTTGCTGCCCTCCCTGGCCTTCACCTCCACCGCCCTGGCGCTGGGCAGCGTGGTCGGCGTGACCCGCGCCGCCGCCGGGCTGGCGATCGCGTGGGGCGTCGCCGTCGTGGCGCCCACCTGGGCCACCGGCCACGTCCCCGCTCTCCTGCAACTCGCCCTGCAGCCGGACCGGTTGCCCGGCTGGGGACTACTCCTCGCGCTCGGCGCCGGCGCCGTGATCGCCCGCCGGAACGCCTACTCGACGCTGTGAAACCATCCTCGACCCTTGAAAGGGACCACCGCATGACACCTCTGACGAGCGCGGCCGACACCGCGCCGAAGACCTACGCCTGGGAGATCCGGGCCAGCGGCCTGAGAGTACGCGTCGGACGCAAGAAGATGGCCGTCGACGGGCTCGACCTCTCCCTGGGCACCGGCGCCCACGGCCTCCTGGGGCCCAACGGAGCGGGGAAGACCACCCTGATCCGGGCGCTGGCCACCGTGCTGCGCCCCGCCGAGGGCGAACTGGAGCTGCTCGGCACCGCCGTCGGCAAGCTGGGCGACCACCGGGCCCTGCGCCGGCGGATCGGCTACCTGCCGCAGGAGTTCGGTTACTACAAGCGCTTCACGGTCCGTGAGTTCGTCGAGTACATGGCCTGGTTGAAGGAGGTCCCGAAGTCGGACATCCCCGCGGCCGTCCAGCGGGCCGTGGAACGGGTGGGCCTGGCGGACCGCGCCGACCACCGGATGAAGACCCTCTCCGGCGGCATGGTGCGGCGGGCCGGCATCGCCCAGGCCATCGTCAACGACCCCGCGGTGCTGCTGCTGGACGAGCCCACGGCCGGCCTCGACCCGGCGCAGCGGCTGCGCTTCCGCGAGCTGCTGCAGGAACTGGGCCGTGACACCTGCGTGGTCGTCTCCACCCACCTGGTCGAGGACGTCGCGGCGGCCTGCTCCGACGTGGTGCTCTTCGCCGACGGGCGCCTCGTCTTCCAGGGCACCCCGGACGACCTGGCGGCGGCGGGCGGCCCCGACCACCCGGGCGACAGCCCGCTGGAGCGCGGCTACTCGGCGCTGCTGCGCAACTCGGGACAGCAGGGAGGCACCTGGTGAACGGACGTGTCCTGCGCACCGAGTTGAAGCGCTCCGTCGCGCTGTGGGCCGGCGTCGTCGTCCTGGGAGGCAGCCTGGCGGTCTTCTGTCTGATCGACGGGATCTGGTGGAAGGGCACCGCGGGGTGGACGGCCCAGTGGACCTCCATGGCCATGTGGACCAGGTACCTGCTGGGCTTCTGGTGGCCGCTCGTGGTGGGCATGGGGGCGGTGTACGGGCTGCGCGAATCCCGCTCGCGGATGACCGAACTGCTGACCACCACGCCACTGCCCGCCTGGCGCCGTGCGGCGCTGCCGGCCGGTGCGATGGCGCTGGCGCTGGTGTCGGGCTTCGGCCTGCTGGTCCTCGTGGGCGCAGTCCAGGTGGCCCTGGGCGCCACCACCTACACGCCCGTCGGCTGGCTGCCGATCTCGCTCGTGGGGGCGCTGGCCCTGGTCGCGGGGGCCTTGTTCGGCATGGGCGTCGCGCGGGCCCTGCCCTCCGTGCTCACCCCGCCGGCCCTGGTGGTGCTCGTCCTCATGCTGACGGGCCTGCTCCTGCGACAGGGCAACGAAGGGGCACGGCCGTCGGGCGTCGCGCCGAACCGGCTCGCCCAGCTGTCCCCGGTGACCGCGGAGCCGCGGGAGATGCTGCTGACCCTGTCCGGCTCGGTGCATTTCGGCCAGACGCTCTGGCTGCTCGGCCTGCTCGCCACCGGCTTCGCACTGCTGTCGGCCGTGACCCGCCGGGCCCGGCTGCTCGCGGTGACCCCCGTCCTGGCCGGCGCGGCCCTGGCCCTGCTGATCCTCCCGGCCGCCGCGCGCGACACCTACGTCGTCGACAAGGCCGCCGCCGCCCCGGTCTGTGACGGACCGGTGTGCGTGACGCAGGCGAACCGCTCACGCCTGCCCGAGCTCGCGCCGCGCAGCAAGGAGGCGCTGCGCGTACTGCACGAGATCCTGGGCGACAAGGCGCCGAACTCGGTGCGGGAGGACACCGCGCTGCGCGCACTCGGCGAGGAACGCGGACTCTCCGGCGACGTGGTGCTGGTCGACTTCGACGAACGGCTGTTCGCCGACGCGACCGGAGCCGAGCTGACCCGCGCGCTGATCGCCCAGGGCCTGGCACCGAACTGCCACGGGCACAGCGACCGCGAGGGCGGGGGCAGCGACGACGTCGCCGTCCAGAGCATCGCCGTGAGCTGGGCCCTGCGTGACCCCCAGCTCCGGCCGCTGGAGAAGAAGGGCAGCGACGCGTACTCGCTCAAGACCTGGGCGGACGCCGACGCCGCCTGGCAGCGGCTGACGGCGCTGTCACCGGCCGAGCAGCGTTCGCGGATCGCCGAGGTGCGCGCCGCCGAACTCTCCTGCACGGGCTACGTCCAGCTGTCGGTCCTCGCGGGGGAGGCGTCGCGATGAGGTGGCTGATCCTGTACGCGCGTTCACGGCAGGTGCCCACCTCCGTCGCCGCGGTCACGCTCGTCGCGCTGGTGCTGTGGGCGCTCAACCTGGGCCGCCCGGGCCCGGTGGACCTGGGGTTGGTGGTCGTGGTCCTCACCGCGAACGTGGCGGCCGCCTCCGTCGGGCTCGGCGGGCGGGATCCCGCCCTGGAGCGGACGGCCGCGATCCGCTGGGTGCCCCGCCGGGCGGCGCACGTGCTGCTGATCGGCGCGTTCGCCAGTGCGGCGCTGCTGGCGGTCCGGGCGGCGGGAGTGGAGCTCGCCCCCACCGAGGTCGTCGTCCGGGACGGCGCGGGCCTGGTCGGCCTGGCCGCGCTCGGGGCGGCGCTGTGCGGGGCACAGTTCGCCTGGACCCTGCCGACCGGCTGGCTCGCGTTCACCCTCCTCGTCCCGACGCCGCGCGGCACCGTGGGAGAGGTGCTCCATTGGATGAGCTTTCCCCCCGGCACGGCGGCGTCCGCCGCGACCGCGTGGGCCCTGCTGGCGACCGGCACCGTGGCGTACGCCCTGGCAGGACCGCGACGGTAACCGGCCGGGGCCGGTGCGAGCGGACCGCCCGGCACGTCGTGCCCGGGCGGTCCGTTCGGGCCGGGGTGCCCGCCCTAGCCGGCCGTCGTCGGCTGGCGGACGGGCCGGACGGGGGCGGCCTCGGTCTGGCCGGTGAGGGCCTGCAGGATCGCTTCCACGCTCTGCTTGGCGTCCCCGAAGAGCATGCTGCTGTTCTCGCGGAAGAACAGCGGGTTCTGCACGCCCGCGTAGCCGGACGCCATCGAGCGCTTGAAGACGATCACCTGCTCCGCCTCCCACACCCGCAGGACCGGCATCCCGGCGATCGGGCTGGACGGGTCGTCGGTGGCGGCCGGGTTGACGGTGTCGTTGGCACCGATGACGAGGACGACGGAGGTCGCGGCGAAGTCGTCGTTGATCTCGTCCATCTCCAGGACGACGTCGTACGGCACCTTCGCCTCGGCCAGCAGCACGTTCATGTGCCCCGGCAGGCGCCCGGCCACCGGGTGCACGCCGAAGCGGACCTCGACGCCGCGCTCGCGGAGGCGGCGCGTCAGCTCCGCCACCGGGTGCTGGGCCTGGGCCACCGCCATCCCGTAGCCGGGGGTGATGACCACGGACCGGGCCTGCGCGAGCAGCCCCGCGGTCTCCTCGGCGCGGATCTCGCGGTGCTCCCCCTGCTCCTCATCCCCGCCCGACGGGGCCTCGATGCCGAAGCCGCCGGCGATGACCGAGATGAAGGAGCGGTTCATCGCCCGGCACATGATGTACGACAGGTAGGCGCCGGAGGAGCCGACCAGCGCCCCGGTGACGATGAGCAGGTTGTTGTCGAGGAGGAACCCGGCGGCGGCCGCGGCCCAGCCCGAGTAGCTGTTCAGCATGGAGACGACGACGGGCATGTCGCCGCCGCCGATCGAGGCGACCAGGTGCCAGCCGAGAGCCAGTGCCAGGACGGTCACCGCGACCATCAGCCCCAGGCTCGGGCGTGTGGTGAACCAGGCGGTGAGTCCCGCGAACGCGGCCAGCGCCCCCAGGTTGAGGACGTTCTTGCCGGGCAGTGTGAGCGGGCGCGAGGCGATCCGGGCGGACAGCTTGAGGAAGGCCACGATGGAGCCGGTGAAGGTGACCCCGCCGATGAAGATGCCGATGAAGACCTCGGCGTGGTGGATGCCCAGCAGGTCGCCGGCGACCAGCGTCTGGGCCGAGCCGTGGGCCTCGACCTCCAGGTAGCCGTTCCAGCCGACCAGGACGGCGGCGAGACCGACGAAACTGTGTAGGACGGCGATGAGTTCGGGCATCTGCGTCATGCCGACCCGCCGCGCCTGCCACAGGCCCGCCGCACCGCCGAGCACCATCGCGAGGACGATCAGGGCGACCGCGCCGGCGGTGATGCTCTGCGCCGCCAGCACGACGGTGGCGGCCAGGGCGAGGGCCATGCCGGCGATGCCGTAGACGACGCCGGCGCGCGAGGTCCGGTGCTGGGACAGCCCGGCCAGACTGAGAATGAACAGCAGGGCGGCGACCAGGTCCGCGGCGTGGGACGCTGTGGTGGAAGTCATCGGGGTTCAGCGCCTTTCGGGGGCAGTCGAGAACATGCTCAGCATGCGGCGGGTGACGGCGAAGCCTCCGAAGATGTTCACGCTCGTCAGCAGCACGGCCACGGACGACAGCGCGGTCACGACCCAGCTCTCGTGCCCGATCTGCACCAGGGCGCCGATCACCACGATCCCGGAGATCGCGTTGGTCACCGACATCAGCGGGGTGTGCAACGCGTGGTGGACCTTGCCGATGACGTAGTAGCCGATGACCACCGCGAGCGCGAAGACCGTGAAGTTCTCGGCGAGTTGGGTCGGCGCGAACGCGATCAGCAGGAAGACCGCCAGCATCCCCAGGCCGATCAGGCCGAACCGCACCGCAGGGGTGAGCCGGGACTCCTTCGTTCCCACCGGCGCGGCCGGGGCCGCGGGCGTCGTGGTGGGGGCCGCCGACACGGCCACGGGCGGCGGCGGCCAGGTGACCTCGCCGGCCCGGACCACCGTCACCGCCCGCTGGACCACGTCGTCGAAGTCGATGACCAGCCGGCCGTCCCTGCCGGGAGTCAGCAGCTTCAGCAGGTTCACCAGGTTGGTGCCGAACAGCTGCGACGCCTGGGTGGCCAGCCGGCCGGCCAGGTCGGTGTAGCCGACGATGGTGACACCGTTGTCGGTCACCACCGCCCGGCCGGGCACGGTGCCCTCGACGTTGCCGCCCTGGGCGGCGGCCATGTCGACGATGACGCTGCCCGGCTTCATCGCCGCCACGTCCTCGGCCGTGACCAGCCGTGGGGCGGGACGGCCGGGGATCAGCGCGGTCGTGATGATGATGTCCACGTCCTTGGCCTGCTCGTGGTAGAGCGCGGCGGCGGCGCGGTCGTATTCGGCGGAGGTCGCCTTGGCGTAGCCGTCGGTGCTCGCCTCCTGCACGACGTCCACGGCCAGGTACTCGCCGCCCAGCGAGCGGACCTGGTCCGCGACCTCGGGCCGTGGATCGGTGGCGCGGACGATCGCGCCCAGGGTGGACGCCGCGCCGATGGCCGCGAGCCCGGCCACGCCGGCACCCGCCACGAGGACCTTCGCCGGCGGTACCTTGCCCGCGGCGGTGACCTGGCCGGTGAAGAAGCGCCCGAACACGTGGGCCGCCTCGATCACCGCCCGGTACCCCGCGATGTTCGCCATCGAACTGAGTACGTCCATCGACTGCGCCCGCGAGATCCGCGGGACGCCGTCCAGCGCGAGCGCCGTGACGCCGCGTGAGGACAGCTCCTGCACCAGCTCGGGGCGCTGGGCCGGCGCGAGCAGGCCGACGACCGTGGCGTCCGCGCGCAGCCGGGCGATCTCGTCGCCCGACGGTGCGTTGACCTTGAGGACCACCTCGGCCGCCCAGGCGTCGCCGATGCTGGCGCCGGCCTCGGTGTAGGCCCCGTCGGTGAATCCGGAGGCCGCGCCGGCCTCCGACTCGACGACGACCTCGTAGCCGAGGCCGAGCAACTGCCGCACCGTGGCGGGCGTCGCGGCGACACGGGTCTCCCCGGAGGTCGACTCGGCGACCACGCCGATGCGCTGGGGTGGGTGATGGGTCGGGACCTGTGCAGACATGTCTGGTGTCTCTCTCGTCGGAGGCGCTGCTGACCGGGCATCTGCGGCAGAGGGGAGTGCTCCACCCACTGGTCGCAGGAACGTACACCTCCACGACGTCCCGGGCCGAGACCGCGAGGCAGTGATTAGCCTCACTGAGTGAGCGGGCGCGGCTGAAAGACGATGGTGTCGCCGGGCCGGGACGAGGTGACGACCGCGGTGGAAGGACCGGGCGCCGATCGGAAGTCGATCACGAGGAGGGCCCGTCGGATGACCGTCGGTCAGGGGTCTTCACCGGAACCGGCGGATGGCCCGGTGAGGTCCTGGCCTTCGCGCGAGGCGGCTATCTGCCGTGGCCGGAAGTCTGCTCAACCCGCGTACACATCCGTGAGAACCGGCAGGTGGTGCGGGCCGCAGCCGATGCGGCCCGCACGGCACCGCCGGTCCGCACCTCCGGGAGCGTGGCCACCGGTCGTGCTCGAACTCATCGACGCGCTCGCGCGGTTGTGGGCCCGCCTGCCACGGTGACTTCGACCGGCCGGGCATCGCTCTCGCCACCCGCCTGGCTCGGCGCTACCGGGCCAGGCCGTGGCGGATGACCGCCGCCGCCGACGAGCACCTTCCGCCACCCCCGCTCCCGGGCGGCGCAGCCCTCCCGGGCGACCTGGGGCCCCGGTCCGGCCCCCGGGACGACCGGCTTCGGCGCCGGGGCAGGGGTGGATGCCGTCCGTCCGGGTGGGACCTGCCGCCAAGTGGGTGGCGTTGTGGCCCGAGATTCTCCCGGAGCCTTCGCGGCGGGCTGTTGCGCAGGTGGCGGGCGGCTCGTCGTCCGCGCGCAGGGCGTAAGGCCTGTGATCCCGACACGGAGGTCACCGGGGGAGCGGGTCGTGCCGGGCCCGGTGTCGGCGGGCTTTCGCCGCGGTCCGCGCGGCGGGCGACGGGGCGCATGGTGCCCGGCCGGGTCAGTATGGGAGGGAGGCTGCTCGTTCACTCGTCGGCTCGAATGAGGTTCTTGTGATGGGCATGTCATGGCATGCGTCGTCGCGGCCCGGGCGCGAGGCCGCCGAGGCGAGAGCGGGGCGCGGCCTTGAGGTCGTGGCGCAGATCCTGCGGTCGGCGCCGGACCTGCTCGACGCGCACATCGGCGGCCTCTACCTGCTGTCGGAGGACCGGCACCAGCTCGAACTGGTCATGACACTAGGAGCGGCTCGGCAGTTCACCAGACCGTGGCAGCACATCGGTATGGCCTCGCCGATCCCGGTGGCCGAAGCGGTGCGCGGCGGCCAGGTCGTCTGGGTGGGCGGGGCGGAGGAGATGGCGCGCCGGTTCCCGAGCGTCGCGGTCGCCATGCCGTACACGTTCTGCCTCGCGGCCGTTCCGCTCGTCGCGCGGCGGACCTCGTACGGGGCGCTGTTCGTGATCTGGCCCGCCGCACATCCCCCGGAATTGTCGCCCCGCGAACGCGACGGGCTCGACGCGCTCGCACTGCGCCTGGCCGAGGTTCTGGCGGAGGCGGCCCGGGGGGAGCGTCCGATCCGCCCCGGCCCACGCCCCGCGGTGGCGGAGGACCGTCCCGTCGGCTCCTTCACCGCGATGGCACGACTGCCCGAGGGTATCTGCGACATCGACCTGGACGGTCGGCTGGCCGCGGTCACACCGGCCGCCGCGGAGCTGCTGGGCGAGCCGGCCGAGCGACTGCTGGGCGCGCGGCCGTGGGCGGCGCTGCGGTGGCTGCGCGATCCGGTCTACGAGTACCACTACCGGGCGGCGGTGATCGGCGGGCAGCCCACCTCGTTCGTCGCACTGCGGCCGCCGGACCGGTGGCTGTCGTTCCAGCTCTTCCCGGACGGCTCCGGACTCACCGTGCGGATCGCCGCCGCCGACGACGACGCCGACCGCCGCGACCGGCCCACCGAAGGACCCGCCGCGCGGGCGGTGCACACACGGCCCGGAGCGCTGTACCACCTCCTCCACCTCGCCGGCGCGCTGACCGAGGCCATCAGCGTCCAGGACGTGGTGAGCATGATCTCCGAGCAGATCGTGCCGGCCTTCGGCGGCCAGGCCGTCGCGGTCCTGATGGCCGAAGGCCGCCGACTGCGCATCGTGGGCCACCGCGGCTATCCACCCGGCCTGGTCGACCAGTTCGACAGCACCCCGCTGACGGAGACCACGCCCGGTGTCCAGGCGTCGACCAACCCCGTGCCGGCGTTCTTCGAGACCCGCGCGGAGCTGGAGCGGCTCTACCCCGACCGGCACGAGACGCAGGACGGGATGGCCGCCTGGGCCTACCTGCCGCTGGTGACCTCGCGCAGGCTGATCGGCACCTGCGTGCTGGCGTTCGCCGAGCCGCACACCTTCGACGTGGAGGAGCGCGCCGTCCTCACGTCACTCGGCGGTCTGATCGCCCAGGCCCTGGACCGCGCCCGGCTGTACGACACCAAGTCCGTCCTGGCCCACGGCCTCCAGGAGAGCCTTCTGCCCCGTGCGCTGCCCGTCGTCCCGAGCCTGGAGGTCAGCGCCCGCTACCTGCCGGGCACCGCGGGCATGGAGGTCGGAGGTGACTTCTACGACCTCATCCGCGTCGGGGCCGACTCCGTCGCCGTGGTCATCGGCGACGTCCAGGGCCACAACGTCAACGCCGCCGCCCTGATGGGCCAGATCCGCACCGCCGTCCGCGCCTTCGCCGCGGCCGACGCCGATCCGAGCGCCGTGCTCGCCCGCACCAACCGCCTGCTCGCCGACCTGGACACGGCGCTGCTGGCCAGCTGTGCCTACCTGCTCGTCGATCTCGCCCGCCGGGAGGCCTGGCTGGCCAACGCGGGCCACCCGGTGCCCCTGCGGTACGGCCCGGACGGCCGGGCGGAAGCGCTGGAGCCGCTGACCGGCATGGTGCTGAACGTCGACCCCGCCGCCGAGTACCCGCGAATCCGCATCGACCTACCGATCGGCACCACTCTGGTCCTGTACACCGACGGCCTCATCGAGGTGCCCGGCGCCGACCTCGACCAGGCGCTGGCCGACCTCACCGCCACGCTCGCCCGCCACGGCGGTGAACCACTCGACCGACTGGCCGACGCGCTCATCGGCCAGGCCGGACAGGCTGAGCACCGCACCGACGACATCGCGCTGCTCCTGGTCCGGTCCGTCCCCCGGTGAACCGCGACGGGAAGGAGACCGATTCCGTGGCACGCACGCCCCTGCTGGCCGTACGCGGCGTCTCCAAGCGGTACGGCGCCGTACAGGCGCTGAGCGACGTCGACCTCGACATCGGCGAGGGGGAGGTGGTCGCGCTGGTCGGGGACAACGGTGCCGGCAAGTCGACCCTGGTCAAGGTCGTCTCCGGGGTGTCCCCGCCGGACAGCGGAGTGATCGAGTGGGAGGGCCGACGGGTCGACCTCCGCAGGCCGGTCGACGCCCAGCACCTCGGCGTCGCCACCGTCCACCAGGACCTGTCGCTGTGCGACAACCTCGACACGGTCGGCAACGTCTTCCTCGGCCGGGAAGTGCGCAGATTCGGCATCCTCAACGAGGTCGAGATGGAGAAGCGGTGCCGCAGGCTGCTGAACGACCTGTCCATCCGGATCCCCAGCCTGCGCGTGCCGGTCGGCACCCTCTCCGGCGGCCAGCGTCAGACCGTCGCCATCGCGCGCGCGATGATCGGAAAACCCCGGATCGTGATCCTGGACGAGCCCACCGCCGCCCTCGGGGTCGGACCGACCGCCCTGGTCCTGGAACTGGTCGAGCGGCTGCGGGCCCAGCAGCTCGGCGTACTGATGATCAGCCACGACCTGGACAACGTGCGGGCGGTCGCCGACCGGGTGGTGGTGCTGCGCCTCGGCCGTAACAGCGGCTCCTTCGACACGAAGTACGCCACCCAGGAGCAGATCGTCTCGGCCGTCACGGGTGATCACAGCACGGCCGTGAGCCTGCAGCAGAGCCTGCTGCCCCGCGGGCTGCCCGAGCAGGACGCCCTCGACGTCGCCTACCGCTACCTGCCCGCGCAGTCGGGTGTCGGCGGAGACTGGTTCGACGTCATCCCCCTGTCGGGTGCCCGCGTCGCGCTGGTCGTGGGAGACATCGTCGGGCACGGTGTGCAGGCGGCCGCCACCATGGGTCGCCTCAGGACGGCCGTGCACAACTTCTCCATGCTGGACCTGCCCCCCGACGACCTCCTCGCGCACCTCGACGAACTGGTCAACCGGATCGACAAGGACGAGGCCGCCATGAGTGGCGAACCCGGGATCACCGGAGCCACCTGCCTGTACGCGATCTACGACCCGGTGTCGCGCTCCTGCGAGCTGGCCCGAGCCGGCCACCTGCCGCCCGCGCTCATCGCGCCCGACGGCACGGTGGAGTACCTCGACCTGCCGGCCGGACCTCCGCTCGGCGTGGGCGGCCTGCCCTTCGAGACCGTCCGGGTGCGGGTACCCGAGGGCGGCCGGCTGGTCCTGTACACCAACGGCCTCGTCGAGGACCGCCGCCGGGACATCGACTTCGGACTCGAACTCCTGCGCGGTACCCTCGCCGGCGCCGACCGGACGCCGGAGGAGACCTGCGACGCGGTGCTCGACACGCTGCTGCCCGCGAGCTCGACGGACGACGTCGCACTTCTCGTGGCCCGCACCCGGGCGTTGCCGCCCGACCGGATCGCCCGGTGGGACGTCCCGCTGGATCCGGCCGCCGTGGCGGGCGTCCGGGCCGAGGCCGTCCGGCAGCTGGCCGAATGGGGGCTGGCGGAGCTGGAGTTCGCCACCGAGCTGATCCTCAGCGAGCTGATCACCAACGCGATCCGCTACGGCAGCGGACCGATCGACGTCCGCCTCCTTCGGGACCGCACGCTGATCTGCGAGGTTTCGGACACCAGCAGCAGCTCCCCGCATCTGCGCTACGCCGCGGCCACCGACGAAGGCGGACGTGGACTGTTCCTCGTCGCCCAGCTCGCCGAGCGCTGGGGGACCCGCTACACCCCCGACTGCAAGATCATCTGGGCGGAGCAGCCGATCTGAGGAGAGGCTTCCGGGCGACCTCCTCGGGTGACCTCCTCGGGCGGGCTCGTCGGGCGGGCTCGTCACCCGGGCCGGTCTCCCGGGCCCGTCACCCGGGTCGGTACTCGGTGAGCAGCAGGGCGATGTCGTCGGAACGGTGCGGGGAGCGCAGGGCCTTGCGCAGGAGCTGATCGGCGAGTTCCTCGAGGTTTCCGGCGGCGGCGTGGGCCAGCGAGGCCCGCAGGTCGTCGATGCCCAGGTCGATGTCCCTGTCGCGTTCCTCGACGAGGCCGTCGGTGTAGAGGGCGAGGATCGAACCGCGGGGGAGGTCCAGCCGGGTCTCCGGGTAGGTGCTGCTGTCGTCGATGCCCAGGAGCGGGCCGCCCGCCAGTTCCAGTACCTCGGTTCCGCCGTCGGGACGGCGCAGCAGCGGCGGGCAGTGCCCGGCGCGGACGGCGTGGGCACGGTCGGCGTCCGGCTCGATGCGGATGTAGCAGCAGCTGGCGAGCAGCCCGGGGTCGAGGTCGACCAGAAGCCGGTTGGTTCCGGCCAGGACGGCGCTGGGGGAGTGGTCGGCCGTGACGAAGGCCCTTACGGCGCTGCGCAGTTGGCCCATGATTCCGGCCGCCGCGACGCTGTGGCCCTCGACGTCTCCGACGACGAGGGCCACGCCGCCTCCGGTGGGGATCACGTCGTACCAGTCCCCCCCGATGTTCATCCCGCTGGTGCCGGGCAGGTACCGGCCGGTGGTGCGGATGCCGGGCAGGACGGGCAGCCGGTGCGGCAGGAGTGCGTTCTGCAGGCCGTGGGCCAGGGCGGACTTCTCGTCGTAGAGGCGGGCGCGTTCGAGTGCCTGGGCGATCAGACCGCTGAGCGAGGTCAGGACGTCCCGGTCCTTGGGGGTGAAGTGGTGGATCTCGTCGAAGCCGAGGATGCAGGTGCCGACGGGACGGCTGGAGGCGACCAGCGGCAGGTAGGCCCAGGCCCCGATGCCCTCCACCGAGTAGGCCGGACGGCCGTCGGTGAGGTCCTGCCGGGACTCGATGAACAGGGGGACGCCGGAGGTCAGCGTCTCCGTTCCGGGCAGCGGGGTGTCAAGCGGTTTGCCTTCCAGCCAGTGCAGGAAACGGTCGTGGTAGCCGCTGTGGAAGAGCAGGTGCAGGCGGCCTCCGTCGATCACGTAGATGGCCAGATGCTGTCCGCCGAAGGCCGGCAGGAGCTGGTCGGAGACGACGTCGCACACCTCGTCCGTGGTGACCGCCTCGGTCAGCGCGCTGCTGAGCTGCAGCACGCGGTAGATCGCGCCCAGGCGCGCGGGCGCGGCCTGGGCCGGCGGTGGGCCCGGCGCCGGATGGCCGGACCCGGAGACGGCCGGAGCGGTCGCCTCCCCGGGTGCCTCCCGTGCCCCGGACGCTCCAGGCGGCGAGTGCGGCGAGTGCGGCGAGTGCGGCGGTGCGGAAGGCACCACCCGGCCGGTCACGCCGTTCGCGTCCGGGTGAAGGGAGAAGGCGAGCCACCGGTCCGGCGGGCGGTGGGCCAGAAAGGTGGTGGGCTGCTGCGAGACCATCGCGGCCCGGTGCCGGTCCTCGTAGGTCGGGTCGGACAGCCAGGGCAGGACATCCCACAGGCGGCGGCCGAGCAGCTCCGGCACGGGCACGCCGAGCAGCTGCTCCAGGCTGCGGTTGGCGTAGGCGACCCGCCCGTCCGGGGCGAGGGAGAAGAGTCCGTCCCGCAGCCGCTCCACGGCGGTGACGGCTGCGGCGCCGGCTGCGGCGTCGAGCACGCAACCGACCAGGTGGGTCCGCACCCCCTCCCCGGGCGCCTCCGGTACCCGGCCCCACAGCTCGACGGTGCGGTACCCGTCGGCGACCCGGATGCGCAGACGCCGCGCGAGCACCCTGCCGTCCGCGGTGGCCTCGCGGGCCGCGGCCCGGAGCGAGACCCGGTCGCCGGGGTGGAGCCGGGAAGCGAGCGTGTCGGCCCGGCCGTCGAATGCGCCGGGCGTCAGCCCGAAGATCGCGCACAGCTCGTCGTCGGCGACCACGGCCCCGGTGTCGAGCCGCCAGTCGAACAGGCCGACCCGCACGGCCGGCGCGGTGGGAGCCGGGACCTCGATGGGCACCGTGGTGGCGTCGTACGCGAAGGCGCCTCCGCGGGCCCGGAGGTCGGCGAGGGTCGCGCCGAGCCGGTTGGCGATGGCCCGAAGGCGGCGGAGCTGGGCTCTGGACAGCCCCGCGCCCCCGGGGGGCGCCGCCCACACCACCGCCAGCGCCCCCAGACTCTCCTGCCCGGCCCTGACCGGCACCGACGCCGAGCCGAACGCGTACGGCAGGGCCACCGCGAGCTGGGGATAGCGTCGCATCGTCTCGCCGGCGTCGGCCAGATGGATCGTCCGGCCCGACCGGTAGGCCGCTGCCACCGGAATGGGGCTGTTGACCGGGATGAGCCGCCAGCCGCCGAGCAGGGACGGCGACGCACCGCAGCTGGCGGTCAGCACGATGGAACGGCCGTCCCGGGAGCGGAGGAAGACGCTCCCGGCATGGGCGCCGGTCTCCCCGAGGGCCTTGACGACGGCCGCCACCAGGGCGTCCTCGCGCTCCGCTGCCACACTGGCCGGCTCCCCGGCCTCGGCCGCCCGTCCGGGAAGGTCAGCACCTGCCGCGGCGCCCGCGTCCGGGTAGGTCGCCGTGTCGTTGCTGACCTGCGGTGTCGCCCGTGCCACCGGCTCGCGCCGACTCATGCTCCCGATGTACGTCCGGCTGACGACGCTGTCAAGGCGGACCGGGTGGAGACCAGGGGCGGCCACCCGTTCCGGAGCGCCCTCGGCCCCGGTGCGCCGTCCACCGGCCGGCTGCCGCACGCCCGGGCGTGGCGAGGCGCGCGCCGGGAGCAGGCGGCCCGCCGCCCGCCCCGTACGGCTCGCCGTGCTGGTTGTGGGCGAGGCCCGGCCGCCCGTCCTCGACGCAGGCGGACCTGACGGTGTGGCGGTGGGGCGCCGGTGAGGGGTGGTTCGAGCCGCGCTTGGAGGAAGCCACAGATTCCGCGGCGTCGTGCGGCGGTCGAACGAGAGCTCTTGACGGTTCGGGCGGCGCTTTCTACATTCTAGGCAACGCCGAATCTCGGAATTCAGATTCCGTCTCGCGGAAGTCATCTCATGGGTTGGAGCCTGTTCGCCGCAGGTTCCGGCAGGTGGGCGACGGTACCGTCGTCCGCCGGGGTCGTCCCAGCGTCACCGTGTCCGTCCCGCACCTCGGTAGTCGTTCCCGGGCCCGAAGCCACTTCGGATGTGGAGGGACGACCCATGGGACGTCGGACAGTGCTCACGAGGCCCGAGACGCCGCAGCACCCGGTCGACGAGCTGCTGCCGCCGGGCCGGATGGCGACCGTCGCGCTTCAGCACGTCGCCAGCATGTACGCCGGGGTGGCCGCGCCGCCGCTCATCATCGGCGCCGCAGCCGGCCTGGCCCCGGCCCAGCTCACCACCCTGCTGGCCGCCAGCCTGTTCATCGCCGGCATCGCCACTCTGCTGCAGACGCTGGGGATCTGGGGGGTCGGCTCGCGACTGCCGTTCGTCAACGGCGTCTCCTTCGCCACGGTCTCGCCGATCCTCGCCGTGATCGAGGCGAAGAAGGGAGCGGCGCTGCCGCTGATCTTCGGCTCCACCCTGGTGGCCGGCCTCTTCTGCTTCCTGCTGGCACCCCTCTTCTGTCGGCTCGTCAGATTCTTTCCGCCGGTGGTCAGTGGCACGGTGATCACGCTGATCGGGGTCTCGCTGCTCCCGGTCGCCGGGAACTGGGCACAGGGCGGCAACTCGCAGGCGCCCGACTACGGTTCGCTCGCCAATCTGGGCCTCGCCGGGCTCACCCTGCTCGCCGTGGTGCTCTTCAACCGCTTCCTGCGCGGCTTCCTGCAGCGGATCTCGATCCTGCTCGGCCTGCTGGTGGGCACCCTGACCGCGATCCCGCTCGGCAAGGTGAACGCGCACGCGCTCGGCAGCCTGCCGGTCTTCGAGCTGCCGCACCCGTTCGCCTTCGGCGCGCCGCAGTTCAAGGCCGCCTCGATCATCTCGATGCTGGTGGTGATGGTGGTGTCGATGACCGAGTCGACCGCCGACATGATCGCGCTCGGTGAAGTCGTGGAGCGGCCCGCCGACAACCGCACGATCGCGGGCGGCCTGCGGGCGGACGGGCTCGCGACGGCCTTCGGCGGGGTGTTCAACGGCTTCATCTGCTCGGCCTTCGCCCAGAACATCGGGCTGGTGGCGCTGACCAGGATCCGCAGCCGCTTCGTGGTGGCGCTGGCGGGGGCCTTCCTCGTGGTGATGGGCCTGGTGCCGGTGGTCGGCGGGCTGGTCTCGCTGGTGCCGCAGCCGGTACTCGGCGGCGCGGGTGTGGTGCTCTTCGGCTCGGTGGCGGTGGCGGGCATCCGCACGCTGGGCAAGGCGGACCTGAGCGCCGGGTCGAACGCGATCATCGTGGCCGTCAGCCTCGCCTTCGGCATCTTCCCGATCGCCTACCCGGCCTTCTACCAGGCCTTTCCGGATCAGATCGCGACCGTGCTGCACTCGGGCATCTCGGCGGGCTGCCTGCTGGCGGTCACGCTGAACCTGCTCTTCAACCACCTGGGCCGGGGGCGCGAGGTACCACCCGCACATGTGCCGCAGGCACAGATCGCGGCCCTGGGACGGGTGGGGGACCCGGTCTGACCTGGCACGCGGGCCGGGGCCGGGGCGCACCCGGTGTCCCGGCCCGCCCCGATCGCCGCGCGGTCGACCGCGATTCCGGTACGCACCCGGTTCGGAAAGAGCACGAGCTCACGGCGGCAGGCCGGCTCAGGCCGTGAGCGGGGGATGGCGGTACTCCTCCATCGCGTCCAGGAGCCAGTCCGTCAGGTACTGCGCGAAGGACCCCCGCACGAGCAGCCGGTAGGTCGGCTCCGCGTCGACCTGGTGGAGGATCACATTGACCTTGCCGAGCAGCGTCTGTGCGCAGCGGCCCGGCCCGAAGACGCGGGGGTGCAGGTCGAGCGCGCAGCCCTTCTCCAGGACCAGGCGGGCGGCGGGGCCGGCCAGTTCGAGCGTGGTGCGGTTGGCGGAGACGTCCACGACCGATCCGGGCTCGTCCGCCAGCGCAGTCCGCAGCAGCTCGGCGGTGGCGGGTGCGGAGCCGTCCGGGCCCACCACGAGCCACTCCTGCGGGCCCAGCCAGAGGACCTGAGGACTCCCCGGCCCGGTGTCGGTGACGGTGTTCGGGTCGGTCGGCAGCGGCGAGCCGAGCGTCGCGGCGATCCTCCCCCTGCCTCCGCCTGGGGGCACCCCCGGCCGAAGGCTGGGGGAGGGTTCCCCCATGGTGGCCGGCCCGTGCGGGTGGAGCTGGAGATCGAGCTGCGCGAGGAAGGGCACCTCGCGCAGCCGAACGCCCCGCTCTCCGTCGGTCGAGTGCGCTGCGAGGACGTCGGCGAGGTGGCCGAGCGGGCTGCGCCGCAGGGTGTCAGCCGTCACGGCGGGTTCCCTTCGGGTCGTAGAGGACGGTGTCGGTGATGGTCGCGGCGATCACGCCGTCGGGCAGCGGTGCGTAGACCGTCTCGCCCAGCCGCTCCCGCCCGCCCGCGACGAGCGCCAGGGCGAAGGTGCGGCCGAGTGCCGCGCTGCGGTAGCTGGAGGTGACGTGCCCCAGCGCCTTCGTGGGCGGCGACACCTCGGCGTCCGCCACCAACTGCGAGCCCTCCGGCAGCAGCACGGCGGGATCCACGGGCAGCAGGCCGACCAGCTGCCTGCGGTCGCCGCGCTCGGTGTCGGCGCGGCGGAAGGAACGCTTGCCGATGAAGTGCTTCTGCCGGGAGACGATCCACTCCATGCCGAGGTCCTGCGGGGTGACCGTGCCGTCGGTGTCCTGGCCGACGATGGGGTAGCCCTTCTCGGCGCGCAGCACGTGCATGGTCTCGGTGCCGTACGGGGTGATGCCCAGCGGTTCGCCGGCCCGGATGACGGACTCCCAGACGGCGAGGCCGTACCAGCTCGCGACGTTGATCTCGAAGGCCAGCTCGCCGGAGAAGGAGATCCGGCAGATCCGGGCCTCCACGCCGCTCGCGAGGCGGGTCCGACGGGCCGTCATGAAGGGGAAGGCGTCGTTCGACACGTCCAGGTCCGGGGCCAGGGCTGCGACGACCTCGCGGGACCGTGGGCCGACGACCGCGACCGTGGCCCACTGCTCGGTCACCGAGGTGAGCCGCACGCGCAGCTCGGGCCATTCGGTCTGCAGCCACTCCTCCAGCCAGTCCAGGACGCCCGCGGCGTTCCCGGTCGTGGTCGTCATGAAGTAGTGGTCGTCCGCCAGGCGCAGGGTCACGCCGTCGTCGAAGACCATGCCGTCCGCTCGGCACATCACGCCGTACCGCGCGGAGTTGACGGCCAGCTTGGCGAAGCCGTTGGTGTAGACGCGGTTCAGGAACTCGCCCGCGTCGGGGCCGACGACGTCGATCTTGCCGAGCGTGCCGGCGTCCATGACGGCGACGCCTTCGCGGGCCGCGCGGCACTCGCGCTCCACGGCCGCCTCCATGGACTCCCCGGGCCGGGGGTAGTACCAGGGGCGCTTCCACTGGCCGACGTTCTCGAAGACCGCGCCGTGCTCGACGTGCCAGGGATGGACCGAGGTGGTGCGCACCGGGTCGAAGAGGGCGCCGCGCTCACGCCCGGCGAGCAGCGCGAAGGAGGCGGGCACGTACGGGCCGCGGTAGGTGGTCGTGCCGACCTCGCCCGGCGAGCGGGCGCCGAGCAGCCGGGCGATGACGCCGGTGGCGCTCACCCCGGAGGCCTTGCCCTGATCGTGTGCGGTGCCGATGGTGGTGTAGCGCTTGATGTGCTCGACGGAGCGCATTCCGGCCCGGATGGCGCGCTGCACGTCCGCGACCGTCGCGTCGCGCTGGAGGTCGACGTAGTGGTCGTTCCAGTCGGCGGGGCCGCCCGTCTCGCCGGGCACGATCCACACCGGCCGCGGCCGGGCCGGCGGGCGGTCGCCGGAGCAGGGCGGCGGCGAGGCCACGGCGGTGGGGAAGCCTGCCAGGCCGGCCGCCTCGGCTCCGGCGGCGAACCCGTCGCCGAGGCACCCGGCGAGGTCGAGGACGCCCCGGGCGGATCCGACGCTGACGACGTCCTGCGCGGCCTGCGCGGGGACGAACGCGGCCGACTCGTCGTCGTAGCGGGTCGTGCCCTGGGACTGGCTCCACAGGTGGACGGCCGGGCTCCAGCCGCCCGAGACGGCGAGCAGGTCGCAGGCCACCTCGCGGACGGGGCCGCTGATCGAGTCGTCGGCATCGAGCCCGGCGATGCGGACCGCCGTGATCCTCCCCCAGCCCCTGGCCGGGGGGACCCGCATCTCACCCCGGGTGCCGACCACGGCCGATCCGGTGAGGACGTCGATCCCGGCGCCGCGCGCGGAGTCGACGAGCTCGGCGGGCGGCTGCGGCCGGGTGTCGACCAGCGCCGCCACCTGCGCACCGGCCGCGACCAGGTCGAGCGCGGTGGCGTAGGCGTGGTCGTTGGTGGTGAGGACCACGGCCCGGCGGCCGGGGAGTACGGCATACCGGTTCACGTACGCGCGCACGGCGGCGGCGGACATGACGCCCGGCAGGTCGTTGCCGGCGAAGACCATCGGCCGCTCGTGGGCTCCGGTGGCCAGGACCACCCGGCGGGCCCGGATGTGCCACAGGCGCTGGCGGGAGATGCCGGGGACGGGGTGCGGGCCGAGGTGGTCGGTGCGGTGCTCGGCGACGAGCAGGTAGTTGTGGTCGTAGTAGCCGATCGCCGTGGACCGGTCGAGGATCCGCGTGTCGGCCTGCGCGGCGAGCTCCGTACGGGTGTCCGCCGCCCAGTCGAGCGCCGGGCGGCCGTCGATCGACTCCCGCCCCGCGAGCAGGGATCCACCGGCTTCCGGCTGGTCGTCGACCAGGACGACGCGGGCGCCGCAGCGCCCGGCGGCGAGGGCCGCGGCGAGTCCGGCCGGGCCGCCGCCGACGACCAGGACGTCGGTGTGGACGTGCATCTTGTCGTAGACGGCCTCGTCGGGGGTCGGGTCGAGGCGGCCGAGGCCGGAGAGGCTGGTCGCCGAGAGGCCCTCGTACAGCTCGATCGTGGTCGCGAGCCGCATCGGCTCCGAGCAGGGCCCGTCGATCTGGACCAGCGCGTTGGGCTCCTCCGCGCCTGCTGTGGCGATGCCGCGCGGCCGCCTGCCGTAGAGGCTGGGGGCGACGTGCAGCACGCCGTTGGCGAGCAGGGCGGAGGCGAGCGTGTCGCCGCGCAGGCCGGTGTACTCCATGCCGTCGAAGGTGAAGCGCAGGGGGGCGGAGCGGTCGACCCGTCCGCCGTGGGGGAGACGGTGGGACTGCGTCATGCGATCACCGGCTTCGGCTGGCCGGCCGCCACCGGGCGATTGCTCTGCACGGCCAGGATCTCGTGGGTGACGGTGTGGCGGACGACGTTGAACCAGCGCCGGCAGCCGGCGGCGTGAGACCAGCGCTCCGCGAAGGGGCCCTTGGTGTTGTCGCGGACGAAGAGGTACTCGCCCCACTCGCCGTCGGACAGGCCCTCCGGGTCCGCCGGGTAGGCGACGTGGGCCTGGCCGCCGTAGTGGAACTCGAGCTCGTCCCGTTCGCCGCACCAGGGACAGGCGATCAGCAGCATGTGTGGTCCTCCGGTCAGTGCGCCACGGCGGCGGCGCCGTGCTCGTCGATGAGCGCGCCGGTGGTGAACCGCTCCAGCGCGAAGGGTGCGTTCAGCGGGTGCGGCTCGCCGGTGGCGATGGTGTGCGCGTACACCCAGCCGGAGGAGGGCGTCGCCTTGAAACCGCCGGTGCCCCAGCCGCAGTTGAGGTAGAGGTTCTCGATCGGCGTCGGGCCGATGATCGGCGAGGCGTCGGGGGTGACGTCGACGATGCCGCCCCAGGTGCGCAGCACATGGGCCCGGGCGAAGATCGGGAACAGTTCCAGCGCCGCGGCCATCTGATGCTCGATCTGGTGGAAGGAGCCGCGCTGGCCGTAGCCGTTGTAGGAGTCCACGCCCGCGCCCATGACCAGCTCGCCCTTGTGGGCCTGGCTCACGTAGACGTGCACGTGGTTGGACATCACCACGGTGGGGTGCACGGGCTCCAGCAGCTCGGAGACGAGCGCCTGCAGGGGGTGGCTCTGCACGGGGAGCCGCAGTCCGGCCAGGTCGGCGAGGACGCTGCTGTGCCCGGCGGCGGCCAGCGCGACCCTTCCCGCGCTGATCGGTCCCCGGCTGGTCCGCACGCCGACGACGCGGTCGCCGTCGCGCAGGAATCCGGTGACCTCGCAGCCCTGGATCAGGTCGACGCCGTACTCGTCGGCCTTGCGTGCCAGCGCCCAGGCGACGTGGTCGTGCTTGGCGATGCCGGCCCGGGGCTGCAGCGTCGCGCCGAGCACCGGGTAGCGCACGTCGGGGGAGGTGTTGACGATCGGGCAGAACTCGCGCACCTGGTCGGTGTCCAGCCACTCGGCGTCGACCCCGCCGAGCCGGTTGGCGTTGACCCGGCGGGTGCCCTCGCGGACGTCCTGCAGGGTGTGGGCGAGGTTGAGCACGCCGCGCTGGCTGAACAGGAAGTCGTACTCCAGCTCCTGCGGCAACACCTCCCAGAGCTTCAGCGCGTGCTCGTACAGCGCCGCGCTCTCCTCGCAGAGGTAGTTGGACCGGATGATGGTGGTGTTCCGGGCCATGTTGCCGCCGGCGAGCCAACCGCGTTCCAGCACGGCGACGTTGGTGATCCCGTGGTTGCGGGCGAGGTAGTAGGCGGTGGCCAGCCCGTGGCCGCCCGCCCCGACGATGACCACGTCGTAGGAGCGCTTGGGGTCGGGGGTGCGCCACAGCCAGTCGGGGTGCTCGGGCAGCTGGTGGGACATCGCGGGACTCCTGGGGAGAGACGGCGTCGGTGTCGGTGGAGGACGACGGTGCGGGCGCCGTTGAGCGGGGCCCGGCGCTCCACGTGCCACTGCACGGCGTGGGCGAGCGCGAGGGGTTCCGGGTAGGTCGGCGTCAGGGGCAGACCCTCGCTGTTCGCCGTGGTGATGACTTACCTCCTTGGCGCTGTTTCAGACTACGCACACTGTTGCGCCTAACACAACAGATTGACAAGAGGGCCGTGGGGGGCCTTGACGATCCTCGGGTAGGTCCCGAAACTGTTGCGCACTATGAACGCAGTTTCACGTAGCGAAACTCGCCGCTGAGGGACCGCGACGGGCGCCTCGCGTCACCGTGCCCGCGCAGACCCGCAGACCCGCAGACCCGCAACCCCAAAACCCGCAGCAACCTCGCCAGACTTGCGCAGACGGCGTCACCGCCCCGAGAGCAATGGCAGGACACCATGACCTTGCAGCAGTACGACTTCATCATCGTCGGCGGAGGTTCGGCCGGCTGCGCGCTCGCGGCCCGGCTCAGCGCCGACCCGTCCAACCGGGTGCTGGTACTGGAGGCGGGCCGGCCGGACTACCCCTGGGACGTCTTCATCCACATGCCGGCCGCCCTGACCTTCCCGATCGGCAGCCGGTTCTACGACTGGAAGTACGAGTCCGAGCCGGAACCCTTCATGAACGGGCGGAGGATCTACCACGCCCGGGGCAAGGTCCTCGGCGGCTCCAGCAGCATCAACGGCATGATCTTCCAGCGCGGCAACCCGCTCGACTACGAGCGTTGGGGCGCCGACCCCGGCATGAAGGACTGGGACTACGCCCACTGCCTCCCGTACTTCAAACGCATGGAGAACTGCCTCGCCGACCGGGACGCCTCCGGCCCGGCCGCCGGCGGCCGGGGTTTCCGCGGCCACGACGGCCCCCTCGTCCTGGAGCGCGGGCCGGTCGCCAACCCCCTGTTCGCCGCGTTCTTCGAGGCCGTCCAGCAGGCCGGCTACCCGCTCACCGACGACGTCAACGGCTACCGCCAGGAGGGCTTCGCCCCCTTCGACCGCAACCTGCGCCGCGGGCGCCGGCTCAGCGCCGCCCGCGCCTACCTGCACCCGGTGCTGAACCGCCCCAACCTCCGCCTGCAGACCCGGGCCCACGTCGGCCGTGTCCTGTTCGAGGGCAAGCGCGCGGTCGGCGTGGAGTACAGCCGGGGAGGCACCCTGCACCGGGTGAGCGGCGGCAAGGTGATCCTCTCCGGCGGCGCCATCAACTCCCCGCAGTTGCTGCAGCTCTCCGGCGTCGGCAACGCGGCGGAGCTGGGCGCGCTCGGTATCGAGGCCGTCCAGCACCTGCCGGGCGTCGGCGAGAACCTGCAGGACCACCTCGAGGTGTACGTCCAGCACGCGTGCAGGCAGCCGGTGTCCATGCAGCCGGCCATGAAGATGTGGCGGCGGCCCTTCATCGGCGCGGAGTGGCTCTTCCTGCGCAAGGGCCCGGGCGCGACCAACCACTTCGAGGGCGGTGGCTTCGTCCGCAGCAACGAGGACGTCGACTACCCCAACCTGATGTTCCACTTCCTGCCGATCGCGGTGCGCTACGACGGCTCCGCGCCGGCCGGCGGGCACGGGTACCAGGTGCACATCGGCCCGATGTACTCCGATGCCCGCGGCTCGGTGAAGATCAAGTCGAGGGACCCGCGCGAGCACCCGGCTCTCAGGTTCAACTACCTCTCCACCGCGCAGGACCGCCGGGAGTGGGTCGAGGCGATCCGGGTCACCCGCAGGATCCTCGGGCAGCCCGCCTTCGCCGAGTTCAGCGACGGGGAGATCTCGCCCGGACCGGCGGTCGAGACCGACGAACAGATCCTGCAGTGGGTGGCCAAGGACGGGGAGACCGCCCTGCACCCGTCGTGCACCGCCCGGATGGGCACGGACGAGATGTCGGTACTCGACCCGGCCACCCTGGGGGTCCACGGCCTGGAAGGGCTGCACGTGGTCGACGCGTCCGCGATGCCGTACGTGACCAACGGCAATATCTACGCCCCGGTCATGATGCTCGCCGAGAAGGCCGCCGACCTCATCCTCGGCAACACCCCGCTCGAACCGGACCGCACCGAGTTCTACCGCCACCGCAGGACCACCTGATCCGCACGGGTTCCCGCGCCACGGCCGGCCTCCGGATCCGCCGAGCCCACCGCCGTACCGGCGGTGGGCTCGGGGCTGCGCGCGCTCTCGCGTCTACCGCTCGGGGTAGAGCGGGTACTTGGCGGCCAGCGCGGTGACGCGGGCTTTGAGGGCGGTGGCCTTGGCCTCGTCGAAGGCGGGCAGCAGCGCCTCGGCGATGATGTCGGCGACCTCGGTGAAGTCCTCGGCCTGGAAGCCGCGGGTGGCGAGGGCGGGGGTGCCGATCCGCAGGCCGGAGGTGACCATCGGGGGGCGGGGGTCGTTCGGGACGGCGTTGCGGTTGACCGTGATGCCGACCTCGTGGAGGCGGTCCTCGGCCTGCTGGCCGTCGAGCTCGCTGTGGCGCAGGTCGACGAGGACCAGGTGGACGTCGGTGCCGCCGGAGAGGACGGAGACGCCGGCCTCGGTCGCGTCGGCCTGCAGCAGGCGCTCGGCGAGGATCTTGGCGCCGTCCAGGGTGCGCTGCTGGCGCTCCTTGAACTCCTCGGAGGCGGCGATCTTGAAGGCGACGGCCTTGCCGGCGATCACGTGCTCGAGCGGGCCGCCCTGCTGGCCGGGGAAGACCGCGGAGTTGATCTTCTTGGCGTACTCGGCCTTGGAGAGGATCACGCCGCCGCGCGGGCCGCCGAGGGTCTTGTGGGTGGTGGTGGTGACCACGTCGGCGTACGGCACCGGGGACGGGTGCAGGCCGGCGGCGACCAGGCCGGCGAAGTGTGCCATGTCGACCATGAGCAGGGCGCCGACCTCGTCCGCGATGCGGCGGAACTCGGCGAAGTCCAGCTGGCGGGGGTAGGCGGACCAGCCGGCGATGATCAGCTTCGGCTGGTGCTCCTTGGCGAGGCGCTCGACCTCGGCCATGTCGACGACGCCGGTCTCGTCGACGTGGTAGGCGGCCACGTTGTAGAGCTTGCCGGAGAAGTTGATCTTCATGCCGTGGGTCAGGTGGCCGCCGTGGGCCAGGCTGAGGCCCAGGATGGTGTCGCCCGGCTGGATCAGCGCGAACATGGCGGCCGCGTTGGCCTGCGCGCCGGAGTGCGGCTGGACGTTGGCGTGCTCGGCGCCGAACAGCTCCTTGATCCGGTCGATCGCGATCTGCTCGACCACGTCGACGTGCTCGCAGCCGCCGTAGTAGCGCTTGCCGGGGTAGCCCTCGGCGTACTTGTTGGTCAGGACCGAACCCTGGGCCTCCATGACCGCCACGGGGGCGAAGTTCTCGGAGGCGATCATTTCGAGGGTGGTCTGCTGGCGGTGCAGCTCGGCGTCGACCGCGGCGGCGATCTCCGGGTCGAGCGCGTGCAGGGACTGGTGGAGAAGGTTCATCGGGGACCTCCCTGGGTCCGGGACACGGAGCGTGGCTGGGAAACGGCCTGCGCGACGGCGGCGGGGACCGGCGTGAGCGTGCGGCGGAGCCGGCTGAAGAGCTTGGGCTGGTTGACGGCGAGCACCGCGACGTCGTGCCCGTGCCGCCGGTAGACGGCGACGAAGGAGCGGCTCTCCACGTCGCCCTCGACGAGCCGGGGTCGATCACCCGGGCCGACATGGCCGGCCAGCTGGATCCGGGCCCGGTACTGGTCCGACCAGAAGTACGGCGGTTGCACCGGCGCGGCCGCCGACGTGCCCGACAGCAGCGTGCGAGCGGCCGTCCTCGGCTGCTCCGTCGCGTTGGTCCAGTGCTCGATGCGGACGGAGCGCCCGGTGAACGGATTGGGGCAGCGGGCGACATCGCCCACGGCGACGACACCGGGGATGTTCGTCGCGCAGCCGGCGTCGCACACGACCCCGTCGTCCACAGTGATCCCCGACCCGGCGAGCCAGTCGGTCGCCGGCCGCACCCCGACGCCGACCACGACCACGTCGGCCGGCAGCAGCCGCCCGTCCGTCAGCCGCACGCCCGTGACCCGGCCTTCGCCGGTGAGGCCCGCGACGCCGGTGCCGCACAGCAGGCGCACCCCGTGGTCCGCGTGGAGCGAGGAGCAGACCAGGCCCATGTCGCGTCCGAGGGCCCGCTCCAGCGGCACCTCGGCGGCCTCGACGACGGTGACGTCCAGGCCGAGCGCATGGGCCGTGGAGGCGACCTCGGCGCCGATGAAGCCCGCGCCGACGACCACGACGCGGGGCAGGCCCGCCCGCAGGTCCGCGCGCAGCGCCACCGCGTCGTCCAGGGTGCGCAGCGTGTGGACGCCCGCCAGCCCCTCGGCGCCCGCGATCGTGCGGGGGCCGGCGCCGGTGGCGATCACGACGGCGTCGGCGCGCACTTCCCGGCCGCCGGCCAGGGTGACGGCCCGGGTTGCGGGCTCCAGCCGGACCGCCCGCTCGCCGAGCAGCCACCGCACGGACAGGTCCGCGTACTCGTCCGGGCTGCCGAGCGCGAGCGCGTCGGCGTCCAGGTCGCCCCTGAGGAAGCTCTTGGACAGCGGCGGCCGGTCGTACGGGAGGTGGCGTTCGTCGCCGATGACGGTGATCGAGCCGTCGTAGCCCTCGGCGCGCAGCGCGCGGACCGTGCTCAGACCCGCCAGTGAGGCGCCGACCACGGCGACGGACTTCACGCCGGCTCGCCGACCGTGACGTGCAGGACGACGCATCCGTCCTCCACGGTGACCCGGTGGGTCCGCAGTGGCAGCTTGGCCGGCAGGCACGTCGGCCGGCCGGTGCGGAGGTCGAAGGAGGCCGCGTGCAGGGGGCATTCGACGAAGCAGCCCTCCAGCCAGCCGTCGGCGAGCGAGGCGTCCTGGTGGGTGCAGGTGTCGTCGACGGCGTACAAGGTCCCGTCGGCGTTGAACACGGCGACCGGCGCCGGTACGCCCTCGGTCACTCGGAGCGCTTCGCCGGGCGGCAGGTCGTCGATCCGGCACACCGTGATCATGGGAACCTCCAGCTTCGGATCCTCGAACCCGCTCGGTGTATCGTATTGCACAACACGATGCGGATTACGCAACATGCTTTCGAGCTGCCGAGGGCTTGTCAAGAGGGCGAATGCCATCGGCCGGATGATGTGCATAATGTTGCGTTATGAGCAACAGTCTGAACGGCGGACCCCCCGAGGGGCCGGGCTCCTCGCGACAGACGGAGTCCCCTGTGCAGTCCGTCGACCGGGCGGTGACCATCCTGGAGATCCTCGCCCGCCGTGGCGAGACGGGTGTCACCGAACTCGCGGTGGAGCTCGGTGTGCACAAGTCGACGGCGTTTCGCCTCGCCGCCGCGCTGGAGATGCGTGGTCTCGTCGAGCAGCCGGGGGAGCGCGGCAAGTACCGCCTGGGCCTGGGCCTGGTCCGGCTCGCCGGTGCCGCCACGGTCCGGATGGACCTGTCCCAGCAGAGTCGACCGGTCTGCGAGCGGCTGGCCGTCCAGGTCGCGGAGACGATCAATGTGGCGATCCTCGACGGCAACGAGGCCGTCAACATCGACCAGGTGTTCGGCCCGTCGGCCCTGACCACGCACAACTGGGTCGGTCAGCGCACGCCACTGCACGCGACCTCCAGCGGGAAGGTGCTCATGGCGTACCTGTCCGAGGAGGCGCTGAAGGCAAGGCTCGCCGCCCCCCTGGAGCGCTACACCCCGCGGACCGTCACCGATCCCGGCACCCTGCTCGCGCAGCTGAAGCAGGCCGTCACGGACGGCTTCTCCTGCTGCGTCGAGGAGTTGGAGCCGGGACTCAACGCCGTCGCGGCGCCGGTGTTCGCGCACAACGGGCAGGTGGTGGCGGCGATCAGCGCCTCCGGGCCGTCCTTCCGGCTGACCGAGCGCCGCATCCCGGAGGTGGCTGCCGCGGTCCGGTCCGCGGCGGAGGAGGTCTCGGCCCGGCTGGGCTACCTCCGACTGGAGTGACGGTTCGCGGTGTGGCCGGCGGAACGGGGCGCGGGGTGATCCCGGCGCCCCGTTCCGCTGCCCGGGAAGGCCTGACGAAGGGTCAGGCCTCGGCCGCGAGGCCGTCCTCGGCCACCGGCTCGGTGGCGGCGGGGCGCTGCGGCGTGCCGCCGTGGTTGCGGTAGCGCAGGTACAGCAGACCGCCGACGGCCGAGATCACCGTGGTGAAGACGATGGCGCCCCACGTGAAGTACCACTGGTCGTCGCCGTAGATGGCGGTTCGCGGCCACGCCAGGTTGACGGTCATGGCCACGCCGTAGACGACGGCCACGATGTTCACGACCAGACCCCAGCGGCCCATGGTGAAGTAGGGGCCCTGCTCCTCCCGCGGCCAGTGGCCCCGCAGGCGGCGCAGCAGCATCGGGGCGGTCACCAGCAGATAGGGGATGTAGAAGAGGATGATCGCGACCGAGGTGAGGATGAAGAAGACCCGCTGGTTGCCGATGTTGACGAGCAGCAGGGCGATGGTCAGCACGCCGGTGATGACGGCCGGCGCGACCGGGGTGCTGGACTTGGGGGAGACCTTGGCCATGGCGGCGCCGAACGGGAGGCGTCCGTCGCGGGCCATGGAGAAGAGCAGCCGGATGGCGGCGGTCTGCACGGCGAGGCAGCAGACCGTGATGGCGATCGCCGAGCAGACCAGGAAGGCGTCGCCCAGGCCGGTGCCGAGGGTGGACTTGATCAGGTAGGGCATGCCGAGCGTGCCGAGCTCCTCGGCGTCGATGTTGCCGACCGCCATCATGCCGACGAGCATGAGCACCCCGCCCGCCAGGAAGGCGGCGGTGAGGGCGCGGAGGATGGCGCGGGGAGCGTGGCGACGCGGCTCCTTGGTCTCCTCGGCGAGCGAGCCGGCGGTGTCGAAGCCGTAGAAGACGTACGCGCTCATGATCGAGGCCACCAGGAAGGCGCCGAGGTAGCCCCAGGAGTGCCCGGCCCCGGTGCCGGCGGTGTGCAGGATGACCTGCGGTCCGCGCTTGATGTGCACGGCCAGCATGATGATGAGCAGGATGACGCCGATCAGCTCGACGGCGACGCCGAGGTTGTTGATCTTCGCCATCAGGCGGACGCCGACGATGTTGACGATCGTGGTGAACACGACCAGACCCAGGGCGAGCAGGATCGCGTTCTTCGCGCCGTTCGGAGTGGTGGTCACGCCGGCGTCGTCGGCGCCGCCGACGATCTGGAAGGCCAGCGAGACCTGCGGCAGGATGATCTGGTACGCGACGGCGACCGCGGCCGCGGTGACGATCGCACCGATGGTCATGATCCAGCCGGCCATCCACGCGGTGACCGGTCGCGCGATCTGCTTGGACCACTGGTAGACGCCGCCGGCCAGCGGGAACTGGCCCGCCATCTCGGCGAAGCACAGGGCGACGGCGCCCTGGCCGATGAAGACCAGCGGCCAGCTCCAGACGAAGGCCGGGCCGCCGGAGGCGAAGCCGAAGCCGAAGAGCTGGAACACGCCGGTCATGATCGAGATGTAGCTGAAGCCCGCGGCGAAGCTGGAGAAGGAACCGAGCGAGCGTTCGAGTTCCTGCTTGTAGCCGAAGCGGGCGAGGTCGGTGGTGTCGTCGGCGGGTGGCGGCGCGGTGGTTCTGGTGGTTCCCGGGTTGCTCATGGTCGCTCCAGTGGCAGGCAAGGGGGACTGGGGGACGTGCTTGCTGTGCGGACCGGGTGGAGTCGGGAGGTGCGGACGTAGGGACCGGGGGAGTGGAGTGACGCCGCGTCAGCCGGCGAACCAGTGCTGGGCGGCCGGGGTGACGGTGCGCCAGATGTGCTTGGACTCCTGGTACTCGCGCAGGCCGGACGGGCCGAGTTCGCGTCCGGTACCGGACTGCTTGAACCCGCCCCATTCGGCCTGCGGCACGTACGGGTGGTAGTCGTTGATCCAGACGGTGCCGAGGCGGAGCCGGGACGCGACGCGCTCGCCGCGCCCGGCGTCCTGCGTCCACACCGCGCCCGCCAGGCCGTACGGGGTGTCGTTGGCCAGCGCCACCACCTCGTCCTCGTCGTCGAAGAGCTCGACGGTCAGGACGGGGCCGAAGACCTCCTCGCGGACCACCGTCATGCCCGCGTGGCAGCCGTCGAGGACGGTGGGCCGCAGGAAGAAGCCCGCCTGGAGCTCGGGCTCGGTGGGCCGGCCGCCGCCGGCGCGGAGCACCGCGCCCTCGGCGAGGGCGCCGGCGATGAGGCGTTCGACCTTCAGGCGGTGCTCGGCGGAGACCAGCGGGCCGGTCTCGGTGCCCTTGTCGAGTCCGTCGCCGAGCCGGATGAGGTCGGCGCGACGGGCGAGCTCCGCGGTGAAGTCGGCGTGCAGGCTGCGGTGCAGCAGCAGCCGCGAGCCGGCCGAGCAGACCTGGCCGGAGTGCAGGAAGGCGGCGGTGAGGGCGAAGTCGACCGCCGCGTCGAGGTCGGCGTCGGCGAAGACGATGTTGGGGTTCTTGCCCCCGAGTTCCAGGGCGACCCTCTTGACCGTGTCGGCCGCCGCCCGCATCACCGAGCGGCCGGTGGCCAGGCCACCGGTGAAGGAGACCAGGTCGACCTCGGGATGCCGGGCGAGCGCGGCACCGACGGCGCCGCCGCCCAGGACCAGGTTCGCCGTTCCGCTCGGCGCGCCGGCCCGTTCCAACTGCTCCTGGAGCAGCCGGAAGAGACCGATGGTGGTCATCGGTGTGACCTCGCTGGGCTTGGCCACCACGGTGTTGCCGGCCGCCAGGGCGGGGGCGAGCTTCCAGGAGATCTGCAGCAGCGGGTAGTTCCACGGTGTGATCAGTCCGCAGACGCCCACGGGCTCGTGGACCACCCGGCTGATCGCGTCGGGTCGCCCGGTGTCGATCGTGCGGCCCGCGTCCGAGGTCACCAGCGCCGCGTAGTAGCGCAGGACGGCGGTGGCGTCGTCGACGTCCATGCGGCTCTCGGCCAGGGTCTTGCCCGTGTCGAGCGTCTCCAGCCGGGCCAGCTGTTCCCGCTGCGCCTGGAGCGCGTCGGCGGTGGCGGTGAGCACGCCCGCGCGATGGACGGCCGGGGCGCGGGCCCAGGAGCCCTCGTCGAAGGCGGACCGGGCGGCGCGTACCGCGCTGTCGGCATCGGCTTCGGAGGCTTCGGGGACCGTTGCCAGCGTCGAGGCGTCGAAGGGATTGACGACCGCTCGCTGTCGGCCGTCCTCGGCCGGCGTCCAGGCGCCGTCGATCAGCAGACAGGCCGGGTCGAGGGATGGGGGCACAGGCGCCGCCTTTCTCGTGAGTTGCGCGATACGAGACGTTTGTCTCCATGCGCAACTTGTCGGCGAGTATGGAAGGGCCTCATATTCCTGTCAAGGGAGAGCGCTCGGACGGTCTGCGGTTCGTGCCGGCGGCGGGTCTTGACAGCTCGTGATGTGGGCCCGAGTCTGTTTCTCATCGCGCAAGCAGATGCGTAATGTGCAACTCGTACTGTCTGGCTCAGCCCGCCGCAGCTACCTCCCGAGGGGACGGACGCTTTGACAGTTCAACCCAGAGTCGTGATCGTCGGTGCCGGCATCGTCGGCTGCGCGCTGAGTGACGAGCTCACCGCGCGCGGCTGGACCGACGTCACCGTGCTGGAGCAGGGCCCCCTGTTCGCCACCGGAGGGTCGAGCTCGCACGCGCCGGGACTGGTCTTCCAGACCAACTCCTCCAAGACCATGACCGAGTTCGCCTCCTACACCGTCCGCAAGTACTCCTCCCTGACCCTCGACGGCCAGTGGTGCTTCCAGCAGCTGGGCGGCCTCGAGGTGGCCACCACCTCCGAGCGGCTCGCCGAGCTGAGCCGCAAACACGGGCTGGCCACCTCCTGGGGGGTGTCGGGCGCCCTGCTCGACCCCGAGCAGTGCGTCGCCCTGCACCCGCTGCTCGACCGCGACCAGATCCTGGGCGGCTTCCATGTGCCCACCGACGGCCTGGCCAAGGCGGTGCGCGCCGGCGAGGCGCAGGCCCGGCGTGCGATCGAGCGAGGTGCGCGGTTCCTGTCGCACCACACCGTCACCGGGATCGAGTCCGCGAACGGCAGGGTCACGGCCGTCGTCACCGACCGGGGCGGCTTCCCCGCCGACGTGGTCGTCTCCTGCGCGGGGTTCTGGGGGCCGAAGATCGGCCGGATGGCCGGGCTCGCCGTCCCGCTCGTCCCGCTGGCCCACCAGTACGCCAGGACCACCCCGGTACCGGCGCTGGCCGGCCACCACACCGAGGAACTGGAAGCCTCCAAGCCGATCCTGCGCCACCAGGACCGCGACCTCTACTACCGCGAGCACGGCGACCGCATCGGCATCGGCTCCTACGCCCACCGCCCGATGCCCGTCGACCTCGGCGAGGTGTCCGCCCCCGGCGGGCCCGTGATGCCCTCGATGCTGCCGTTCACCGAGAAGGACTTCGAGCAGCCCTGGGCCGACTCGCAGGCGCTGCTGCCCGCGCTCGCCCGGACGAAGGTGGAAGAGGGCTTCAACGGCATCTTCTCGTTCACCACCGACGGCTTCCCCCTCATGGGGGAGTCGCCTGAGCTGCGCGGCTTCTGGGTGGCCGAGGCGGTGTGGGTGACCCACTCCGCGGGCGTGGCCAAGGCGATGGCCCAGTGGCTGATCGAAGGCACCCCGCGCACCGACCTGCACGAGTGCGATCTCAACCGCTTCGAGCCGGGGCAGCTCGCCCCCGCCTACGTGCAACGGCGCAGCTGCCAGAACTTCGTCGAGGTGTACGACATCATCCACCCGCTGCAGCCGATGGAGGAGCCGCGCCCGCTGCGGGTCAGCCCCTTCCACGCTCGCCAGCGGGAGCTGGGCGCCTTCTTCCTGGAGGCCTCCGGCTGGGAGCGGCCGCACTGGTACGAGGCCAACCGGGATCTGCCCGAGGTCGCCGGCATCCCCGGGCGCGGAGCCTGGGCCTCCCGCTACTGGTCCCCGATCGCGGGCGCCGAGGCCCTGGCCACCCGCGAGCGCGTCGCGATGTACGACATGACGGCGCTCAAGCGCCTCGAGGTCACCGGCCCCGGCGCGTCGGCGTTCCTGCAGTACCTGACGACGAATCAGCTCGACAAGCCGGTCGGCTCCGTCACCTACACCCTGCTGCTGGACGAGACCGGCGGGGTGCGCAGCGACCTCACGGTGGCCCGGCTCGGCCAGGAGCGATGGCAGCTCGGTGCCAACGGCAACCTCGACCTCGACTGGCTCACCCGCCACCTCCCGACGGTGGCTGGGGGAGATTCGGTCCAGGTCCGCGACATCACCGCCGGCACCTGCTGCATCGGCCTGTGGGGCCCGCTCGCCCGCGACCTGGTCCAGCCGCTCACCGACGCGGACTTCTCGCACCAGGCCTTCGGCTACTTCAGGGCGAAGCAGGCGTACCTGGGCAACGTCCCGGTCACCGCGATGCGGCTGTCCTACGTCGGCGAGCTCGGCTGGGAGCTGTACACCACGGCCGACCACGGGCAGAAGCTCTGGGACACCCTGTGGGAGGCCGGGCGACCGCTCGGCATCGTCGCCGCCGGACGCAGCGCCTTCAACAGCCTGCGCCTGGAGAAGGGCTACCGCTCCTGGGGCACCGACCTGACTGCCGAACACAACCCCTACGAGGCCGGGCTCGGCTTCGCCGTACGCATGGACAAGGGGGACTTCCTCGGGCGCGACGCGCTGCTCGGCGTGACCGAGGAGACGGTGCCGCGCAGGCTCGTGTGTCTCCTGCTGGACGACCCACAGGCCGTCGTCATGGGCAAGGAGCCGGTGTACCTGGACGGCGCTCCCGCGGGGTATGTCACCAGCGCCGCCTACGGGTACAGCGTCGGCGCCTCCATCGCCTACGCCTGGCTGCCGCGTGCCGCCGCCGACCCCGGCCGGAGGGTGGAGGTGGAGTACTTCGGCGAGCGGCTGCCCGCCACCGTCGCGCAGGAGCCGCTGTTCGACCCGAAGATGACCCGCATCCGCCGCTGAACCGGCGCTGAGCCTTCTCCAGTCGTGCGTTCCCCTGACGAAAGGCCTACCGCCGTGACCACCGAGCTCCCGTCGAGCCTGATCCGCACCCTCCCGGGCTCCTTCTACACCGACCCGCAGATCTTCGCGCTGGAACAGGAGAAGATCTTCGAGCAGATGTGGTTCTGTGCCGTGCGCGCGAGTGACCTGGACAAGCCGGGCAGCTTCCGGACCGTGCAGGTCGGCCGGGAGAGCGTGCTGATCACCCGGTCCCGGGACGGCAGCGTCAGGGCGTTCCTCAACATCTGCCGCCACCGCGGCGCGCGGCTGTGCACCGAGGAGCAGGGCGAGGTCAAGCGGAACTTCCAATGCCCGTACCACGCCTGGACCTACGGCCTGGACGGCAGGCTCGTCGCCGCGCCCAACCTCACCAGCATGCCGGATGTCGACCGCACCACCTACGGCCTGGTCCCGGTGCACCTGCGCGAGTGGCTCGGCTACGTGTGGGTGTGCCTGGCCGAGGAGCCGCCGTCCTTCGAGGCCGACGTGATCGGCGCAGCGACGGAGCGCCTGGGCAGCCCCGAGGCGATCGAGCGCTACCAGACCGAGGGGCTCGCGGTCGGCCGCCGGATCCGCTACGAGGTGAAGGCCAACTGGAAGCTGATCATCGAGAACTTCATGGAGTGCTACCACTGCGCCACCATCCACCCCGAACTGACCGAGGTGCTCCCCGAGTTCGCCGGCGGCTACGCGGCGCAGTACTACGTGGGCCACGGTGCCGAGTTCGCCGACGAGGCCGAGGGTTTCACCGTCGACGGCAGCGCGGGCGTGGACCGGATCCCGACCGTCTCCGAGGACCAGGACCGCAGGTACTACGCGATCACGGTCAAGCCGCAGGTGTTCATCAACCTGGTGCCCGACCATGTCATCGTGCACCGGATGTTCCCGCTCGCCGCCGACCACACGGTCGTGGAGTGCGACTGGCTCTTCCTCAAGGACGTCGTCGAGGCGGGCCGCGACGTCTCCCGCTCGGTGGAGCTGTTCCACCGGGTCAACGTCCAGGACTTCGACGCCTGTGAGCGCTGCCAGCCCGCCATGGACTCGCGCGCCTACCGGACCGGCGGTGTGCTGGTGCCGAGCGAGCACCACATCGGCGCGTTCCACGAATGGGTCACCGACCGGCTCCGCGGCTGACGCACTGGCTCGTACCGACACCGTTTCCCTCCACCCGGCGGAAGGTTGTGCTTCATGGTCCAGCAGGTCAAAGGTGTCGTCGCCGGAGGCAGGGGCGAGGCGGTCAGGATCGAGACGGTCATCGTGCCGGATCCGGGCCCGGGTGAGGCGGTGGTCGAGATCGCGGCCTGCGGTGTCTGCCACACCGACCTGCACTACCGGGAGGGCGGGATCAACGACGAGTTCCCGTTCCTGCTCGGGCACGAGGCCGCCGGGACCGTGGAGTCGGTGGGCGAGGGAGTGACCGAGGTCGCGCCCGGCGACTTCGTCGTTCTGAACTGGCGTGCGGTGTGCGGACAGTGCCGCTCCTGCAGGCGAGGGCGCCCCTGGTACTGCTTCAACACCCACAACGCCAAGCAGAGGATGACCCTTGCGGACGGCACCGAACTCTCCCCGGCGCTCGGCATTGGCGCCTTCGCGGAGAAGACCCTGGTCGCGGCGGGCCAGTGCACCAAGGTCGACCCCGCCGCCTCGCCCCTCGCCGCCGGACTGCTCGGCTGCGGCGTCATGGCAGGCCTCGGCGCCGCCGTCAACACCGGCGGGGTCTCCCGGGGCGACAGCGTCGCGGTCATCGGCTGCGGTGGAGTCGGCAACGCCGCCATCATGGGCTCCCGACTGGCCGGGGCCGCCCGGATCATCGCCGTCGACATCGACGACACCAAGCTCGCCACCGCGCAGAAGCTCGGCGCCACCCACACCGTCAACTCCCGTGGGCGCGACGCCGTGGAAGCGATCCGCGAGCTCACCGGCGGCCGCGGTGCGGACGTCGTCATCGAGGCCGTCGGCCGCCCGGAGACCTACCGGCAGGCCTTCTACGCCCGCGACCTCGCCGGCACCGTCGTCCTGGTCGGCGTGCCGACCCCCGAGATGACCCTCGAGTTGCCGCTGCTGGACGTCTTCGGCCGGGGCGGCGCGCTCAGGTCCTCCTGGTACGGCGACTGCCTGCCCTCGCGGGACTTCCCCATGCTGATCGACCTCTACCTGCAGGGGCGGCTGGACCTGGACGCCTTCGTCACCGAGACCATCCCGTTGACCGACGTCGAGGCCGCCTTCGCCCGCATGCACAACGGTGATGTGCTGCGCTCGGTGGTGGTCTTCTGACTCAAGGCCTTCCGTCGTCCGCGAGCCGGTCGATCGCCAGCATCGCGGCGCCGATCGCGCCGGCGTCATTGGCGAAGCGGGCCGTCAGCACGGGCACGGGCGGGCGATCTCCGGGTGAGTAGAGCCGACGGGCGAACGAGGCACGCGCGGGTGCGAGCAGCAGTTCTCCGGCGGAGATCGGACCGCCTCCGACGACCACCACGGAGGGGTCGAACAGGTTGGCCAGGGCGGCCAGCCCGGTGCCGGTGAGCGTTCCCACCCGGTCCAGGATCGCCAGGGCCCGCTCGTCGCCGCTGCGGGCGGCCGCGGTGACCGCCTCTCCCGCGCCCGGGGTGCCCCGGCCGATCAGGCGGGCCAGCAGTGACGTCGGGTGGGCCGCCGCGGCCTGTCGCCCGAGTCTCGCGATGGCGGCGCCGGACGCCGACACTCCCCAGCACCCGCGGTAGCCGCACTCGCACAGCGGGCCGTGCGGATCGACCGTCAGGTGGCTGGCCTCGGCCGCGAAGCCGTGCGAGCCGCGAAGCAGGCGCCCGGCGACGACCACGCCGCACCCCAGACCCGTGCCCAGCGTCACCAGCACCAGGTGGTCGTGTCCGCGCCCCGCGCCAAGGCGGTACTCCGCCCACGCGGCCGCGTTCGCGTCGTTGTCGGTCACCACCGGAAGTCCCACCGCGTCCGCGATCAGCGCCCGGAGCGGAGCCCGCGCGAAGTCCAGACCGGGTGCGAAGGCCAGCGCCCCGGTACGGGTGTCGACCATCCCCGGCAGCCCGACGCCGACCGCGGTGACCCGCTTGCCGCGCACCTGCGCCACCAGGTCGCCGACGGCACCGACCAGCGCGTCCGCCGTGCGGCGCGGAGTGGTACAGCGGGCCCGCGCCGACACTGCGCCGTCGGCCGTCACCCGCACCGCCGCGATCTTCGTGGCGCCGACATCGACGCCGACAGCCTCTGCCGGGGCGGCGGCCCGGAGCGGCGACGGGGACGACGACGTCATGGCCCCTCCGGCAGGAGCACGCGGGCCGCGCCGTGCGATGCGGCGGTGCGCAGCTCGAAGCCGCCCGGCCCGCGCACGGCGGACAGGTCGCACGGCCGGTCGGCGTGCAGCAGCTCGCGTCCGACCCGTACCCGGACGGGTACCCCCGCGCCGGTCTGCTCGTTCAGCCCCTTCACGTAGCACGCCGCCAGCCGTCCGTGCGACACCCGCACGGCGGCGCATCCGTCCCCGACGAGGTCGACGGCGATGCCGTGCTCCCCGCACGTGGTGCGTGCCCGCAAGGGTCCGCCTGAGCGGTTGAGGAGGAAGACGAGCACGTCCTCGGGATCCGCGGTGGTCCTGCGCAGTTCCAGCCACGCCCCCGCCCCGGCACGTGGCGGTACGCCGCGGCTCTCGCCGAGCCACTCCTCGACGGCCGTCCCGACGGGCCTCCCGCCGAGGGCCACCGTACGCACCCTGGCCGGCCCGCCCGGTGGCGCGGCACACCGTCGCACCGCATCGGCCAGATCGGTACAGGAGCGCAGGTTCTCGTCCAGGTGGGGGAGTTCCCCCAGCACGAGAAGCGACCCGCCCTGCTCGGTGAACCGGGCGAGCCGCTGCTGCAGGGCCTGCTCCATGAAGCGGCCCGACACCGTGACCAGTGGCCCCGCATCGGCGTCGAGTGCGGTCCGGCCGGTCAGTTCCTCCAGCTGGAAGGGCAGGTTGCGCCGCAGGCAGTGGGCGACGAACGGCAGCAGGGTCCGACCGGCCGAGGGCACGGGCCGATCCGCGTCCCCGCCGCTGCGCCGGCTCGTCGCCCAGGACCACGCACCGATCGCGGCGTACGGCGGATGGACACCCCACCGCACTCCGGGCTCCGGGCGGGAGACGGCCAGCGCGTCCTGCTGGCCGGCCAGGAAGTGGGTCAGCACCCGTACGGCGGCGAAGGCCGGGCCGGGGCCGGCGTCGACCAGGATCGGAGCGGCGTCCCCGTACGGCGGATCGAACTGGGCGGGATCACCGGCCGTCTCCGCCAGCCAGGAGCGGTCCACCGCGAGGTGGTCGCCCCAGCCCGCGGTGGCGCAGGCCGGGTAGACGCTGATGCCGGTCGCCCCGCACGCCACGCCGAGCAGGGTGTGGTGGATCGGCACCACCGGGAAGGCGCAACTCGCGTCCGCCCAGCGCAGCCCCCAGTTCTCCTCGATGTTGGGGCCTCGTCCCCCCTTGGCCGCCAGCACGTAGTTGACCAGCGCCTCTTCGTCCGCCAGCACGTTGCCCGCCCAGCTCGTGTAGGCGCGGGGCAGTGCGGTGGGCGCGCCGACCCTGTTCCTGGCCAGCCAGGCGTCGTACCGTCCGGCCGCCCGGCCGGGGACGCGGTCGGCCCTGGCCGGCGGTGAGTACGTGGTGAAGACGGGGATGTCCGGCCCGAGCGCCTCGGCCAGTTTCGCCGTCCCGGCGGCGAGCACCTCGGCCGACCACTGTCCCCAACTGACGAGGGAGAGAAGCCCGTTCGGGGAGGGCGGATCCGCCGCTCGGGTGGGCGCGTGCACGCCGGGCGCGAAGCGGGCGAAGGCGTCGGCACCCGGCTGCGAGTAGTCGAGCGCGTCGATCGGAAGGGCGGTCTCCCCGTAGTGCCCCTCGTTGCCGATCTGGACGGCGACGACCGGCCCCTGCGGATGCACGAACGGCTGGAGGAACCGGCCGACCGCGCGGAGCCAGCCCGTCGCGTCCTCCAGGAACCTCGGGTCCAGAGCCGACGGGAGCGCGAACTGCTGGCAGGGCAGCGGTCGGCCGTCGGCCGACCGTGCGGCGTGCCGATCCGGATCGAAGGTGGGGCTGATCCGGTCGGGCAGCCCGCCGAAGGGAAGTTCGGCATGGACGAAGGGGCCCGGTTTCAGCAGCGCGAGCAGACCCGTCGCCCTGATCAGCTCCAGGAAGGCGGCCAGATCGCGGTTGCCGTCCCGGTCGAAGCAGAACCGCCGGCCGCCGCCCTGGGTGATCTCGTGGTGCCGCCAGGGGACGTAGCAGGTCACCACTTCGATGCCGGCGGCGCGGATGGCGCCCAGCTTGGCCGCCCACCGCCCGCGGTGATCCCGGTAGTAGGGGTACTCACCGGTGATGAGGAACCGGGGGTGCTCGTCCAGCCAGAGCGTTCCGTCCACGAAGGACGGACGCGCACCGTCCTGTCCGGCGCTCATGAGGTCAGGCTTTCGTCCGAGGCGAGCAGGACCTTCATCGCGCCGTACCCGTGGCCGGGCGAGGACCGGCCCGGCCCGTCCGGTGCGACCGCCAGCAGCGCCAGGGCCTCGGTGTACCGTTCGAGCGGCAGCACGTGGGTGACCAGTTCCTCGAGTGGCAGATCCCGTGCGAGGTCCACCGCCAGCTCGAAGTCCGTCGGCCGGTACGGTCCCGCCCCCACCAGGCGGATCCCTCTGGTCACCAGGGCCCTCAGCGGGACGGTGGCGACGCCGGCCTCCCGCTCGCCCATCACCACGACCGTGCCCCCGGCCGCCACGGCGCTCAGGACGTCGACCGGTACCGACCCCGTGGTGTCGATGACCACGTCGGACGCCTGCCGTCCTGGCCCGGCCGCCTCCTCCGGGGCAAGCACCCGCACCGTTCGCGGCAGCAGCCGGCGGGCGATCTCCACCCTCCCCGGATCACGCTCGGCCAGTGTCACCCTGGCGCCGCGCCGCGCCAGGACCATCGCGCACAGTGCGCCGATGGGACCGCCGCCGAGCACGAGCACCTGGTCGTCCCACCGCGGCTGAGCCGCCCTCAGGTTGTTCAGCACGCAGGCGAGCGGTTCCACCAGGGCCCCTCGCCGGTAGGACACCGAGGCGGGCAGCTGATGGACGAAGCGCTCGGGCACGACGGCGAAGTCGGCCATCGTCCCGTCCCGGTCGACGCCGACCTCCCGGCCTGCCTTGGCCGGGCAGTGGGCCGGCATTCCCCGGCGGCAGGGACGGCACCGGCCGCAGTAGTACGTCGGGTTGATCACCACACGGTCGCCCGGTGCCACCGAGCCGACGCCGGACCCGACCACGGCCACCGCGCCGACCGCCTCGTGCCCCAGCACCACACCGCGTCGCGCCGGGAACTCACCCAGCAGGATCGCCCGGTCCGTGCCGCAGATGCCGGTGGCAGCCACCTTGACCAGGACCTCGCCGACGTCGAGGGAAGGGACCTCACGCTCGTGGATGCCCGCCAGGCCCACCTCTTCGAACACGACGGCCTTCATCGCAGCCTCCCACCGGGTCTCGCCAACAGTGTCATAAAATGCCCGATATGAGCCTGTTCTGGCAGTCGGGCGGGAGCGAACTCCCTTCGAGCCCGCGCCTGAGGATCCTGCTGCTCGGCGCGTCGGGGTTCGTCGGGGGCGGCCTGTGGACCTCCCTGAGACCCCGTCACGAGGTCGTCGGCACCTTCGCCACCCGGCCGATCGCGGGGCTGGTCCACGTGGACCTGCGCGACGAGCGGCGGCTGGCGGCGCTGGTGGCCGACGGCTTCGACCTGGTCGTCCACGCGGCCGGCCTGGTCCCGCTGGAGGCGGCCGAAGCCGACCCGGAGCTGGCCCACCGCCTCAACGTCCGTCCCGTCGAGGTGCTGCTGGATGCCGTGCGCGGCTCGGCGGCGAAGCTGGTCCTCCTGTCCAGCGACAACGTCTTCGACGGCACCCGTCACCAGTACACCGAGGAGGACCCCCGATCCCCCGTCAACGTCTACGGGCGGACCAAGGCGGCGGCCGAGGACCTGCTGCTCGCCGACGGCGGACACCTGATCCTCCGGATCCCCCTCGTCTTCGGACGCGGGCCCTGGTCGAACACCTTCCTGGCTCGGCTGGCCGGGCCGACGACCACCGCCCGCACGGACCTGGTCTGCGCCCCCGTCTACCTTCCCAGCCTCGGCCCGGCCCTGGCCCGACTGTGGGATCGCAAGGGTGTCGTGCACTACGGCGGCAGCGACGTGGTGACCCGATTCGAGCTGATGTCCGGAGTCCGGCAGGCACTGGACCTGCCGACCCGGGTGGTGGCCGCCCATGGGCCGGAGGCCCACTCCGCTTGCCGCCGCCCGCCGCGGCTGGTGCTGCGCAGCACCCGGCACCGCCTGCTGGGCCCGGGACTGGACTCCGCGCTCGCCCATCTGGCGGGGCTGCCGCCGGCTTGACGGCCTGCCACCTGCGGTGCGGGCCGATCGCCAGGTCACCCGCCGGGGAGGTGGTCGGTCACCAGGGCCAGGTGGCTCCCGGCGTCCACGTGCCCGGCACGGCCGAGCTGCGCGGCGAGATCGTTGATCAGCAGGGTGCCGAGCAGATAGTGGCCGAGTGCGAGCTCCTCGGGTGCGGAGTCCCCTCCCCGCAGGTCGGGCTTGGGCTTGCGGTCCGAGAGCCGGCACGGTGCCTCCGCCAGGACATGCAGGTCGTGGGTGAGCAGCAGCCGCTGCAGCCAGCCCGGATCGTCGCGGAACAGGCCCGACAGGCTCTCGCACGACTCCAGGTGGGGCAGGAACCGGTGAATCGCCGCGCGGTAGCCCGGGAAGGCCGGCTGCCGGAACCCCACCCGGTAGCCGTACCGCCGCGACCTGCGCACCGAGAAGCCCAGCCGGAGCGCTGGATCCCACACGCTGAGGCTGAACAGGGTCTTCGCCAGGTCGTAGACCGGATCCCACGGCTCGGTGGAGCCGCGCGGATCGATGAGCCGGAAGTCCGCCGCCGCCGCACCGGGGCGGGCGGACAGCAGCACGTTGCGGGTGTTGGCGTCCCCGTGGGCGGGGGCCATCAACCTGGCCGGCGCCATCCGGGCCAGCCGGCCCGCCAGGCGTTCCAGCACGAGGTGCGGGGCCTCGCACGGCACGCCGTTGACCGTGAGGCGCTCGGCCGTCATCAGGTCGGCGGGCAGTGCCGCTCGCAGCACGGGCAGCCGTCGGAGGAACCGGCCCACGACGGTCTCCGCCACGTACCCGGCCGGGGTGGGGTGGGACCGCACGGCGTACCCGTCCAGGACAAGGGTCCTGACGAGTGCCGTGTACCGGTCGAAGAACTCCCGCGTGCCCTGCGGCGACTCCCGCAGAGGCGCCGCCAGGTCCGCCGAGTCGTAGAACGGCGTCGTACAGGCCGACCACCCGTCACCGTCGACGACGTGCACGATCGGCAGGTAGTGCGCCGCCAGCCGCGGTGCCAGGGTGCGCAGTAGCTCGATCTGGCCGAGCTTGCGGCGAAAGGACACCAGGTCGTGGCCGTCCACGGCGCCCGGCGCGGGAACCAGGACCTTGACCGCCAGGTCCTCCCCGGCCGAGGTGGTGGCCCGGTACACCCGGGCCGGGGAGCCGCCGTCCAGGATCTCGTACGCCACCCCGAGGCCGAGGGTGTCGGTGACGGCCGCCAGGGCCGCCTCGTCGGTCCACCCGCCGGCCGGGCGGGAGGCCGTGGCCGTGACGTGCCGGCGATCGGTCACCACAGGCGTCTCCTCGCTGAGCTTCGCCGCCCCGCCTACCAGCGGATCGAGTCGATGAGCGCGGCGTGCAGCTGCGGTGTGCAGGCGGCGATGCACGACCGCTGGTTGAGCGGGCCGATGTCCAGCAGCAGGGTGTCGTGCAGCGGCTTGCCGTAGGCGTCGGTGATGGTGACACCGGCCCGTTCCGCCAGGAACACCGAGGCCGCGATGTCGTACGGGAACAGGTGCAGGATGCTGCCGTGGCCGACCCGCCGGAAGTCCGCCTCGGTGGCAGGGCGGTCGCGGAGCAGCCGGTTGCCGATGTCGACGTAGGCGTCCATCTGTCCGGTGATGATCCGTGAGATGGAGAAGGACGCGCTGTTGAACACGTACACGCCACCGGTGTTGGCCGAGGCGTCGATCAGATGGCCGTAGGCACCGGTCATCAGCTCCGCCGGGTGGCCGTTGAACTCCAGTGACCAGAACATGCGGTCGAGATCGACGCTGGACGACAGCCGGGGCACCGGGGCGGGAAAGCCGCCGGACTCGATCCCGGCCCCGTGGGTGTCGGCGTAGAGCCAGTTGCCGGACTTGATCTCCTGGAGCATCGCGTACCGGATGTCCCCGATGACGGGCGCCTCGCTGAAGGGGGCCGCGGCGATGGATACGCAGGCCATCTCCAGATCGGCGGCGGCACCGCGGGTGCCGTCGATCGGATCGATGATCAGAACGTACGCGGGGTTCCGGCCGAGCGTGCGCAGACCCTCGCTCTCGGTGTACACGGCGACGGGCTCGCTCTGCTCCCTCAGGAAGTCCCAGGCTGCGCGTTCGGCGAGCACGTCGACGGGGAACTCGGCGTCTCCCCCCTTCGCCGTGCCCTTCACGTAGCGGCTGCTGACGTCGTGCAGGCCGGTGCGGACGGCCGCCCGGATCCGCCGGGACAGCTCCTGGACCAGGCCCCTCATGAGACCGAGAGGAAGAGTCGTTCCAGCAGATCGCACATCTCGTCCGCCTCCTGACGGGTCATGATCAGCGCAGGCCGGACCTTCAGCACGTTGCCGTGCCCGTACAGCGAGGTCCGCAGCAGCAGCCCGTGGTCCATGCCGAGTTCGGCCAGGTGGTTGGTGAGCCGGGCGTCGGGCCGGCCCTCGGGGTCCACGATGTCGATGCCGATCATCAGCCCCACGCCGCGGACCTCCCGAACGAACGGCACCTTCGTGGCCAGGTCGCGCAGCCGGTCGAGCACGTACGCGCCGACGGCTCGCACGTTCTCCAGGAACCCGGGGCGGCCGATGATCTCAAGCGTCTTCAGGGCGGCCGCGGCGGCCAGCACGTTGCCGCCGAAGGTCGAGTTGATGTGGTGCCCCTCCACACCGGCCAACCGGTCCTCGGTCAGGATGCCGGCGATGGGCATCCCGGAGCCGCCGAGCCCCTTGCCGAAGGTCATCATGTGCGGGGTGACACCGAAGTGGTCGGCGGCGAACATACGGCCGGTGCGCCCGAAACCGGTCTGGATCTCGTCGAAGACCAGCACGATGCCGCGCTCCTCGCACAGCTTCTTGAGTGCCTGCAGGTAGCCGTCGGGCGGGACCACGTTGCCGCCGTTGCCGCTGATCGGTTCCAGCACCACACAGGCCACTCGGCCGGTGCTCGCGTAGTCGATGAAGTCGTTGATCCGGTCGACGCACATCAGGCCGCAGGTGGCCCGTTCCTGCCCGTAGAAGCAGCGCAGGCAGTGCGGATCGGGGACGTGCACGACACCGGGGAGGTGCGAGGGGAAGGGGGTGCGCCGGAACGCGGCGCCGGAGGCGCCGATCATGCCGAGGGTCTGGCCCAGGTGCCCGCGGAAGAGCGTGATCACGTCGGAGTTCCCGGTGTGGACCTGGGCGATCTTCACCGCGCTCTCGTTGGCGTCGGAGCCGCTCGCCGACTTCAGGTGTACCCGGGTGAGGTTCGGCGGTGAGACCTCGGCCAGCTTCGACACCAGCGCGTTCAGCGGTTCGGTCTGGAACTTGGAGGTGACGTGGATGAGCTGGCCGGCGTGCTCGCGGACGGTCGCCACGATCTCGGGGTGGGCGTAGCCCAGGCTCAGGTTGAACGTCCCCGAGGAGCAGTCGAGATAGCGCCGACCGTCGTCGGAGTAGAGGTGGACACCCTCGCCCCTGACCACCCGGAGCTTGTCCGGCAGGTAGTAGTAGTGCTGAAGGACGTCCGCGACGTCCGTCGCGGCCGGCCTTTTCGATGCCGTCGTGCTGACCTGTTCCATCGACTCCCCTTTGAGAATTCCTGGCAGATCGATCTGATCGAACGATTCGAAACGCAGATCCGCCTCGCCGAGGTCGAGCGAGGCGGTTATCGAGTTCGGTACGGCGACGCACCGGATACCGGCCCGTTTTGCTGCGAGTACGCCGCTCGGTGAATCCTCGAATGCCACCGCCCGCCCGGCGGAAATTCCGAGGGAGGTGAGCGCCGCGACGTACAGGTTCGGCTCGGGTTTCGCGCTGGTGCGGTCTCCGTCGGCGCACTGCACCGTGCTCCACCCCTCGGCGATACCGCACTGCCGGGTGTATCGGGTGATCCATTCCCGGGTCGAGTTGCTGACGATCCCGCGGGCGATTCCCAGCGCGTCGACCGCCCGCAGGGTTCGGTGCACCCCGGGTCGGCTGGACAGTCCGCCGAGCAGTTCCCGCTGTCGGCAGCGGACCCGCTCCTGTATCTCCCGTCGGTCCACCGTGCACCCGGTGAGCCGTTCGAGGTGCGTCCACAGGTCGAACCCGATGGTGCCGACGAGTGACGACCACATGTCCATCGGGAGCTGATGGCCGAATTCCAGGAAGATCTCCGCGTGGGCGCGGAAGATCTCGGATTCCGGATCCCACAGCGTCCCGTCGAAATCGAAGAGGACCGCATGCACTTCCTTCACCTTCACCTCCGTCGAGCGGCAGACGACCATGCGGTCAGGAGTTGGTGCACGGATCTGGAGTGCCAACGGGCCCCATCATCGCGGAGCCGGCACATGCCCGCCATTCATGGTTCGTCAACGTACCCTCGGTCGGAGTATTTCGCGCGGCGCGGGTGGGCGGAGGGTGATCGACTCGGAGCGGTGCCGACGAAGGGCCGGCGCGGGAGCCGAGGAGCACGCGGGAGTCGAGGAGCAATGGACGAAGACATCCGCCTCGCCGGTACGGCTGCTCCCTCGGGCTGGCCGCGGGTCGCCGTGGTGGGACACGTCGAGTGGACGACGATCGCGGGAATCGACCAGGTGCCCACCGCCGGTGAGGTGATCCACGCCGAGCGGCTCTGGCGGGGCCCGGCCGGGGGTGGCGCGGTCGCCGCCGTCCGGCTGGCCGAACTGGCCGGCGGCTGCAGCTTCTTCACCGCCCTCGGCGACGACCACGCCGGGCGGCGCTCGCGCGCGGAACTCGAGCACCGCGGCGTACGGGTGCTGGCCGCCTCCCGGGCCGGCCCCACTCGCGCGGCGGTGAGCATGGTCGACCGGGCCGGTGAACGCACCACCGTCACCCTGGGCGAACGCCTGCAACCCGCCGCGGCGGACACCCTCGACTGGGGCGAACTGGCCTCCTTCGACGCGGTGTTCTTCACCGCCGGGGACGCGGCCTTGCTGCGCCGGGCCCGTCAGGCCAGGGTGCTCGTGGTGACGGCGCGTGAATTCACCACCGTGCTGGAGTCCGGTGTCAGGGTCGACGCGCTGGTGGGCAGCGGCTGCGACCCGGCCGAGCGCCACGACCCGGCGCTGCTGTGCAGGCCGCCGGATCTGGTGGTCAGCACCGAGGGTCATCGCGGCGGTGTGTTCACCTGCGCCGGCCAGCCCCCGCGGCGCTACCGACCCGCCCGCGCACCAGGCCCCCTGGTGGACACCTACGGGGTCGGGGACAACTTCGCGGCGGTCCTCACGTACGCGCTGGCCGCCGGCTCGGCCACGGCCGATGCGCTGGACCTCGCCGCCAGGCACGGTGCGGCCTGCACCGCGCGGCGGGGCCCGTTCGCGACCGGGCCGACTCCTGGGCGACGGGCAGCCCGGGTGTGAAGCGGATCCTCCTCCTGTGGGACATCGACGGCACGCTGATCGACGGCGGGGGCGTCTGCGAGGCCGTCTACCCGCTCGCGTTCGAACGCCTCACCGGCAGGCCGGCCCGCCACCGGGTCGCCACCGCAGGCCGCACCGAACTGGACATCATGGACGAGCTGTTCGCCCGGCACGGTGTCAACGGGGTCGAGCGGAGCCGGGTCACCGCCGAGTTGGCCACGCAACTGCGTCGGCGGGCCGCCGAACTCCGTACGGCCGGACGGGTCCTGCCCGGTGCCGTCGAGGCCCTGCGGGCGTTGCGGGCACAGCGGGAGGTGACCCAGTCGGTGCTGACGGGGAATCTCCGGGCCAACGCCGCCTTGAAGCTGCGGCTGTTCGGCCTGGCGGAGTTCCTGGACCTCGGAGTCGGCGCGTACGGCGGCGACGCACGCGAGCGGGCCGCCCTCCTCCCGGTGGCCCGGCGGCGCGCGGCGGCCGCGTACGGGCACCACTTCGATTCCGGGAGCACCTTCCTGATCGGCGACACTCCGCAGGACGTGCACGCGGGACGCATCGGCGGATCGTGGGTGATCGCCGTCGCCTCGGGAACGAGCAGCGGCGCCGAACTGCGGGAGGCGGGAGCCGATTCGGTCCTGACGGATCTGCGCGACACCGCCGCCGTGGTCCGCGCCGTCCAGGCACTGAGCCCTGCCGCGCGGAGCGCCGGATGAACGAGAGCGTCCGTCCGGTGAGCCTGGTCTCGGTCGTCATGCCGGCGCGAAACGCCGAGCTGACGATCGCCACGCAGCTGGAGGCCCTGCGTCGGCAGACGTATCCGGACCTGTGGGAGCTCATCGTCGTCGAGAACGGATCGAGCGACGGCACCCGCGCGCTCCTGCGGTCCTGGCAGCAGGCGATGCCGCAGCTCAGGGTGGTCGACGCCGCCGAGGACTGCGGCGTCAACGTTGCGCGCAACATCGGTTGCCGGCATGCGCACGGCGACGTGGTGCTGTGCTGCGACGCGGACGACATGGTGGCCCCCGGCTGGATGGCCGGCCTGGTCGACGTCCTGCGGACCAGCCCGGCCGTCGGGGGATCGCTCGAACGCCGCCTGCTCAACGCGCAGGTGGCCCTCGCCGCGCGCCCGCCGAAGGAGGCCGACGCACTGCTCGACACCTTCGGCTTCCTGCCGTACCCGGCGGGAGCCAACTGCGGGTTCCACAAGGAGCTGTGGAGCCACCTGGGCGGCTTCGACGAGAGCTACCGCTACGGCAGCGACGACGTCGAGTTCTTCTGGCGCGCCCAACTGGCCGGGTACCGCCTGGCCTTCTCGCCCCACGCCGTCGTGCACTACCGGCTCCGTGGGGAGACCCGGGCCATCGCGCGCCAGCTCTACCGCTACGGCCGTTCGCACCCCAAGCTCTACCGGGACTTCGCCGGCCACGGCATGCCCTCCTCACGGCCGGGTGACGTCGCCCGGGCCTGGTGGAGGATGCTGGTGCACGCCCCCGACCTGGTCGGCTCCGCGGACAGCCGCGCCGCCTGGACGGCCCAACTCGCCCTGCGGGTCGGTCGGATCGTCGGCAGCGTCAGGTACCGGCGGTGCTACCTCTAGGTTCGACGCCTCGGGCGACGCCGAGCAGTTCCGCGGCGGGGCCGACCGGGGTGCGCCCGCCGGTCCACACCGCGCGCAGGTCACCAGCCGGTCGAGTTCGAGCAGTACGCGCTGCGCCCCCTCGACGACGGCCCTGCCCGCGTCGGTGACCTGGGACCCGCGGCGCGTCCGGTCGAGCAGGACCAGGCCGAGCCGGCGCTCCAGTGCGGACAGCCGCTCGCTCGCCGAGGGCTGGGTGATGCCCAGCCGTGCCGCCGCGCTGCCGAGACTGCCCGACTCGCCCACCAGGACCAGCAGCCGCAGGGATTCCGGATCCGGGAGCCGGCCGAGGGCGGTGAGGGTCTCGGACATGACGGTTCCTCGGGTCGCAGGGTCCGGGCGGCGGGCGGTGTCTACCTGGACGAGGCGGTGAAGGCGGCGAACCAGGCCAGCATCTCGGGGTGGGTGATGGCGCCTTCGCTGCTCACCTCGGCGACGTCGGCACCCTGGATGATCCGCTTGACCGGGACCTCCAGCCGCTTGCCCGTCAGGGTGCGGGGCACCCCCGCCACCTCGGTGATGGTGTCCGGCACATGGCGGGGGGAGAGCTCACGACGGATCGCCCCGGCGATCCGCGCGCGGAGCGCGTCGTCGAGCACCGCGCCGTCCCCGAGGACCACGAACAGCGGCATGACGTACCGGCCGTCCGGCATCTCGGCCCCGACGACGAGGCTGTCGGCCACCTCGGGGAACCGCTCCACGACGGCGTAGATGTCGGCCGACCCCATCCGGACGCCCAGGCGGTTGAGCGTCGAGTCCGAGCGGCCCGCCACCACGACCGTCAGGTCCCGGTCCACCGTGACCCAGTCGCCGTGCCGCCAGACGCCGGGGTACATGTCGAAGTAGCTCGCCCGGTAGCGCGAGCCGTCCGGGTCGTCGACGAAGTACAGCGGCATCGACGGCAGCGGTGCGGTCACCACCAGCTCTCCCTGCTCACCGACGACCGGCCGGCCCGAGGGGTCCCAGGCGTCCAGGGCGACGCCGAGGGCCGGGCACTGGATCCGGCCGACCCGTACCGGGAGCAGCGCGCTGCCGCCGGCGAGGACCGAGCAGATGTCGGTGCCGCCGCAGATCGACTGCAGCCACACCTCGGGCCCGAGGCGGTCCTGGGCCCAGCGCCAGGTGCTCGGGGGCAGCGACGAGCCGGTCTGCAGGACGGTGCGCAATGCGCCGAGGTCGAGCTCGGCCGCGGGGTGGGCACCGGCCTTCTCGCCGGCGGTCAGATAGGCCGCTCCGACGCCGACGACGCTCGCGCGGGTCCGTTCGGCGACCCGCCAGACCCCGTCGACGTCGGGGTGGGTGGGGCTGCCGTCGTAGAGGACGATCGTCGAGCCGTGCAGCAGGCCCGCGACCATGAAGTTCCAGACCATCCAGCTGGTCGAGGTGTGGAAGAAGTAGCGGTCGTCGGCGCGCAGGTCGGCGCCCAGACCGAGCGCCTTGAGCAGCTCGACGACGATGCCCCCGTGGCTCTGCACGATCCCCTTGGGCAGTCCGGTGGTGCCCGAGGACCACAGGATCCACAGCGGGTGGTCGAAGGGGACGTCGGCGAAGACCAGCGGGGCGTCCTGCTCCAGCAGCGCGGACCAGGTGTGCTGCACCACGTCGTCGCGCGTCGTCCAGCGGGACTCGGCCGAGGCCGGCCGCAGGTGGTCGACGGCCACCAGGTGCCGCAGCGTGGGCAGCCGGGCCGTGATCTTCTCGACCTCGGGGAGCCGGTCGTACTCCTTGCCGCCGTGGCGGTAGCCGTCCACGGCCAGCAGGACCGTCGGGCGGGCCTGCCGTAGCCGCGCCAGCACGCTGGGCGTACCGAAGTCGGGCGAGCAGACGGTCCACACCGCGCCCACCGCGGCGGTCGCCAGGAGCGCGATCACGGCGTGCGGGGTGTTCGGAAGGTAGCCGGCGATCCGGTCGCCGGGCTCCACTCCCAGCCTGCGCAACGAGGCGGCCAGCGCCGCGACCTCGCGTCCCAGCTGCGCCCAGGTGGTCTCCACGGGCACGCCGCCCTCGTCGAGGCCGATCAGGGCGGGGCGCTCCTCGGAGGCCCGGGCGAGGCACCGCTCGGCGAAGTTCAGACGCGCGCCCGGGAACCAGGAGGCGCCGGGCATCGAGGCGTCCGCGAGCACGTCGTCGGAGGAGGAGGAGGAGGAGGAGTGGGTGGAGCGGGTGGAGTGGCTGGAACGGGCGTCCAGGCCGTAGTAGTCCCACACCGCGGACCAGAACCCGGGGACATCGGTGGTGCTCCACCGCCACAGTGCCGCGTAGTCGGCGAACCGCAGTCCCCGGGTGCTGTCCAGCCAGCGCATGAAGTCGGCGACGTTGGAGGCCTCGGCGCGGGCCCGGGTCGGGGACCACAGCAGGTCGGTGTCGTGGCTCATCGTCGCTCCCTGGAGATGTGGATGGGGTTGGCAGCCGTGGGGCGTCAGCCCTGTTCGAGCTCGCGAACGAGATCCTCGGCCTGCGGCCACGGGCCGTAGCCCGAGCCGGGGTTGAGATGCCCGACCTCGCCGAGCCGGACGAGGCGGCTGCCCCAGTGCTCGGCGAGCCGGGCGACCCGCACCTCGCTGCCCAGCGGGTCGTTGCTGCTCGCCGCGACGATGCTGGGGAACGGCAGGGCGGTCCGCGGGACGGGCGTCCAGCCGTTGCGGCTGAGCACGTCGGGGGGCGGGTAGCCCTCCGGCAGCGGTGTGTCGAAGTCCGGCGGGGTCGCCAGCAGTGCGCCCAGGACCGGGCGGGTGCTGCTGCGCGCCCAGTGCACGGTGGTCATCACCCCGGCGCTGTGGGCGACCAGCACCACGGGGCCGGGGACCGCCGCGACCACCGCCTCCAGGGCTGCGCCCCTCGCCGCACGCCTGAGCTGGTTCTCCGCCAGCGGTGCGACGGTGTGCACCGTGCGCCCGGCGGCGGTGAGCCGTTCGGCCAGGATGGTCTGCCAGTGGCCGGGGACGTGGTCGCGAAGGCCCGGTACGACGACGATCGTGGCCTCGGTGCGCCCTCCGATGACTCGTTCGCTTCGCTCGCTCACGCGGTCGCCTCCGCCGCCTGGCCGGCCGGGCGCGCGGCGAGCGTGGTCAGCCGGGTGATGTCGCGGTCGTAGTGCCGGCGCCCGACCACGAAGGCCAGCGCGGCGACCACCGCGACCAGCGGCATCAGCCGCAGCGCGCCGAGCAGTCCGAGGTGGTCGGCGACCATGCCGGTCACCGCGGATCCGGGGGCGAGCCCGAGCAGGCTGTTGGCCAGAGTGAGGGTGCCGAAGGCCGTACCGGAGATGGCTCCGGGGGTCAGGTTGGCCACCATCGCGGCGGCCGGACCGGCCGTGGCTCCCGACACCAGGGCCCCCGCCGCCAGCAGGAGGATCTGTGCCGTACCGGTCGGTGCGCGGAAGGCCGCCGTCAGCAGGACGAGGGCAAGGAGGCTGCAGACGACGGCCGCGTTCCACTTGCGGACCTGGAGCGTCCGGCCGATGCGGTCGGCGACGACACCGCCGAGGATCATGCCGGCCCCGATGAGGAGCGCGAACAGGCCGGCGGTGACGCCCGCCTTGGCGGTGGGCATGTGGTAATAGCGGTTGAAGAAGCTGGGCAACCAGGCCAACAGGGCGCCGGGGACGAACAGTTGGAGGCCGCTGCCGACGTAGGCGCTGACCACCGAGACCGAGGAGAAGAGCTGGGGCAGGAGAGAGCGCAGCGGGACCTCGGCACGCTTCCCCCGGCGCTCGGCGGAGTCCCTCCGCGGGTCGAGTCGCCGCTCGGTGACCACCACGGCGAAGACCGCCGCCAGGACGAGCCCGAAGACCCCCATCACGCCGAACGCCCAGCGCCAGCCCAGCTGCTGCGCGACGGCGCCGCCGAGCGCCACACCCAGGACCGAGCCGAACGCTCCGCCGGCGATGAACGCTCCGGAGAGCGTGGCCCGAAGCCGGGCCGGGAAGACACTGAGGACGACCGCGATGCCGACGCTGCCGTACGCGGCTTCACCGATGCCGACGAAGAGCCGGCCGAGGAACATCTGCCCGTAGCCGGCCGCCACCGCGCAGGCCAGCGTGGCCAGGCTCCACATCACCGCGGCGGCCACCAGGCTGCGCACCCGGCCCCAGCGGTCCGCCAGGAACGACGTCGGGAAGGTCAGGAGGCCGACCGCCAGCGCCACGACGCCGCTGAGCGAGCCCAGCTTCGCGTCGGTGAGACCCCACTCGGCCTTCAGGAGCGGAAAGACCGCGTTGAGCACCTGCCGCGACATGTAGTCGGAGAGCAGTAGTCCGAAACTCAGGGCGAAAACGATCCAGGCGTAGCGCCGGGAGACGGCCGGTGCGGGGGTGTCGACCCCGGGCGCCGGATCCGCAGTGGCGGGAAGACCCATCGGTACCACCTCTTCTGATCCTGGTCTGTCTGTGAGAAGGGCCGGTCTCCTAGAAGGGCCGGTCTCCGACGATTCCGGCGCGCTCCATCTTGCGGACGGCCGGCCAGTAGTCCTGGACGGCGTAGTGCTGCGTGGAGCGGTTGTCCCAGATGGCGAAGCTGTTCGGCTGCCAGCGCCAGCGGACCTGGTACTCGGGCACGGAGGCCTGGCTGAGCAGGTAGGTCAGCAGGTTGCTCGCCCCGGGCGCGTAGTCGATGCCGAAGCGGACGTTCTGCGGCGTGTGGTAGTTGGTGAAATGGGTGGTGAAGCTGTTGACGAAGAGGACCTCCTCGCCGGTCTCCGGGTGGGTCCGCACCACCGGGTGTTCCGCGTCCGGATACCGGGCCTTGAGGGCGTGGCGCTGTTCCTCGGGCATCACCGCGCCGAACGACGCCTCGATGCTGTGCCGGGCCCGCAGATCCCGGATCTGCGTCCTGATGTGCTCCGGCAGCCTGCGGTAGGCCTCGGCCATGTTGACCCAGACGGTGTCCCCGCCCACCGGGGGAGACTCCACGCAGCGCAGCACGGCACCCATGGACGGGTTCTCGCGCCAGGTCCCGTCGGTGTGCAGCGCGTTCTCGTAGTGCTCGGGCGCGCTGTCCAGGTCCTTGTAGATGCGGACCAGTCCGGGGTTCTCGGGGTCGCCGCCGGCCACCGGGTGGTCCTCCAGCGGGCCGAACCGGGAGGCGAACGCGACGTGCTCGGCGCGGCTGATGTCCTGGCCCCGCAGGAACAGCACCTTGTACGTGAGGAGCAGCTCCCGGATCTCGGCGAACAGGTCGTCGTCGTGCGCGGCGTCGGCGAGGCTCACGCCGAACAGTTCGGCGCCGATGGTGCAGGTCAGCGGCTCGGCCTTGACCGAGTGGCGGACCTGCGGCCGGACAAGGGCCGGCGCGGCCGCACTCGGGGTGCTGATCTGGTTCATGGTGGTACCTCCTGTGCAGGCTCGTGGTCCACGTGCTGCTCAGCGGTGCTGAGCGGTGCGCTCGGGACGGTCAGAGGACGAAGACGGAGGATCCCGTCGTCCGGCCGCTCTCCAGGTCCCGGTGCGCCTCGGGTGCGTCCGGGAGGGAGTAGCGCTGATTGATCTCGATCTTGATGCGCCCGGAGGCGACATGTCCGAACAGCTCGCCGGCCAGTTCGGCGCGCTCCGCCGGATCGGCGATGTAGTCGGCCAGCGCCGGGCGGGTCACGAAGACCGATCCGTGGATCGCCAGCTGCATGGCGTCGATCGGCGGCACGGGACCGGAGGCGGTGCCGAAGCAGACCAGCAGGCCGCGCCGCCGCAGCGAGGCGAGCGAACCGGTGTAGGTGGTCGCCCCGACGCTGTCGAACACCACCGGCACCCCGGCGCCGCCGGTCAGCTCGCGCACCCGCTGGGCCACGTCCTCCCGCCGGTAGTACACGATGTGGTCGCAGCCGTGGCCGCGGGCGAGCGCCGCCTTCTCCTCGGTGGACACGGTGCCGATCACCGTGAGGCCCAGCAGCTTGGCCCACTGGCAGACGATGAGCCCGACTCCGCCCGCCGCCGCGTGCAGCAGCACCGTGTCGCCGGGCTTCAGCGGGTGGATCCTGCGCAGCAGGTACGCGGAGGTCAGGCCGCGCATGGTCATCGCGGCGGCGGTCTCGAAGTCGATCGCGTCCGGCAGCTTGATCAGCGAGCCGGCGGGCATGACCCGTTCGGTGCTGTAGGCCCCGAGCGGGCTGCCGGTGTAGGTCACCCGGTCGCCCTCGGCGAAGTCGGTCACGCCCGCGCCGACCGCCTCGATCACGCCCGCCGCCTCGACGCCGAGCCCGGCGGGGAGCGGAGCCGGGTAGAGCCCGGTGCGGAAGTAGGTGTCGGCGAAGTTGAGCCCGACCGCGCTGTGGCGGATCCGTACCTCGCCGGGGCCGGGATCCCCGACGGCGACCTCCTCCCAGCGCAGTACCTCGGGGCCGCCGGTCTCGTGGAAGCGGATGGCGTGTGCCACGGAGAACTCCATTGCTGTCCGAAGGGCGGCGGTGGCCGCGTGAGCACGGCGGTGCTCACGCGCCCGCCGCCGGTTCATGGGGGAGGGGTCAGACCTTGGGGTTGCGCAGCATGAATCCGCGCTGGCCGGGACGCCGGTTCGGCACCATGCCGAGCTGGGCGAGGGTCTCGTCGGCGTCCGCGTAGCACTCGCCGAGCCGGTAGATCCTCCTGGCCTCGAGTCCGGTCGCGACGTCGCGGCCGAGGCTCTCCGAAATCCTGACCATCTGCTCCACCTGTGCGACCGACGTCATGCGCTCGCCCTTGCGGCCCCACAGGTTGTCCTCGTTGCCGACCCGCACGTGAGCACCGAGCGCGATCCCGATCGCGTTCATCGGCGCCACGGCGCGCATCGAGCTCTCGATGGTGAGGACGGCGCCGTCCGGCGTGCGGCGGATGAACTCGATCAGGTCGGCAGGGTGCCGGCCGGCGAAGCCGCCGCCGATCGCCACGTAGTTCAGGATCAGCGGGCCCGTGTACATCCCGGCCCTGATCAGCCGTTCCACGGTCTCCAGCTGGGCCAGCGTGGCGAGTTGGAAGTGCGGCTGGATGCCGTTCGCCTGGAGCCGCTTCAGGTGCTCCAGGTAGAAGTCGGGTCCGGCCTCGACGACCATGTCGCGGTACGCCTTGTACGTCGCCGGCTTCGCGATCGAGGTGCCCTGCAGGTCGTCGTCGGTCATGATCTCGACGATGTTCATCTGGCTGGTGTTGATCGCGATCGTCACCTGGTCGGGCCTGGGGTCGAGATCGGCCAGCAGGTGGCGGGTGTCGTAGCTGAGCCACTTCGCCTCGTCGCCCTCGCCCTCGGGGGCGAAGGAGATCGATCCGCCGATCTGCAGCACCATGTCCGGCACGGCCTCGCGCAGCCGCCCGATCAGCTCGTTGAACATCGACATCCGCTTGGAGCCGTGGCCGTCGAGCTCCCGCACGTGGATGTGCAGCACGGTGGCGCCGGCGTCGTAGCAGTCGACGGCGGCCTGGACGTGCTCCTCCATGGTGAGGGGAAGGTCCTCGGCGTCACCGGGCAGCCACTCGGGTCCGTACGGCGCCGCCTGGATGACCAACGGCTCCTGGTTCTCCGGATAGAGCGAGTCGTCGTGGAAGTGCACGGTCCGTCTCCTTCGTCGGTTGGGTTCGCGCAACGCCGCTCCGCTGCGGTGAACCCAAAGGTAGGAGTCGCCGGAGGCTCGCGCTTTACCCAGCGGGACAGGGAACTTGCCGTTTGGGGACTCGCCCGGACCGGCGCGGCGCCGGCCGGACGAAGGCTTCTGCCGCGGGGCGCCGACACCGGGGAGAGCGCGTCAGCGGGCGTCGGTCCGCGTGGGGTCGGAGCCGGTCGTCGCCCGGCTGCGCCACTCCCTGGGGCTGCATCCGAACTGCTCCCGGAACCAGCGGGAGAAGGCGCTGGGTGCGGAGAAGCCCAGCAGATCGGAGATCTCCGTGAGGGAGCGGCGCGGGTTGGCGACGAACTGCTCGGCCAGCTGCGTCCGTGTCGTGTTGAGAAGTGCGGAGAACGTCTCGCCCGAGTACGCGAGGCGGCGGTGGACGCTGCGCCGGTCCATGCCCAGGCTGCGGGCGACCTGGTCCACCGAGCACCGCCCGGTCGGGAGCAGGATCTCGATGAGCTCCCGCACCCGGTCCAGGGCGGAGGTGTCCCGGGGGACGGCGATGGCCTCGAAGTACTGCCGGGCGTAGCTCCTGAGCAGCGGGTCGGACATGGTGTTCAGGGAGTCGAGATCGCCGGCGTACAGGACGATTCCGTTGAACTCCTGGCCGAATTCCACCACCGGGCCGAAGACCCGCTCATGCGTGGTGAGGTCCGCGGGGGCGCCGTGAGTGAAGTGCACGGAGAGTGACTGCCATCGGGGGCCCAGAAAGGTGCGCAGCACCAGCTGGAAGGCGCCGACGGCCAGCTCGGTGGCCTGCCGGTCCTCCAGCGCCTCGCCCAGGTCCAGTCCCACCTTCAGGGTGGCCAGGCCCTCCCGCTCGGAGAGCCGGGCATGCAGCACCTCGTTGTACATGTGCTCGTGGCGCAGCAGCAGTTCCAGCGCACTGCGGACGTCCGGCTCCTCGCGGAGGACGAGGCTGATGGGGCCGAGACTGCCGAAGCGCCGCAGCTCCGACATGCGCAGCCCGAAGTCCGCGGTGCCGGACTCGGCCGCCGAGAGTTCCAGCAACCGGACCACGGCCGCACCGGAGATCCACCGGTCCTGATGGGTGAGACCGGCGGCGTCCAGTCCCTCGCGCCGCATCAGCGCCTGCGGGTCGATGCCCAGCGAACGACTCAACTCGACGTAGCCGTTGAGCGCGGCAGTGCGGACAAGCGGTCCCATTGCTCACCTCACAAACGTTGTCCCGGAAAGGTAAGGACGCTGTCTCGCCACGTCAAGCATCCGGATGCCGCGCGCCCTAGCGTTGCGGCACCGCAGGGCGACCGCACGGCGACCGCAGGTGCACCGGCAGTCCTGACCTGTCCCGCCCCAAGGAGGCAACGACATGACCAACCTCGCCGCATTCCTGGTGCACGCCGCCCACGAGGGCGGCGGCCGAGTGGCCGTGTACGAGTCCGAGGCCGTCCTGACGTACGCGGAACTGGACGACGCCAGCGCGCGCGTGGCGACGCTGCTGCGCGCCGACGGTGTCCGGCCCGGTGACCGGGTCGCCCTGGTCATGCCCAACATCACCGCCTTCCCGATCGCGTACTACGGCATCCTTCGGGCCGGCGCCGTCGTGGTGCCGGTCAATCCGCTGCTCAAGGCGCGGGAGGTGGCGTTCGTGCTCCGCGACTGCGGTGCGCGAACGGTGCTGGCGTGCCCGACGTCCGCCGAAGAGGCCGAGCGGGCCGCAGCGGAGTCCGGGGCGGCCTGCCTGGTCATGGGCTCGGCGGCGTTCGACGCCGCGCTGCGGGCCGCGTCGCCGACGCCCGGGGTCACCGACCGGGAGGCGGGCGACACGGCGGTGATCCTCTACACCTCGGGCACGACCGGCACACCGAAGGGCGCCGAGCTCACGCACCACAATCTGATCAGCAACACGCTCACCGCGGTCGAGACGCTGCTGACGCTCGGCCCGGACGACGTGCTCTTCGGCGGGCTCCCGCTGTTCCACGCGTTCGGACAGACCTGTGCCCTCAACGCCGCGATCGCCGCGGGAGCGGCCCTGACCCTGCTGCCGCGGTTCGACGCGCGCCGGGCACTGGAGATCATGCACCGGGACCGGGTCACCGCCTTCCTCGGTGTGCCCACCATGTACACCGCGCTGCTCCACGCCGGGATCCCCGGCGGCTCCGACCTCTCCCGGCTGCGGCTGGCCGTGTCCGGCGGTTCGGCCCTGCCGGTCGAGATCCTGCACGCGTTCGAACGGGACTTCGACGTCATCGTGCTGGAGGGGTACGGGCTGTCCGAGACCTCCCCGGTGGCCTCGTTCAACCACCCGGACCGGCCTCGCAAGCCCGGGTCGGTCGGACTGCCCGTCCGCGGCGTCGAGATGACCCTGGTGTCCGCCGACGGCACTCCGGTCGAGCCCGGCGAGGTCGGCGAGATCGCGATCCGTGGCGAGAACGTCATGAAGGGGTACTGGAACCGCCCTGATGCGACTGCGGAGGCGTGCCACGACGGGTGGTTCCACAGCGGCGACCTCGCGCGCGTCGACGAGGAGGGCTTCTACTTCATCGTCGACCGCAAGAAGGACCTCGTCATCCGCGGGGGGTTCAACGTCTACCCCCGGGAGATCGAGGAGGTTCTGTACGAGCACCCGGCCGTGGCCGAGGCGGCGGTCGTCGGCGTGCCCCACGACCTGCACGGCGAGGAGGTCGCGGCCGTCGTCGTCCTGCGGGACGGCGGCCAGGCCACGGCGGACCAGATCCGCGACTTCGTCAGGGAGCGGGTGGCCGCCTACAAGTACCCCAGGATCGTCACGTTCGCCGACCGGCTCCCCAAGGGCGCGACCGGCAAGATCCTCAAGCGGGAGATCGTGGTCGAGCGCCTGACGACGCCTGCCTCGGGCACGGCGAGCGCGCCGACCAGCGCGACGTCCTGACGGTCGTCCAGGGCTTCGACGCCGGCGGTCAGGCTCGCCGGCCGGTCGCCGCCCGGTGGTCGACGGCGTGAGTGCCGGTCGGGGGCGGTGTGCTCGGCGGCCGGCCTGCACCAGCGGCAGTTCCGGCCCGCCGCCCACGTCGTGTCAGTCGGCCAGGGGGCTACCGGAAGTACCGTCCCCAGTACGTCCAGTGCGCCGGTGGTGCCGGTCGGTCGGGATCGGGCTCGTCGGGCGGCGTGGGGCGGTCGCCGAAGAGGTAGGAGTGCAGGTCGAGCAGGTAGCCGTACAGTTCGCCCTCGGAGCGGAAATGGATGTCGCACCGGGTGAGGGAGTGCCAGGCTTCCAGGGTGGCCGGCTGCTGCTCCAGCAGGTACTCCAGGCTGGCGCGCAGCCGCCGGGCGTAGGCCGGGTCCCGGGCCGGCGCATGCTTCTCCCGGGTGAGGTCGATGCCCACGTTCGGGTGCAGGAAGTAGCCGTAGAAGGTCCGCAGTCGGCTGTCCTCGCGCCAGCCGGGAATGTCCCACGCGCTCCACGGCGCGGGTGCGGCCTTGACGTAGGTCAGTGCGGGGACGGCAGGGCTTTCCTCACTCACCACGGTGAGGACGAAGTGTTCGCCCGGGCGGTTCCGCCGCTGCTGTCCGAGTCGGCCTGGGCCTGCTGCCGCGGTGTGCTGGACGAGGGCGACCGGTGACCTGCCTCAGTCGAGGCCGGGCAGGGCGCTCTCGCCGGGGAGGGGCTTGAGGTCGGTCAGCCAGCGCGCGTCGGGATCGTAGGCGGCGAAGAACGGCCGGCCGACCAACTCAGGGTCGCGCGCCTGGACGTAGTGGAGGACGAACGCGCGCTGGCCGCCCACCTCCGCGACTCCGTCGACCTGGACCTTGCCGGGGGTGGCCGACATGATCGGCCCGCGGACCGTCCGGGCCAGCCCGGAGACCTGGGCGTACGCATCGCGGAAGAGCTCGTGCGCGCGAGCCAGGGGCACCGCGAAGTAGTCCTGCGGCCCGGTGTCCCGCTCGACGAACATGTAGTAGGGGACGGCTCCGAGGGCGACCAGCCTCCGCCACAGCGCGGCCCAGTCCGCTGCCCGGTCGTTGACGCCCCGGATGAGCGGCGCCTGGCACCGGACCACCGCGCCGGTGTCCGCCACGCGTCGCAGCGCACGCTCCGCGGCGGAGGTGGCCAGCTCGCGCGGATGCGAATAGTGGCCCATCAGAGCGAGGTTGCGCCCGCTGCGTACCACTCGCTCGAACAGTCGCAGCAGATCCTCGGCGTCCGGATCGGTCAGGAACCGGTGCGGCCAGTACGACAACGCCTTGGTGCCGATCCGCACCGACTCCAGGTGCGGAATCTCCAGCAGCGGCTCGACATAGCGGGCCAGCACCGAGCTGCTCATGATCAGCGGATCCCCGCCGGTGATCAGCACGCTGGTGACCTCGGGGTGCGCGGTCACGTACGCGTGCAGCGCTGCGGCGTCGCTGCTCGCCATCCGCAGGTCGGGCTCGCCGACGAACTGCGGCCATCGGAAGCAGTACGTGCAGTACGCGTGGCAGGTCTGCCCCTGGCGGGGGAAGAAGAGCACCGTCTCCGGGTACTTGTGCTGCATCCCCTCGACCGGAAGGCCGTCCACGAGCGGCGTGTTGAACACCAACTGCCCACCGGGGTGTGGGTTCAGCCGCATCCGCACCTCGTGTACCGCCGCGCGCAGCTGCGCGGACGGTGCTCCGGAACCGAGAAGCGGGCCGATGCGGTCGACATCGGCCCGGGGCAGCATGTCGGGCTGCGGGAAGACCAGACGGTAGATCGGGTCTTCGGGAGCCGCCTCCCAATCGATCAGCTCGTCGACGACGTAGGAGTTGGTCCGGAACGGCAGCACCTCGGCCACGGCCCGCGCGCGCAACCGATCCTGCTCGTCCAGCCCCGCACGCGCCAGCAGCCCGTCGAGGTGGGGGAGGACAAGGGCACGGAAGACCGGCCGCTGATCACCGTTCTCCGTTGCCACTCACTGACCTCTGTCGCCGACTTCCGCTGATGACCCTCAGTGCCGGCCGCTGCCGCCGACGTCCGTCATGCGCCGCTCAGAGCGCCGTCACCATCCGACTCGAGCCCGCCCGACGCTGCGTCAATGATGCCATGGCGCACCGCCTGGAGCCGCACGAACACGTCGGCATCCGCCTCGTACTTCTCGGCGTACGCCGCGGAGAGGCGCCGGAGCAGCGGCTCCTCGGCCACGCCGATGATCTCCAGCTCGAAGACCTGGTCCGCCCGGCCGCCCAACCGCACCCGCACCGGCCGGTCACGCCGCCTGGCGAGCTCCACGACCAGGCGCCGGTCACTGAGGTACAGGGTGCCGTCGCTCTGGACGTACTCCAGCCACATCGCCTCACCGACGGCCTCGTCGTCCATGAGCTGCACCTGCTTCGCCAGCAGCTCGTTGACGGGCCGTCCGCTGCTCCACAGCTCGGCGAAGCGTTCGGACGCGAAGGACCCGAGCGGAGTGGTGATGCGCACCTCCAGCTGCTGCCCCTCACCGGAGAGCCGGTCCACCGGGTAGAAGCTCACCATCATCCGTTCGCCGCAGCGGTACAGCTGGATGGAGGGCGCCGCGGCGTAGACGCGGACCTGCAGCTGCTCCCGATGCGCGGGTGGCAGCCGCGCCTCCAGCCGGCGCAGGTCGCGCAGGTTCCGCAGGATCTCGTGTCGTACGTCGGCGCTGAGCTCATGGGACCGCTGCTGCGCCGCCAGTGAATCCGGATCGAGCAGCATGATCCGGACGGTGGCTCCGCGCCCGATCGCACTTCGTGCCGCCTCGGCGAAGCGCGAGGCGGTGCCGCCGGAGATCAGGTAGGAGAAGGTGTCGAGCACGCAGATGATGTCGCCGCTCTGCGCGACCTTCTCGCAGAAGGACGGGTAGTCCAGCCGCAGGTGCTCGCGGACCCGGTCCTCCTCCAACCTGGTGAGGATGGGCTGGATGACCAGCAGTGTGACCATCATGGTGAGCAGCTCGGGGGCGAGATTGAGCAGCAGGTTCCCCCGGAAGTCCGGCAGACCGCGCGCGAACCAGATGCACAGCCCCGCACACACACCGAGAGCCGCACAGACCAGCAGCACCGCACGCCGCACCCGCCCGTCCCCGAACACCCGCCACCCCCGTACACCTCACACCGCTGCCGGCAATGGGCCCCCATGGATCGGGCACGTCCGTACCAACCGTGCTACCCGTCGGTTCGTCCCGTCATGCGCGGGGAAGGCGACGCGTGCCGAGCCGTTGCCGCCGGGCCGGATCGGCCCGGCCAGGACCAGGATGCCGACGGTCAGCGGGTGGGGACGGCGAGCAGCAGGGCGAAGCGGGCGGCCCGGTCGGTCCACCAGTGGCTGACGGTGAAGCCACCGGTGGCGAGCTCCGCGGTGAGGGCCTCCCGCCGGAACTTGGTGGAGATCTCGGTGCGCAGGCTCTCGCCGGCCCCGAGGTCGAGGACGAGGTCCACGGCCGGGATCTTCACCGTCTGCGCGCAGCGGGAGCGCAGGTGCATCTCGATGCGTTCCTCGGCGTCGTTCCAGACGGCCACGTGGTCGAACGCGGCGGGGTCGAAGTCGGCGTCGAGTTCGCGGTTGAGGACGTTCAGCACGTTCTTGTTGAAGGCCGCGGTCACGCCCTGGCCGTCGTCGTAGGCGCGTACCAGCACGTCGGTGTCCTTGACCAGGTCCGCTCCGAGCAGCAGGGCGTCGTCGCCGCTGAGCGCGTGGCGCAGGGTGGCGTAGAAGGACTGGCGCTGAGCGGGGTTCAGGTTGCCGATGGTGCTGCCGAGGAAGGCCAGCAGACGCGGACCGGGCTCGTCGCCGAGGGCCAGGTCCTGCTCGAAGTCGGTGACGGTGGCGGCGACCCGCAGGTCGGGGTAGTCGAGGCACAGCGCCTCGCCGGCCTCGGCGAGCGCGGAACCGCTGACGTCCAGCGGCGCGTAGCGCTGCAGGGTGCCGGCGGTGGTGAGCGCGTCCAGGATCAGGCGGGTCTTGCGGGAGGAGCCCGAGCCGAGTTCGACCAGGGTCCGTGCCCGGGTGAGCGCGGCGATCTCGGGAGCCCGCCGGGTGAGGATCTCCTGCTCGGCGCGGGTCGGGTAGTACTCGGGCAGGCGGGTGATCTGCTCGAAGAGTTCGCTGCCGTGGGCGTCGTAGAACCACTTGGACGGCAGCGTCCTGGGCGCGGCGGACAGGCCGTGCAGGACGTCGGCGCGCAGGGTGGTGGCGAGGTGGTCCTGGGGAAGCCGGAGGTCGATCGTGAGGCGGTTCGTCATCGTGCGGTGGTCCTCGGTGGTGTGGAAGGGGCGTGGCGTGGCGGGCCGAAGCGGGATCACCCGTACGCGGCCGGGGACGGCGATGAGCAGGGAGTGGTCGGGGACTTCGTGCCACGCGCCCTCGCCGTCCGGTTCGGAGGCGACGAGCACGCTGTCCGGGGCCGTCCGGTACCAGAGCGTGTCGCCGTGGCGGGTGGCCGTGATCGTGTGCCCGTCCGTGAGCAGCAGGTTCAGCCGGGAGTCCGGGCGGACGGCCGCGGTCTGCCGCAGTAGGGCGGCCAGCGCCCCGGCGGCCGGTTCGCCCCGGCGCAGCCGCCTGCCGAGGATCGCCCACAGCAGGGCGGAGTCGCTGCGCGCCTCCAGCGCGAGCAGGTCCGCAGGGTCGAGCCCGCACGCCGCCCCCAGTGCGGCGGGCAGCCTGGTCCAGTCGGGGACGGCCCCGTTGTGGCTGAACAGCCGGTGCCCGTCCCGGAAGGGGGCGGCGGCCGCCTCGTCGTGGGCGGTTCCCTCGGTGGCCGACCGGACGGCGGCGAGCAGGGCCCGGGTGCGGACGGTGCGGGCGAGGTCGGGCAGGTTGGGGTCGGCCCAGACCGGGACCGCGCGCCGGTAGCGGGCCGGCGGCTCGTCCGCGGTCGGCAGGTACCAGCCGATGCCGAACCCGTCCGCGTTCACCGTGCCGTGCCGCTGCCTGCGGGGCGCCCAGGACTGCGGGTACAGGCCGTGCGGCGGGTCGATCAGCAGCGCGGCGGCGGTGGTCTCCGGCCCGAGGTAGGCGAGATGGCGGCACATCAGAGCGCCTCGCCCGGGGCGGCGTCGCGGGCGGTGCGGAAGCCGCTGAAGATCTGACGGCGGATCGGGTGGTCCCAGTTGCGGAAGGTGCCGCGGCAGGCGACCGGGGCCACCCCGAAGGCCCCGCCGCGCAGCACCTTGTACGCCGGGCCGAAGAACACGTCGGAGTACTCCTGGTAGGGGAATGCTGTGAAGCCCGGGTACGGCAGGAAGTCGCTGGCGGTCCACTCCCAGACGTCGCCGATCAACTGCCGGGCCCCGCAGGGCGCGGCGCCCGCCGGGTAGCTGCCGACGGGGGCGGGTTGCAGGTGGCGCTGGCCGAGGTTGGCGTGCTCGGGGGTCGGGTCGGCGTCACCCCAGGGGTGGCGGCGGGAGCGGCCGGTGGCCGGGTCGTGGCGGGCGGCCTTCTCCCACTCGGCCTCGGTCGGCAGTCGCCGGCCGGCCCAGCGGGCGTAGGCGTCGGCCTCGTACCAGCACACGTGAAGGACCGGCTCCAGAGGTGGCACGGGCTCGGTGCGGCCGAAGCGGCGGCGCAGCCAGACCCCGCCGTCCCGGTGCCAGAAGAGCGGGGCAGCCAGCCCGGCCCGCTGCCGATGCGCCCAGCCCTGCGGGGTCCACCAGCGCGGGTCGGCGTAGCCGCCGTCCGTGACGAACTCCTGGTAGTCGGCGTTTCTCACCGGGACGGTGTCCAGCCAGAACGGTGCCAGGTCCACGGTGTGGGCGGGCCGTTCGTTGTCCAGCGCCCACGGATCGGTGTCGGTGCCCATGGTGAACGGGCCGCCCGGCACGAGGACCTCGCGCGCCAGCGCCGTCGCGTCGGCGGGGGCGGCCGGTGGGGCGGGGGCGGCCAGGACGGCGGGACCGGAGCGCAGTTGGTGGGTGGCCAGCATGGTCTCGGCGTGCTGCTGCTCGTGCTGGGCGACCATCCCGAAGACGAAACCTCCTGCGAGCAGGGGATGGTGCCCATGGGAGGCGGGGGAGGGGCCGTCCCCGTCGAACGCCGCGGCGTCCAGGACCTCCAGGGCGCGCTCGCGGACCTGGCGCAGGTACCGGCGGGCACCGTCGGGAGGCAGCAGCGGGAGCGCGTTGCGGTCGGCGCGCGGATGCCGGAAGGCGTCGTAGAGCCGGTCGAGGTCGGGGCGCAGCGCGGGGAGCCGGCCGGCCTCGCGGACCAGCCAGATCTCCTCCTGGTTCCCGACATGGGCCAGGTCCCACACCAGCGGTGACATCAACGGGGAGTGCTGGGCCAGCAGTTCGGCATCGTCCAGGCAGTCCGTCAGCGCGAGCGTCCGCTGCCGGGAGGACGCCAGCGCGGCGGCGGCGTCCCGGGTGGGGGTGAGGCTGTCGGCGGGGCGCGCGTTCATCGGTCCAGGCCTTCCAGGAGGTCGTCGGCGGGACATCTGCCCTGTTCGGTGTAGCGCTCGGCGAACGCGGCGAGGGTGCCGCGCAGTCGGCCGTCGCCGTCGCCCTCGCCGTTGGAGCCGGAACCGGCCAGCGCGGTGGCGGCGGCCGCGAAGCAGATCCGGGCCGCCTTGCCGATCTCGGGGTCGGCCGGGCCGAGCCGGGCGGCGCGCAGCCACATCTCGGCAGACGGCTGGTCGCCGCCGTCCGGGCACAGCGGTGCGGTGGCGTCCCAAGCGGCCCCGGCCGCCGCCGGATCGTCCAGCAGCGTGGCCGCCAGTACCGCCGGGACGATCCAGTCGTCGCCGTCCTGGGCGTCGACCATCCGCAGCTCCAGCCAGCCGCGCGCGCGTACCGGCGGGAACAACGTGGTCAGGTGGTAGTCCAGGTCGTCCAGGGTGGGCGGGCGTTCGGCCGCGTCACCGCGGAGCCAGGAGCGGAAGGTGAGGCCGCGCGGCGCGGCCCAGGATCCGGGTGGGGTACGGCGCAGGCACAGCAGTGGGGCGTCCAGGGCGTAGCGGGCCCAGGATCCGCGCGGATCCGGTGCCGACTCGGGCGGCCGGGTGCGGTCGGGGTCCGCGTTCGCCCAGACCCGCTGCCGGGTGGACCGCCAGCCGGTGGGCCTGCCGTGCCACAGCGGGGAGTTGGCGAAGGCGGCGACCAGCACCGGACCGATCCGGTGGGCCAGCGCCCAACGCCGGCGGTAGCCGGTGACGCCGTCCGTGTCCTCGCCGCTGTCGAGGTTGATCTGAACGGACGCGGTGGCCCGCATCATCATCCGTCCCCACGGGCCCAGTCCGTCGAAGTGCTGTTCCATGGCCCGGTAGCGCGGGTGGTCCAGGAGCCGTGCCGGATCCCGGTCCGGATCGAGCCCGCGGCCGGTGAGCTCCAGCCCCGCGCGGGAGAGCGTGTCCCGCAGCGCGTCCAGGTCGACGGCCGCGGACCGCACGCAGTCGGCGAGCGCCGCGGCGGACCCGGTGCTGAGCTCGATCTGGCCGCCGGGCTCCCGGGTGATCCTGGACCGGTGGGGCAGTCCGCCGGCGGACTCCAGGGCGGTGAGAGCGGCGTCCAGCCTGGCGGCGGGGACCGGACGGGTGCGGTCCGCGCGGTCGTGCACCAGCCATTCCAGTTCGAGGCCGACGCGGCCGGGCGGGCCGGTCTTGAAGCAGACCCCGCGTACGTACTTCTCGGCCTGCGTCTCCGTCAGTATGTCCATCTTCTCTCTCTCACATGGGTAGCGGACCGGCGGCCGATGGCAGCCGATGGCGGCCGGTCAAGGGGAACGGTGACACCGTAGGCACGAAAGCGGTGCAGGACCGGGCGCGGACGCCTTACGGACTTCTAACCCCGCCCGATGCGACCCGGAGACCCGACGCGACGGAACGGGTCACCGGCGGTCGAGCAGGCCACCCGCCGGCACCCGGGTGCGCACGGGCGGCACACGTGTCGACCTGCCTCGGCAGGTGATGACCGAGCCCCGCAGGGCGCCGGCGGCCGCCGTGTCGGCCGCGCCGCACCGGGGCCACCGAAGGCGGGGGCGAATGGCCGAACGACCGCCTCCGGCGGCGTAGGCCGACGTGCGGCGGCCACGGTGGGTGACGAGGATCGGACGTGGTGCGATCGGCGCGCCGAGGTTGGGACGAGGTGGCATCCGATGAGCACTGTCGACGTACCGGGCGAAGGCGCCGGCCGCGCGGGCGGGACCCGGGCGGCCGGCGCGGTTCGGGCCGGAACCGGGTCGAACAAGATCACCTGGTTGACGCTGGCGCTGATGACGACCAGTTCGGTCGCGAGCCTGCGTTCGGCGCCGACCATGGCGGTGTACGGCCTCGCCTGCGTCTTCCTCTACCTGTTGCCCGCGGTCGTGTTCCTGCTGCCGACGGCCCTGGTGTCGGCGGAGCTGGCCTCCGGATGGAGTGGCGGGGTCTACAACTGGGTGGCGCAGGGCCTGTCGAAGCCGCTGGGCTTCCTCGCCGTGTGGTGCCAGTTCGCCATGACGATCTTCTACTACCCCACCCTGCTCGCCTACGTCGCCAGCACCATCGCGTACGTGATCAATCCGAGCCTGGCCAGCAACGGCGTCTACACGGCGATCGTCATCGTGGTCGTCTACTGGAGCGGCGTGTGGATCTCCTCCCGTGGCACGAACGCCGTCGCCGGGCTGGCCTCGTGGGGGCTGGTGATCGGCACGCTGGTTCCCGGCACGCTGCTGGTCGTCCTGGGGATGGTCTTCCTCGGGCAGGGCAACCCGTCCGCGGCGCCGATGAACGGCTCGCACTTCTTCCCCGAGTGGACGGGCGTGGCGAGCCTGGTGCTGATCGTGAACAACTTCCTCAGCTACTCCGGCATGGAGATGAACGCGGTCCACGTCAACAAGCTCCGTGACCCGTCCAAGGAGTTCCCCAGGTCGATGTTCCTGGCCATGGGCCTGGTGCTGCTGATCTTCATCCTTCCGGCGCTGGCGATCAGCTGGGTGATCCCCTCGGACCAGCTCAGTCTGACCGCCGGCGTCATGCAGGCCTTCGACGCGTTCTTCCAGTACTTCCACATCGGCTGGCTGGTCCCGATCGTCGCGGTGGGGCTGTGCGCCGCCTCGGTGGGCGGGATGCTGACCTGGCTGGCCGGGCCGTCCAAGGGCCTGCTGCTGATCTCCCGGCAGGAGGGCTATCTGCCGCCGTACCTGCAGCGTCTCAACGGCAACGGGGTCCAGCAGAACATCCTGGTCGTCCAGGGCCTGATCACGACGGTGATCGCGGTGCTGTACGCGCTGATCCCGGACGTGTCCAGCGTCTACTGGATCTTCTCGGTGATCACCACGCAGGTGTACCTGATCATGTATCTGCTGATGTTCCTGGCGGCGATCCAGCTGCGGCGCAAGCAGCCCGACCATCCGCGCGGCTATCGCGCGCCGCTGCTGACCACGGTCTGCGTGGTCGGGTTCGTGGCCTCGGCCCTCGCCATGGTGATCGGCTTCGTGCCGTCCTCGCAGTTCGGCGGTGGCAGCGTCTGGGCCTACATCGGGATCGTCGGCGGCGGTCTGCTGCTGCTGGGGGTCGTCATCCCGTTCTCGTTCCTGAAAGCGCGCAAGCCGAGCTGGCGTCAGCCCGAGGCCGGCACCGGTGCGATCGAGGAGGAAGTGGCATGAGTGAGCGAAGCGAACTCATCGATGGGAGGCGCGCGTTGGGCGAAGGCCCCGCCGAGCCCTGCGAGGTGGGCGCATGAGCCCCACCCGGATGGCTTCCGAACACCGATGGATCTACATCGGCTCGATCGTGGTCCTGGTCGGCCTCGTGATCGCCGGTCTGCTGACCTACACCCAGCAGAAGGCCACCAACGAGGCCCACCGAAAGGCGAACGACCTGAACGACGCCCTGGTCGCCGACGGCTTCGCCTCCCGGAACGTCGAGAACATCGCCCTCACCCTCGGCACGGACGGCGGCGCCGTCTGCGACGACCCGAACTCGGCGCTCAAGCGCGGCCTCTGGCTGGTCCAGCTGGCCAACGGCGCCGGTGGCCCCGGGATGCGTCCGGTCATCGTCGACAAGCAGATCCTCGAGGCGGGCGCCGAGGTGATCAAGGTGTACTGCCCGGAGAAGCTGGACGACTACCAGAAGAAGATCAAGGATCTCAAGACCGCCGACCTCGTCAACAACTGAGGCACCTGCCGGAGCCGGCAGGACCGCGAACCCACGCCCGGGGCTGACGCTCCGCTTCCGATGAGAGGCGTCCCGACATGCGACGTAATCCCGCCCGCGCGCTCGCCGCGGCACTGCTCCTCACCGCCGCGCTGACCCCGGCCGCGGCTCGGGCCGCGGCCGCCCAGGCTTCGCCGCCTGCGGCGGTCTCCGACCGGTACGGGGACGACTGCCCGCAGGGCGGTCTCGGCCCCGAGCTGGGGGTGGGCGGCCGCCGCGATGATCTCCGACCTGCAGGACATGCGGCGCTGGGCCCGGGGCCTCGCCACCGGCACGCTCCTGTCCCCCGCCACCCAGGCGGAGCGGCTGAAGATGCTCCCCACCGGCTCCCCCGGTAACGACTACGGGCTCGGCATCTTCGACAACCACGGATGGATCGGGCACAACGGCTCGCTGCCCGGATACGAGAGCGTGACCGTCTACCTGCCTTCCCGGCGGGCGACCCTGGTCGTCCTGATCAACACCGACATCCACTACCAGGGCAGCGAGCCGAGCACGCTCCTCGCCAAGACGATCACCAGCATCGTGACCCCGGAGAACGTGTACGACATCCGGCCCCAGGGGTAGCACCGCCGGTGAGCCACAGCGACCCGTGCCCGCCGTGACGGGGACGATGTGCGAAGGTGTCGCCCGGGCCTCAGCCGGCCGGGGGCTCGTCGGCCGCACCGGGGGACCCTCCGGCCGGATACGCCCTGATGGCGTCGATCAGGTTGCCGAAGACGTTCTCGGGCGGGATCCGCTGCCACAGCTCGTAGACCTTCAGGGTGTCCACGAGCGCCGCGTCGGGACGCGCGAGGACGAAGGTGACGCGGCGTGCGGCGAGGAAGTCGAGGAGGTTGTGCAGGCGGATCCCGGCGGAGTAGTCGACGTCGGCGATCCCCGCGGCGTCGAGCACCAGCCAGCGCACCGGATCGGGTGCTTCGTCGACGAGGGCCTTGACCTCGTCGGCGAATCGGCTCGCGTTCGCGTAGAAGAGCTCCGCGTTGAAGCGGAAGACGATCAGGCCTGGCGCGCTCTCGATCCCGGGCTCGGCGAGCGTGTACGTGGGAACGCCCTCCTCGGTGACCCCGACCACGAAGTCCTTGGGCCGGTACTCCCGTCGGATGACCTCGAACAGGGACAGTGCGAGGGCCAGCAGGACGCCCTGCTCGACGCCGATGCCGAACACCGCGAAGGCGGTGACGACGGCGACGACGAACTCGTTGCGGCGCCGGGCGTAGATCCGCCGGAGACCGCGTACGTCGACGAGGTCGAGGCCGACCAGGAACACGATGCCGGCCAGCACCGCGAGGGGCATGTCGGCCAGCGACGTGGTGAAGACCAGCGCGACCAGCAGCGAGATGAATGCCATCGTGAGGTTGGCGACCTGCGTCCGGCCGCGCTGCTGGTCCAGGATCTCCGTCTTGGTCGGGGAACCGTTGACGACGAAGGTCCCGCTGAGCCCGGCGGCGAGGTTGGCGACGGAGAGACCGACGAGGTCGCGGTCGATGTCGAGGTGGTCGCCGTGCCGCGTCGCGAAGCTGTGCGAGGTGGCCGCGCTCTGGGCCAGGATCAGGACGAAGCAGGAGACCGCCACGGAGAACACCTGGGACACGTCTCCGGGGGTCAGGCCGGACGGCAGTCCGATCGGCGGGAAGCCGCTCTCCACGGCGCCGACCACGGCGACCCCGTGACTGGAGGCGTCGGTCGCCCCGGAGACGGCGATCAGCGCGACCACCGCCACGATGGAACCGGGGAACCTGGGCAGGAACCGCTTGAAGACCACGATGATCACGATCGTTGCGGCGCCGTAGGCGATGGTGTACCAGGAGACCTCGTCGAGGTGGGTCAGCCAGGACCACTGTTGCTGGAACCAGTTGCCGCGGCCCCTGGGGATGCCGAGCAGGTCGGGAATCTGAGCCGACGCCACCTGGATGCCGACGCCCGTCAGGAACCCGATCAGGACGGTGGCCGACAGGAAGTCGGCGAGGAAACCGAGCCGGAGCAGGCGCGCGGCAGCCAGGATGACGCCCGACAGCAGGGCGGTCAGCCCGGCCAGCGCGACCCACTGCGGCGAGCCCGGTACGAGGCCGGCGATGCCCAGTTCGAGCAGTCCGGCGGAGAGGATCGCCGCAGTGGCCGAGTCCGCGCCGACGACGAGCAGCTTCGACGAGCCCAGCAGGGCGAACGCGATGGTCGGGAGGATCAGCGTGTACAGGCCGGTGACGATGGGCATCCCGGCGATCGAGCTGTAACCCATCACCTCGGGGATCGCGACCGCGGACAGCGCCACCCCGGCGAGTACGTCCCGGCTCAGCCACGCCCGCCGGTACCCGCGCAGTGACGCGGGCACCAGCCTCGTCATGCCAGTCATGCGGGCACCTCGCAAGCGGCCGGGAACTCGTACGCTCTCATGGTGGCCGTCGAAGCGCCGTCGTCCCGGCATTTGACGGTCCCGGCTCGGCGCTGCGACTTCGGCCCCCGGGGTGCATCGGCGCGCTGAACCTGGGCCGGCGAGCCGGTCGGCGGCGGCCGGCTGTCGACGTACTGGTGACGGGCCCTCGGTCCGCCCTTGCGGGCTGAGGGCGGTGCCGACGTTCCGACAGGCCCTGCGTTTGCGATTTTCCCGTACGACGGTCTCGGGACGGGCGTTGCGGTCCGATCTGCGGTGCGCTGCCCGCCACTTCGGCGGTGACGGTGACGGCCGGCCGCCTGCCGCCTCACGCGAGGGGGTCGGCGGTGGCGGTCCCGCCGGCCGACGGGGCGGCGCGGCCGGTGTTCCACCGGATCGCGGCCGCGCCCGCGTAGTCGCCCGCGTGGGCGAAGCCGCCCAGCACGACCAGGTCGCCGTCCTTGACCCGTCCCGAACGGATGGCGTGGTCGAGGGTGACGGGGATCGCCGCGCCGAAGAGGTTTCCGCAGCTGTCGAAGGTGTCGGGGTGGCGGCGCGGCGGCAGCCGCAGTGCCTCCCGCCAGTTGCGCAGGAAGGTGCGGTTGGGCTGGTTGGTGACCAGCAGGTCGATCTCGCCGGTGGTGACCCCGAGCCGTCGGCACAGGTCGGTGACCACCTCCGGCACCAGGCGGTTGCCGCGTTCGAGGACCGTGGCGGTGGTGGCCTCGGTGAAGCCGATCCGCAGCTGGGACTCGCCCGGCTCCCAGTACTTGCGCCCGTCGTCGAGGACGGCCTTCATGTCGCCGCCGTGGTCGGCGATGTGACGGGTGACCAGTTCGAGTACCGGAGAGGTGCCCGACGTGGTCACGTACCCGACCCCGCAGCCGTCTCCGGGGATCGCGGCCTGGGCGAGCCGGCGCACGTCGGGCTGGGTGAACAGCTGGCCGGCGGAGCTCTGCGCGTTGCAGATCAGGGCGGTCCTGGCGTCGGTGGTGGTGAGGATCTGCCGGGCCAGTTCGAGCATGTGGACGAAGGAGGCGCAGCCGGCGTTGGCCACGTCGATCAGCCACCGCGGTTTCAGCCCCAGCCGCCGTGCCACCTCGGTCCCGGCCCCGACGAACGGCGTGTCCGGCAGCTGACTGTGCATCAGAAGTACGTCCACGGAGCGGATCTCGTCCGTTCCGTGCCGCTCGATCAGGGGGGCGACCGCGCGCTCGACCATGTCCACGTTGCTCTCGTCCGCGGCCACGTGGTGCCGCAGCGGGGGGATCCTGAACATGGGACTGTCGCGGAGCCCGTCCTCCGCGCCGGGGTACTCGGTGTAGAACTCGGCGGGGACCGGCTCACCGGGCAGGTAGCCGGCGACGTCGGTGAGGCTGACCGTGGTCACCGCACCACCGCCGTGGCGGGCGCGGAGCCGACCGGCAGGCCGCCCCGGTGTCGGTGTTCCAGGATCGCCTTGAGGTTCCCCATCTCCACCGTGTGGCCGGCGTAGAACAGGTCCCAGTAGTCGCCCACCCAGGGGCGGTCGGCCCGCGGGGCCAGGCCGGGGTGGGGGTTCGCGTCGTAGTACGGGTGCCGGCAGTTGGTCCAGGTGATCACGGAGCCGGGCCTGCCAAGCACCGAGCGGGCCGGCAGCACGCGCATCAGGTACACCATCCAGAGCTCCTCGCCCTGGTCCCAGGCGCAGTGGAAGTCCACCGTCATGGCCTCGGCGTTGGTCTCCACCCTGCAGAAGATCCGGGTCCGCTCCTCCAGGCGGTCGTCACCGACCCACAGCCCGGGGGTCCCGGTGGGGGCGAAGTTCCGCAGACTGAACGTCCACTCCTCCAGGTGGTGACCCTGCCTCAGGTACTCGTAGGCCTGCGCCGGCGGGCAGTCGACGTACTGCTGGATCGTGCAGTACGTCCCGTAGACCTCGCCGTGTGGGTAGGCGGGCCGGGTCAGCTCCGCGCAGCGGGCCGTCAGCTGCTCCAGGTCGGTGTTCTCGACCCTGGTCAGGCCGGGAATGTCAGCCAACACGGACTGGTCCGCGCTCATGGGCGGTCTCCTCGTTCTCGGCCGGCTGCCGGCCGGCGACGGTCAGGAAGGGAAGGAACGGTGGTATCTCGGCGGGGTCGAAGTCCAGCGTGACGAAGGCCGGGCCGGTGCCAGCGTTGCTCCGCAGCAGCGCCTGGCGCAGCTGTGCACCGTCCTCCGCCCGGGTCACGTCCAGGCCGGGGAACATGCCTGCCATGCCCGCGGCGATGTCCGCCGGGCGGAACAGGCTGCCGGGGTTCGCGGCTCCGAGGAACAACTGCTCACGCGTGGCGCACATGGCATGGGCGTTGTTGTTGAAGATCACGAAGGTGACGGGCGCGGCGTGCTCGACCGCGGTGTGGACCTCCATGCCGTGCATGAAGAACGCGCCGTCACCGGCGATCACGTACGTGCGCTGCCCGGTGGCCAGCGCCGCGCCGATGCCGGCGCCGAAGGTGTAGCCCATGCCGCCCATGCCGACGGCCACCACGAAGCGTCCGTCGCGCGGGGCGGGGAGCAGGTGGATCGCGCTGGCCCCGGCGTTTCCGGCGTCCACGAAGACGTGTGCGTCCGGTGGCAGTGCGGCCTCGACCGAGGCCACCGCCGCGGCGTAGGAGGTGGCCCGGGTGCCCGGGGTCGGCAGGGGGGAGGGCCCGGCATGGTCGGGGGGCGGGAGCGGACCGGGCGCGAGGCGGGCGGCCAGCACGCGCAGGGTGTCCCGCAGATCGCCGCGAAGGGAGATCCCGGGCACGAACGGCGGCTCGGGATCGATGCAGATCACCGAGGTCCCGGCCAGTTCCCGTTCCAGGCCGCCGCGGGCCAGGGCCGGTAGCCGGGTGCCCACCAGCAGACAGGCGTCGGCCCGCCGCAGGCACTGCGCCACGTTCTCATGACCCATCACCCCGGCCACCCCGGCGAACCGGGCGTCGCGGTTGTCGAACACGTCCTTGGCGTCCGGGGTGACGGCCACCCACGCACCGAGCCGCCGCGCCACGTCGGCCAGCTCCGCCCGCGCGCCGGCCGAGGCCACGCCCTCACCGGCGATGACCAGGACGCGTTCCGCGCCGCGGAGGACGTCCACCGCGCAGTCCGGGACCCGGGGTTCCGTACGGACCGGCGGCGCGGCCCGCAGCGGCTCCCGGAGCTCGACCGGAGCCTGCTGCACGTCCTTGGGCAGGAGCAGCACGGCCGGGCCCTTGGGATCGGTCCGGGCCGCCGCGACCGCCCGGGCCAGCAGGTCCGGGATCGAGCCCGCGTCGTCGACCCGCGCACAGAACCGGGTCACGGGGGTGAACAGCGCCCGGGCGTCGAGGGAACCCGCCTTGCCGCTGGAGTCCTGGAACGCCCCGAACCCCTCCTGCCCGGTGGGCGGTTGCCCCACCAACGCCAGCATCGGCACCCGCGAGGCATACGCCTCCGCCAGCCCCGGCACCAGATTCACCGCCCCGCCGCCCGACGTCACGGCGACGACGCCGAGGCGCCCGGTGGCCCGGGCATGCCCGTCCGCCATGGTGGCGGCGGAGAACTCGTGCTTGGCCACCACCGTGCGGATCACGTCGCCGGTGGCGTGCAGGGCGTCGTAGAGGTCCTCGATGTTCGCGCCGCCGACACCGAACACGTGCCGGACGCCGGACCTGGCCAGCTCCCTCGCCAGGTAGTCGACGAGCCGGACCTCGACACTCATACGGTGCTCCTGTCGGACGGGCCGGGCCGGACGACGTGGCCGGCCGGCGAGACGGTCTGGAACCGTTGGCGGTACTCGTTCGGGGTCAGTTCCAGGGCCCGGCCGAAGGAGCGGAAGAACGTCTCGGGGGCCGGGAACCCGCAGCGCCGGGCGATCTGGGCGACCGGCAGATCGGTGGTCTCCAGCAGCTTGCGGGCCCGGGCGATGCGCATCTGCTCGATGTACTGGGCCGGGGGCGTACCCACCTCGCGCCGGAACACCCGGGCGAAGTTCCGCAGGCTCATGTTGGCGCGCTCGGCGATCTCGGGTACGGGCAGGGGCAGTTCGAGGTGTGCGAGGATCCACTCCTGCGCGGCGCGGATCGGGGCGCGATCGGCGAGTTGCGCGTCCAGGACCGCGCTGAACTGCGACTGCCCGCCGTTGCGCTTGAAGAACAGGACCAGGAACCGCGCCACCTCCAGGGCGAACGCCGCACCGTGGTCGGCCTCCACCAGGGCGAGGGCCAGGTCTATGCCGGTGGACACTCCGGCCGAGGTGACGAACCGGCCGTCCCAGACGAAGATCGGCTCGCGGTCCACCGTCACGTCCGGGTACCGCTGGGCCATCTCCTCGCAGAAGGCCCAGTGCGTGGTGGCGCGCCGCCCCTTGAGCAGGCCCGCCTCGGCGAGCAGGAACGCCCCGCCGCACACGGAGACGACCCGACGCGACCGGGCCGCCGCCTGGTGGATCCACGCGACCAACTCCCGGTCCGCCAAAGCGTCCTTGAGGCTCCATCCGCCCGGGACGAGGAGGGTGTCGATCGGGCCGCCGCCCGCGGCGAGCGGCTCTGCCGCGACCACCATGCCCGAGCAGGTCCGCACGAGCGGTGCGTCGGCGGAGACGAACTCGATCCGGTAGCGGGCACCCGTCTCGGGAAGCCTGCGGTTCGCGGTGTCGAACACCTCGATCGGACCCGCGATGTCCAGTGCCTGCGCACCGGAATAGACCACCACCACAACACGTCGCTGATGCACGGTCACAGCCTGTATCCGGCACGGGATGGCGGCAATGACGGTCTACTGACGAATTCGGCCACGGGCCGCGGCCGGGGAGCTTCGGACCGCCACTGACCAGCGCTGCTCACGGAGAGCGAGGGCTGATGTGAAATGGGTCATAGCGGAGTGCGTCCGCAGGGGGCCGGCCGCTCGTGCACGCCGACCATGGCCGGGGCCGGGACGTCCTTGCGAACGAGAGGCTCGACGCGCTCGACCCGACGACGGCGAGGCACACCTGTGCGCTGATACCGCCGTTCATCGGCGCAGCGCGGTAGGTATTTACCGCCGCAGAAGGAAGGCGCGCCGAAACCACCGCCTGATGCGATGCAGGTCGGGCAATTCGGCATGCTGCGAATGCCCCCGAAATGGCCTTCGAAGCATTTCGAATCGCTTGCCGATGGTTCAGTCCGGTCGCGCAGCCCGCCTGGCGGCTGAGCAGCCGCCGATGACGCCGGGGCGGTTTCGGCGCCCCGCCGCGGCATGGCCGAGGGGGCGGTGACCGGGGTGCGGTCACCGCCCCCTCGGGGTCGGCCGGGCTATCGGGGCGGTGGGATCACCGCAGGGCGGCGAGGACGGCGTCCGCCATCACCTGCTCGCCGGTGGCGTTCGGGTGGAAGGGGACGGCCGGGGCGCCGGGCAGGACGCCCTCGATCCAGCGGTCGTCCGAGCAGATGTCGTGGCCCGTGGTCGGGGTCGCGGTGTCCACGTAGGTGGCGCCGTTGGCGGCGGCGGTGGACTTGAGCATGGCGTTCAGCCTGCCTAGCGTGTCGTGCAGGTACTCGATGTCGCCTCGGGTGACCGGCTGGTCCCCGATGCACGTCGACCCGTCGGCCGGCACCACGGTCGGGTAACCGACCACCAGCACACGGGCGTCGGGGGCCGTGGTGTGGATGCGGTTCAGCACGTCCGCCAGCTGTGGCGAGGCGCCGTTGATCCGGTCGACCAGGTCGTCGCTGCCGTACTGCCAGGACCAGCTGGACCAGTCCCAGTGGCCGTGGTTGTAGACGTCCTTGCAGGGCGTGCCGCCGGGGTTGACGACCGTGCCGCCGATGCAGGTGGCGATCACCTCGGCGATCCCGAGGGGGCTGACGCCGAGGTCGTTGCCGCCGATGCCGATGGTCACCAGGTCGGTGTCTGCGGTGACGGCGTCCAGCTGCGGGGTGTTGCCCCACGGCAGGCCCGCGTACTGGGCCTGCGTCATCGCGCTCAGCTTGGCGGCGGAGCAGGTGACGTCGGTGTACGAGCCGGCCTTGAGGGCGGACGCCACCAGGCTTCCGTAGTTGTGGTCGGAGCGCAGGCAGAGGCCGGCCGACTGGCCGGGCACGCCGGCGCCGGCAGCGTACGAGTCGCCAAGGGCCACGTAGTGGTGGGGGGCGGGTGTGGCGGCCTGCGCGCTGGTGGCGGTCAGCGCGAGGGTCGCGCCCAGCGCGGCCGCGCCGAACAGGGCGGACTTCCGGGAGGTGCGGGTCGTGCGGCGTTTTTGGGCAGGGCGGAGCACGGTTCCTCCTGGGGGAGAGGGAACGGGTGGGGTGTGCGAGCCGGGCCACAGCTGCTACTCGCAGGTAAGTTACTGACAGGTTTCGCCCACGTCCATACACCGCGCACAAATTTCTGAAAAGCGGCGGGTGAAATTTTAAATTACGCTCCACCGGGTATCGAAGGTAATTCCGAAACGCCCTGGATCGGAATTGCTCTGCCGGTCGCCACCGCCTCGTGACACCTGCCGGTCGGCGCACTCCGTCGAAGGTTGCGGCATCGGGCGTGCGCGCACCGTCGCCGGAGGGACCGCGGGCGTCGAAACCTCATCCGTGATCTGCCTGCTCGCCGCACCCCTCCGTCGGCTGCCTCGCGCCCCGGCGGCCCACCTGATCCGGCGAGCTGTCAGCAGCAGCCGTGCCACTGGTAGTTGGCCAATGACAGGGCCGCCGTGCCGGCCCCGGAGTCCTCGACGCATACGGCGGTGACGGGGTGGACGGTGGCTCCCTCCTTGATGGTCTCGGCCACCGTGATGTCCCTGATCGCCTCCTCGCCGACCGTGAGGGGGCTGGCGGAGAGGATCACCAGGTCGGCGAGCTTGCCGACCTCGATGCTGCCCTTGCGGTCCTGCTCGAAGTACTGGTGGGCGGCGTTGATGGTGATGGATCTGACCGCGTCCAGGGCCGACACGCACTGCTCGGGGCCGAGGACGACCTTGTCGGTGCGGGTGCGGCGGGTGACCTGGCTGGACAGGATGGCGATCGAGTTGGGAAGGGCCACCGGGGCGTCGTGGTGCGAGGTGTAGATCATCTGCTGGTCGAGGGCCCAGCGGGCCGGGGAGATGGTCGCGGCCCGCTCGGGGCCCAGGACGGTCTTGCGGTACCAGTCGCCCCAGTAGAAGGTGTGCATCGAGAAGAACGACGGGATGACGCCCAGCCGGGCGAAGGCCGCGATCTGGTCCTTGCGGGCGGTCTGGGCGTGGATCGCCACCGTTCGCCGGTCGCCGGGTCCGGCCTCGTCCGTGGCGTCGTCGACCGCGTCGATGAACTGGTCGATCGCGGCGTCCCCGTTGACGTGCGCCAGCACCTGCCAGCCCTTGGCGTACGCGGTGCGCACCTGTTCCAGGACGACCTTGGTGTCCTCGACGGTGGGGTAGCCGCAGTAGCCCTCGGGTGTGCCTTCCGGCCGCTTCTTGTAGGGCTTGGTGAGCCAGGCGGTCCTGCCCTGCGGGGACCCGTCCAGGTACATCTTCACACCCGCCGCCCGCACGCCCTGCTCGTACTCCCGGCTCGCGCGGACCGGGTCCTCCTCCGGTGATGCCACGGCCTCGTCGGCCCGGGCGTAGGCGACGACGTCGATCTTGAACGGCTCGACGGCCGCGGCGTCGCGCAGCGCCTGGAGGTTCTCCAGCGTGGCGCCGCCCTCCTGGACGGTCGTGAAGCCGAAGCTCGCGGCGGACGTCACGCCCTTGCTGAAGAGGGCGGCCAGTGCGGTCGACGGCAGGCCCATGGTCGCCTTTGCGGAGGCGGGGGAGAAGGCGGTCTCCTCCAGGACGCCGTTGGGCTCGCCGAACGGCCGGGCCACGGCGCCGGGCTGACGGCGGATGACGCCGCCGTCCGGGTCTGCCGTGGCCCTGGTGTAACCGAGCTCCTGCAGGCCGAGGCTGTTGACCGCCCCGAGGTGGAAGGACTGATGGATGGCCAGCACCGGTCGGGTGGTGGACACCTTGTCGAGGTCCTCGCGGGTCGGGTGGCGGCCTTCGGTGAGCATGGCGTCGTCGTAGCCGAATCCGATGATCCACTTGGAGGCGTGGCCCACCGGGGTGTCCGCCCACGCGCAGAGCTTCTCCCGGAGCGAGTCGATACCGGTGACGTCCCCGTCGGGGTCGGCCAGCAGATTGGCGAGTGTGGCCTGCAGGCCGATGCCGCCCAGGTGGCCGTGGGCGTCGATGAACCCCGGGAGCAGGGCGCGACCCTCCAGGTCGCGCAGCCGCGTCCGCGGGCCCTGCCAACGCGAGACGGCCTCCCGGTAGTCGCCGACGTGGACGATGACACCGTCCTTCACGGCCACCGCCTCGGGCCCGGGGGCGGCCTCGTCCGCGCCGGCGGCCACCGTCACGATCTCCCCGCCGTGGAAGATGGTGTCGGCCTCCGCGTACGGCGCCGGGGTGCTGTCGTCGGTCTGCGCCGTCACTGCGGGCTGATCGATCATGCCGATTCGCTCCTGCCGTCTACGTTCAGTACGCAGTTGACTACCCATCGTCACGGCGCTCGAACCCGAGCGCGGCCTGTCCCTGATGGGACGCCCCCGACCGTCCGAGGTCGAACACCCGAACTCGTAACGGTCGGTAGCCCCGGCCGAGCCGGCCGACCGATACGGCATCAGGCGCCGAACCCACCTGGACTGAAGTAGTTGCTGGACGGCCCGTGGAAGTGCTGTTTCCAGCGGCTCTGCTCGGTGATCCGTGGCCACGGGTCGACCAGCACGCCGGTGAGCTCCTGCCAGGCTCCGGTCTCCCTGCCGCTCTCGTGCCACTCGCGCAGCGCGAGCCCGGTCTCGCGGGACCACAGGACCGCGATGTACCTGTCCCGCTCGCGCTCCTCGGTGAGCGCCGCCTGGACCTCTTCGGGGGTGAGCCCCGTCCGTACCAGGCCTCTTCCGGTGTCCCGCACCTCGCTGACGGTCTGCAAGGAGATCTCGAAGCGACGGGGGAGGGTGCTGGTGTGCTCGTGCACCGTGTACGCCCAGACGGGCTCGCCGGGAGCACCGGTCATCGCTGCGGCACGCGCCGCGCGCTCCCCCGGCTCGCGCTCGCGCCGTTCCTCCTCCATCCGTGCTCGGAGCTCGTGCAGCCTCCGTTCGTGGCGCTCACGTTCGGCCTGGACGAGCGGGGTCAGGTCACCTGCCTGCTCGCGGTACTCCCGGTAGGCGGTGAGCGCGCGGTCGCGCAGGCGTTCCATGGTGCCGTGGTGTCTGGCGCGCCGCCGGTTCCCCGGAGCGCGGCGGGCCTTCCAGAAGGCGCGGGGCAGCACGCCGGGCTTCCGGTACAGAGCCCGAACCGCGCGACGCTCCTCCTCCACCATGCCCTCCATGACGCGCAGGATCTCGTCGGTGGCGGCGTACCAGCGTGCCGCGTCGGCGGCGGAAGCGTCCAGGTCGCTGGTCCGCCAGTCGCGGCGGTACCGGGCGGTGGTGTCACTGCGCACGGCGCAGTAGAGGTCGCGGGCCGCGTCGACCTCTTCACCCGTCAGGTTCGACGGGTAGTCGGGCAGCAGATCCCTGAGGCGCGTGCAGGAGACCGGCACCTCCGCGTTCCCCGTCATGATGGCCCTGCCTTCCTGCTTCCGGGATTTGACAGGGTTCTACCCAGTCCGGCCCCCGACAGTTCCCGAGCAACGCTGGCCGACAACTCGTCGGGCCGACCCGACGGCACCTCAGCACTGCCACAGGAACGCCGCGCCGGTGCAGGGGGAGCAGGTGAAGGCGTAGGCGCGGCCGCCGCCGAAGTTCATGGCGGTGACGGGATCGGGCCCCTCCTGGAGCTGAACGGCCAGTCGCATCAGTTCCCCGCAGGTCGGGCAGGCCGGCGTCTCGTCGTCCTGGAGCCAGGCCGGTGTGCCGTTGAGCTGCCCGAGGACGTGGTTCCGGGGTCGGCCGGTCCGCGCCGCCCACGCGGTGCCGGCGCCGTCGTAGTCCGGGGCATCCGCCAGGACCTGGGGCTCGGCGGTGCGGGTGGCGCCGAGGAGCAGGACGTCGTCGGCATCCTCGTCCTCACCGGTGCCGGGCAGCGGGATCGGCGCAGACCGCGGGCCGGGAGGAGCAGCGCGAGGTTGGCACCCGAACGGGCGTCCCAGTCCTGGCAGCGGCCCGGGCGGCTCTGGCAGGCGAACAGCGCCAGCACGCGGGCCTGCCGCCCGTCACCTCCTGCGACGGCGGCGCCGGACGCGTCCAGGGCGATCTGCGCGAGGAACTTGAGCGGCCCGGCGCAGATGGCACAGAACGGCCATGCGGTGCCGGGCGGGGCCAGCGGCACGCCGCCTGTGCGGGTGATCGTCGCGTCGGGTGCGGTCGGGCCCGCATCGGTGATCAGGGTCGTCATGCGACCCGACTGTAGGACGACGTGCGGACATCGCCGGGCCACCACCTGGTGGAGATCCGGCCGTCCGGCGCTCCGGTTCAGATGCCCGGGGTGGCGGGGATGTCTCCGGCGGCGATGGCGGCGGTGAGGGCGGCATGGTCGGAGACCGTCTGGTCGGCGTACTGGAGGGCGAAGTCGGCGATGGCCTTGTCGAAGGTGTCGCCCTTGCCGAGGTATCCGGCGATGGCGATGCGGTCGCCGGTCCGGCCGTGCGCGCGGGCCAGCGCGGTGCCGCACAGCGCGGCGTACCGGCGGAGCACGGCGGGGGTCATGGTCTCGACGGCGGCGGAGCCCTTCATGTCCCGTAGCTGCCGGCCGTAGTAGTGGCGCCCGGCCGGGCCGGTCACCCAGCCGAGGAAGATGTCGCTCGCGGCCTGCGTCAGCCGCTGGCCGGCGACGACCCGGTGCCCGTGGTGGTCGTGGGTGTCGGCCGGGAGATGGTCCTCCAGCACCGATGGTCCGGCCTCCTTGATCTGGAGGAAGAGCGGGTCCTGGTCGTCGCGGCCGGTCAGCAGGAGGATGTAGCAGCGGGTGCCGACGCTGCCCACCCCGACGACCTTCCGGGCCGCGTCGACGAGCTGGTAGCGGTCCAGCAGGACGCGGCGCTCCTCGGGGAGCGTGCTGCGGTACTCGCTGAAGATCTTGCCGACGGTCCGCAGTCGGGTCCGGCTGACGACCTCCAGCAGGGGCGGGTCGTCGACGATGCGCCGGCGGCCGTCCCGGATCTCGGTGAGCTTGGCGAGCGCCTGCAGACTGGTGCGCCGACGGGCGTGTGCCAGGGTCGCCTCCACCTGCTTGCGCCGTTTGGGTTTTTCGATCAGAGGGAGCAGGGCATTGGTGTCGATACGCGTGTACCAGGTGTCGAGCTCGCCCCGTTCGGCGAGCCGCCGCATCGCGAGCCGGTAGGCCTGGACGGCGTTCAGGGCGGCCCGCCACGCCTGGTCGTCATCCTGCCCGTTCTCGCGGGCGGCCACCGCGACGCTGGCGGAGAGGCGTTTGACGTCCCATTCGAACGGGCCGGGCAGCGTCTCGTCGAAGTCGTTGACGTCGAACAGCAGCGCCCGCTCGGGTGAGGCGAAGACGCCGAAGTTCATCAGGTGCGCGTCGCCGCAGAGCTGGACGGTCAGGCCGGTGTTCGGTACGGCGGCGAGGTCGGCGGCCATGACCGCGGCCGAGCCGCGCAGGAACGCGAACGGGGACGCGGCCATCCGGCCGTAGCGGATCGGCAGCAGCTCGGCCACCCGGTCGGCGGCCTCCCGCACCAGCACCGCGACGGGATCGGGCCTGTCCGACGCCGCGATCCACGGCCCGTGCTCGGCGCGCCCGAGGTGCTTGCGCTCCGCGCGCCCGCGTCGTGCCCGTTCGGCTGGACTGGTCATCGTCGCTCCTTGTCGCTCACCCCCCAGGTCGTCTCACGCCCTGTCTTCCCCACCCCAGCCTGGGTGCGCCCCGCCCGCCGCGCACGTCGGACGGCCGTCGCCGACGCGGTGACCTGGTCCGAGTCACGCGGCGCGGGCCCCGTCGGTGCGGTCCTCGGCGCCCGGCGGCGGCCGGGTGAAGGCCAGGGTGACGACGTCGCGCCAGTGCATGGGGGGAGTGGCCGGGGGAGCGCCCGGGCGGAGCCTGGGTACCAGGACTCGCAGGGCGCCCGGGCGGATGGTGCAGGTGACGGGCGTGGGCATGGTGAGGGCCTCGCCGTCGACGGCGACCGGGATCCGCTCCGCGTCCGATCCGACGAGGATCCGGCGGGAGGTCAGGACCTGGAGGCCGGCTGCTCTGGCACCTCGGAGCGCGACCTCGGCCGCCTGGGCCGCGTTGTTCACCCGGATCCCGAAGACCCCCAGCACGCCGAGATCGAGCCGGACTCTGCGCCCGCCCGCGGCCATCGGTTCGGGGGCGGCATAGGGGTTGTTGCTGACCAGCAGCGCCTGCTGGGCCTCCAGCCGCATCTCGTCCATCGCCGCGTCGAGGGCGTGGCCGGTGTAACCGAGCAGGAGGTCGGGCAGGGCGTTCAGGGCTGTGCCCGCCTTGGCGTCCCGGTATTCCGGGCGCTGCACGATGTCCGCGTAGACGCCGAACGAGGCCGTGTTGACGAAGGTGTGGCCGCCCACGACACCCAGGTCGATCCGGAGCTCCTCACCGTCGGTCAGCGCGTCCAGGCAGCGGGCCGGATCATCGCGGTCCAGGCCCAGGTCCATGGCGAAGTGGTTCCGGGTGCCCGCGGAGATCACCAGGAACGGCAGGTCGTGCTCGGAAGCCACCTCGGCCACCAGGGCCTGGGTGCCGTCGCCGCCGGCCACCCCGAGCAGGTCCGCGCCTTCGGCCACCGCCTGACGGGCGATCGCGGCGACGTCCGTCTTGACCGTCGTGTCGAGCAGCACCACCCGGGCGCCCAGCGCCTCGGCCTTCTCGACCAGGCCGAACCGGCCGACCTTGCCGCCGCCGGACTTCGGATTCATGATCAGTACCGGATGCCGGGGGGGTGGTGCGGAGGGGACCGCCCGCATGCCCTGGGGATGCCGTGCCCCGCGCAGCGCCGACCGTGCGCACGCCGCGGCCACCGCCCACAGGGCGAAGGCGGCCAGCGCCTCGGGCCACACGTCCGCCCGGGCGTAGATCACCAGGACGGCCACCGGTACGGCCATCACGAGCAGCAGCCCGGCCACCCGCAGGGCCCCGCGATGGGCCAGCACCCACCACGTACCCACGGCCATGAGCGCCGCGCCGACCACCCCGACCACCAGGACGAGCAGACCACCGGGGCCGCTCGCGGCCACCAGCACCACCACCGCGCTCAGCGCGCAGGCCAACGCCAGCCTGGCCGACCGGCGAGCGCGCGCCGGAGCGTCGGAAGGGTCCGACCGTGCCATCTTCCTCACATCCTCTGACCGGTTCCCGTGCTGACCCGGTGGCTGTTGCGGTGGGTGGCCGCCATGGTCGGGTGGTGGTGAGCGGGAGAGCTCGCCGCGTGGTGAGCACAGCCGATCACGAGTTCGGCCATGCCACCATGCTGCTCGCCGGACGGACGTTGCGCATCCGCCCTCCCTCCCGGGTGTCGTCCCGGCCGTGGCTTGTCCGCGGGCCTGGCCCGGTCGTTCGCACGAGGTCGTGCTCGGCCGGGGTGCGGGGGTCCGGGGCGGGAGCGTGTCGCTGCCGTTCTCCGTATCCGGTCCTCCACCACACTTGCCTCTGGCAGGCCGTCACGGGAGCCGGACGAGGTGGCCAGGGCTGCCAGGCGAGGCCTGCGCCGGGCGGTCGGCCCGGCGCCGTGTCACCGGAGCACGGAGGCGGGTCCGTGTCCGCGTGTCCGCCGTCTGCGGTCACGGAGGTCGGGCCCTGCCGGCTGTCCGTGCCTGAGCGAAGGGTTGCGCGATGTTGTCCTGGGCCGCCCGGTTCCGGTTCTGGCAGTACGTCAAAGGGTGCTTGTGGCTGGTGCCGACGCTCGGTCTGATCCTCGGGGCGCTTCTTGCCCGGTGGGCGGTGGTGGTGGACGGCACCGGCGTACTGCCGTCGAGCTGGACCTACGCCGAGTCGACCGCCAGCAGCGTGCTGAGCTCGATCGTCGGGGCGATGATCGCCCTGCTGGGATTCGTGGTGACGATCGGCGTCCTGGTCGTCCAGCAGGCGACCGGTACCTTGTCGCCGCGATACATGCGGTTGTGGTACCGGGACCACCTGCAGAAGGCCGTCCTCGCCACGTTCGCCGCGACCTTCGCCTTCGCCTTCTCCCTGCTGACCTCGATCGGGGCGGAGACCGTGCCGGACCTTGGGGTCACCCTGGCCGGTCTGGGCGTCGCCGTCAGCCTCGTGCTGCTGCTCGTCTACCTGAACCGCTTCACCCACAACCTGCGGCCGGTCGCGATCGCCGCCATCGTCGGGCGCCTGGGTCGGAGCCTGATCGTCGAGCTGACGGCGGCGGGCCCCCGCGCGACCGCCTTCGACGGCCGGGCACTGCCTGAAGGACCCATGATCCCTGTCCCCGCCACACACGGTGGCGCCGTCCAGGCCATCGACGTCAACGGGCTGATCGCCCTCGCGGTCCGCCACGAGTGCACCATCGTCCTGGCCCACCCCGTCGGGGACTTCCTGCCGCCCGGCGCCACCCTCGCGCGGATCCACGGCGGGGCGACGACCGGCCTCGCCCCCCGTCGAGTGCGCGGAAAGGTCGCATTCGGCGTCGAGCGCACCATCGAGCAGGACCCGGCCTTCGCCTTGCGAGTCCTCGTCGACATCGCCACCCGCGCGCTGTCCCCCGCCGTCAACGACCCGACCACCGCCGTCCAGGTCCTCGACCACATCGAGGCCTTCCTCCACACCCTCGACACCGCCACACTGCGCCGGCGCCACGTCGTGAGCGACGGACACGGCAGGCCGCTGCTGGTCGTGCCGGACCGGTCCTGGGGGGACTACCTGGAGCTCGCCGTCAGCGAGATCCGCGACTTCGGCGTGACGTCACTCCAGGTGTGCCGCCGGCTCAGGGCGCTGCTGGACGGTCTCCTGGGGACCGTGCAGGCCGGGAACCGGGCAGCGGTCACGAGGGAGATCCGCCGACTGGATGCCGCGGTCGAGCGCACGTTCGCGGATCCGGACCAGCGTGCCGTCGCCATGATCGGAGACCGTCAGGGCATCGGTACCGGCGCAGGCGAGGACGGAGCACAGGCGGGTCGGTGACCGCCGCGCACCGGTCGACATCGCGGCGGCGCCCGGTGTCGCGATCGCCGTCGCCGAGCTCGAAGCAGCAGCCGAGGCCCCGGTGAACAGGGACACCGCGGCCGGACGGCCGATCGCCGTCCCACTCGGGAGTGACCGGCGCGTCGGCCGGAGCCGGAGGCGGAGGGCCGCCGGTAGACCGGCGGATGCGGGGATCCGTGGCGTTACGCAGGATGGAAGGCATGGGTGATTTCGCGAAGGCTCCCTTGTCGGTGACGACGCCCGACGCGGTGGAGACCCGGATCGGTGCGCTGCGGTTCACCGACGGGATCCCGGACGCCGGCACGTGCGAGAAGGTCTTCGACCAGCTCGATCTGACGCAGGGTGTGAACGCCTTTCTGGCGGGTCTGCCCGGGGTGTCGGTGCGGGCGATCCGGCAGGGCTTCCTGGACGCGGGGGTGGCGGACAACCAGGTTCTGCTGTTCTCCGGGCTGATGGACAGCGCGTCGCTGTTCCTGACCGGCAACGCAGACACCGTGTACTTCCTGAGCTTCCTCGACCTCACCGACGGGCCGGTCGCCCTGCGGGTCCCGCCGGGGTGCCTGGGCACGATCGACGACATGTGGTTCCGCTGGGTGACCGACTTCGGGCTGCCCGGCCCGGACCGCGGTCAGGGCGGCACGTACGTCCTGCTGCCGCCCGGCTACGACGGTCCGGTGCCTGAGGGCGGGCCGTTCGTCTACCGCTGCCCGACGTGGCAGGCAATCGTGCTGGGCCGGGCGTTCCTGGAGGGCGGCGACCCCGCGCCGACGGTCGCGCGGATCAAGGAAACCCTGCGGATCCACCCCTACCCGCCCGGCAGCTACGGCAGCAGCATCGGCGCGTTCCTTCAGGGCAGGGCGCCGCTCGCGCCGCTCACCACCGCCGATCCGCCCGTGTTCGTCGAAGGCACCGGCCTGGCGATGAACACCCTGCCCCCGAACGACTTCTCCTTCTACGAGCTGCTCGACACCCTCGTCCAGGAGCAGCCCGCCGAGTCGGGCGACCCGGAGGCCGGCGGGGCGTTCCGCGCGATCGGCATCGCCAAGGGGGGCGCCTTCAAGCCCGACCGGCGGATGCGTGCTCTGCTGGAGGACGCCGTCGCGATCGGCAATGCCGCCGCCCGCGCGGTCGGACTGCGCGCCCGCGAGCAGGAGGGCTTCGCGTACTACGACGGCTCGGCCTGGTACAACCCGCTGTTCGTCGGTGGCTACGACTGGACGGTCCCGCCGCCCGAGACCGGCCCGGAGGGCGGCCTCAGGCCCTACCCGCCGACTTCCGGACGGGCCCTGAACTCCCGCACCGCGTTCTTCTACATCGCCACCGGCGACAGCCCCGCGATGTGCATGCGCCTGACCGGCGTCGGCTCCCAGTACCTGATGGTCGCCGCCGACTCCGCCGGTGAGCCCTTCGACGGTGCGCGCCCCTACCGGCTGACGCTGCCCGCAGGCATCCCCGCCGCCCGCTTCTGGTCCGTCACGCTGTACGACAACCAGACCCGCTCCATGCTGCAGACCTCGCAGCGCTACCCCTGGGCGGGCAGCCAGAGCTATCCCGGTCCCGCCGCCACCGCGAACCCGGACGGTACGACGACCCTTCACCTCGCGCCCGAACGTCCCGTGGACGCGGCCGACGGCACCTGGATCCGGACCGTGCCCGGCAAGGGATGGTTCGCCATCCTGCGTCTCTACAGCCCCGAGCAGCCGTTCTTCGACAAGACCTGGCGCCCGGGCGAAGTCGAACCCGCCAACTGACACCCCACGACCGGTCCCCGCACAGGGTCATGCCCACGCTGATCCAGGTGGGGCAGGTCGGCCAGCACAGGAGAGACCCATGACTGCTGCGGTGAATCTCGCTGCGGACTATCCGCTGCTGAACATCTTCTGGACCATCTTCTGGATCTTCGTCTGGATCCTCTGGCTCGTCCTGCTGTTCAAGGTCATCGGCGATCTGTTCCGCGACGACTCGCTGAGCGGCTGGGCCAAGGCCGGCTGGGCCGTGTTCGTGGTCCTGGTGCCCTACCTCGGCGTCTTCGTCTACCTGATCGCCCGCGGCAAGGGTATGGGCGAACGCGAGCTGGCCCGGGCGCAGCAGAGCGAGGAGCAGTTCCGCTCCTACGTGCGCGAGACGGCCGCGACCGCCGACCCGGCCGAGCAACTCGCCAAGCTCACCGACCTGAGGAACCGCGGCCAGATCACGGACGAGGAGTTCGCACAGGCCAAGGCCAAGATCCTGACCTGATGCCGTCCTGACCACACCCCCGATTCCACCCGCACGACCCACCCTGCCGTGTCCTTCCGAACGCGGCGACGACGAACAGGAGAGACACCATGGCCAAGCCCGACTCGGTCTTCGTCTTCATCGGCACCTACCCGAGCGAGGCCGCGGCGCGAGCCGACTACGACATCGTCAAGGAGCTGCACTCGGCCGGTGCCGTGGGCAGCTTCGACGCGTCCGTGGTCACCAAGGACGACGCCGGCAAGGTCCACGTCAACAAGGACGAGACGGCCACCCGGCACGGGGCGTGGGGCGGAGCCGCCGCGGGTGCGGTCGTCGGCCTGCTGTTCCCGCCGGCGATCATCGGCACCGCCGCCGTCGGGGCCGCCGTCGGCGGGGTGGGCGGCCACCTGTGGCGCGGCATGTCCCGGGCGGACGTGAAGGAGTTCGGCGAGATCATCGACGAAGGGCAGGCCGCCCTCGTCATCGTCGGCGCGAACACGCTCTCGCAGGCCCTCGACAAGGCCGAACTCAAGGCCGAGAAGCAGATCGCCAAGGAGCTCGACGTGAGCACGGACGACATCGACAAGGCCGTCCGGCAGGCCGCCACCGAGGTCGCGTGACCCCTGTGACCCGGCGCCCGGAGCCGCCGCGGCGCGGTGGCCGGACGTGCGTAGAACCGCTCGCGGCCCGTGGACGACACAGCCGACCGGGCCGCACCCGTGGCGGGGCGGCCCGGTGAGGGGACTGCTCACACTGCTCGTTCCCATCGCCGCGGTGACGATCGCGGCCTGCTCGATCTGCAGATCGCCGACTCCGAATGCCTCGTCATCGGCATCGTCCTGATCTCCGTCTATCGGAGGACCGGTCGAGCAGGAGCAGGAGCACCGTCGGGACAGGGCGGAGAGCGGCCCCTCATTGAGTGGTGTGCATCGTGAAGTGGCAGGTCACGGGCCTGGTGTGATTCCGTGCCCCGGTGCTCGTGCTGGTCACGCGCGGCAGTCTGCCGTGTAGATCGTCGGGCAGGGAGGTCTTCGTGGGTTCTGGCCCGTTCCAGCCCGCGATGCTCCTACGCTCCCGGGCATGGTGGGCCCCGAGGTACTGGAACGGATCGCCGCGCGGCGCGCGGAATTGGACGAGCTGGAAGAACAGCTGGTCAAGCAGTTGGACGAGGTGAAGGCCGAGCGGGACGAACTCGCAGTCGCCGAGAGGGTCCTGACGCGGATGAGCGAGCGGACAGCTGGGGAACGGGATGCCGTCGCACCGGCGTCAGCGCAGGTCGGCGGGCGTGCGATGCTGCTGGTCCCGCACCGTGGCGACAGCGTTGACGAGACCGCGCTGCCCGACGACTACCGCCGGATCCTGGCGATCGTGCGAGCCGTCGGCGGTCCGGTGCAGGTGCGGGCAGTGGGCGAAGAGCTGGGCCTTCAGGTGGAGGTGCGCGGGAAGCTGGAGCCGCTGCGGGCGAAGCTGGTCAAGCTCGCGGACCGCGGCTGGCTGCACAAACGCGGCGACGGGAAGTTCACCGCACGGTTGTAGCCGTCCAGGTCCTGCACGCCGCAGGGCGTAACCGGAGGGCCCCCGGCGGCAGTTGAGTTTGGTGTGAAGAAAAACAACGGTCTCGTCGAGGGCCCCGACGGTCTTGTCTACACCGCCCGCCTGCCGCTGTCGAGTGCCACCTTGAACTGGCTCGCCGACCTGATACGCGGCCACTGCAAGAAGATCGGATCGCGGTGGCGGGCCCTGTCGGCAGGGAGGATCGCCGGCATCGTGCTGGCGGTGCTGCGCTGTGACCAGCGGCCCGGCGACATGGCCGGCGGGAACGGGGTGCACCGCACCACCGTGACCCGGTGGGTGCGCGAGGTCGTCGGCCTGCTGGCCGCCCGCGCCCCGCGCCTGGACCGCGCGCTCAAGAAGATCGCCCGATCGGGTGGCGGGGTGGTCCTGCTGGACGGTTCTCTGATACGCACCCGCCGCCGCACCGGGACCGAGAACCGGAAGAACTACTCCGGCAAGCACAAATGCCACGGCCTGCTCGTGATCGCGCTCACCGATGACAAGGGCCGCCTGGTCTGGGTGAGCGCGGTCCGCCCCGGACGCACCTCGGAGATCACCGCGTGCCGCCACGACAAACTGACCGCCCATCTGCGCGCGGCCGGCCTCGGCGCGATCGCCGACCTGGGCTTCCTCGGCCTCGACGACAGCGGCCCGGACGCCGACCCGGCGGTGATCACCGGCTACAAGGCGGCCCGCAACCGGCCTCTTACCCGGGGGCAGAAGCTGTCCAACAAGGCGCTGGCCGCGGTCCGGGCCCCGGTCGAGCACGGCTTCGCGCACCTGAAGAACTGGCGCGTGCTCGGCAAGGTCCGCACCGACCCGAAGTGGGCGACCGCGCTGGTGCGGGCCCTGCTGGTCCTGACGAACCGGGAAGTCGCCCGCTGACCGACGATCTTCACCGAAGTCATCCGCCCGCAACCAGCGTGAGCACCCCGACGCCGACGCACACCAGGCCCGTGACCTGCCACTTCACGATGCACACCACTCATTAGGGGCTCACGCAGACCGGAGGATGAGGCGGATGAACGCGTCCGGGGCCGACCAACAGGTGGTGTCGTCGAACGGGTGGGACGCTCGCCTGTACCGGCTGTGGATCCTGTACAACACGATCGCCTTCGTCACCGTGCTGACCGTCGGCTTCCTCCTGGCCCTGCTGGGCGGCAACGTGCTCCACCTCTCCCTCGCCAGTGGCCACGTGGTTGTGGCGCTCGTCATCGCGACCCTCGGGGCCGCGCTGTTCGGTGGTGTCCTGGGCTCGCTGCAGTGGCTCGTCGTCCGGGAGCGCGTCCCCGTCCCACGCAAGGAGTGGGTCACCGCCAACGTCGGTCCGGCGCTGCTGGCCTGGCTTCTGGTGATCATGCCGGCCGTGATCGACGCCCAGAACACCCACAAGAACGCGTCCACCGCCTACCTCCTGGCCGCCAGCCAGTCGCTCGCCCTGGGCCCGCTGCTCGGCCTGTCGCAGTCCGTGGTGCTCCGCAAGGTCACCAGCCGCTGGAAGTGGTGGATCGGGGCGAACCTCGCCTCCTGGCTCATCGTCGACGCCGCCGTCTACCTGCTGGCGGAGCTCTTCGGCGGCTCCGACGCCCTCACCGCGAAGGGCTCCATCGCCGAGGTCTACCTCACCCTGATCGCCACCACCCCGTTGACCGGCCGGGCCCTGCTGTGGGTGCTGGCGCCCTCGGCGACGACCTTGCCCACGAAGCCGCAGAGCCCCTGATGCACCGGGCTCCGACCTCCGGCTCCCGGCTCCGGGACGACGAGCCGGCGGAGGGTCACTTCGCGGCGGACGAGCCGCCGTTCCCGCCGTCGGCCGAAGCCGCACCCCGCAGCCGGAGGCTCTCCTGGACCGCGCCGACCAGCAGCCGGGCCGCGACGCCGATCAGCACCAGGTCGAGCGTCATCTGCCCGGTGGCCAGCAGCCGGGCAGGTTCGCTGCGCGGGCTGATGTCCCCGAAGCCGACCGTGCTGAACACGGTCATCGTGAAGTACAGCGCGTCGCTCCGGGTCAGCGGCTCGCTGAAGCTCTCCGGCGTGCTGCGCTCCAGCAGGTAGTACACCGCGGCGAACAGCAGCAGGAAGAGGGGGAGAGCCGTCGCCACCGCCTCGACGGCCCGTAGCTGCGGCTGCAGGGATTTCGTGATCACCCGGACCTGCCAGTACAGGAGCAGGGCCACCGCGACGAGTCCACCGACCAGGGCGAGCACCGTGCCGATCGTGAAGGCCGAGTCCAGGGGCAACAGGTAGTAGGCCGTGAGGAGCACTCCCGTCGCCAGGGTCGACCGAACGCCGGCGAGCACCGCGGCTCGGCGGCCCCCACCCGTATACCCTTCCAAGGATTCCCCTTTCGGCCTCGTGCGCTGCCGTCCTCGGCCGGCTGCGTCCGCCTCGGACCATCACTCTCCCGGGTGAGCCGACCGCCGTACGGAAGGCGCACCACCGGTGTCACCGGTCCGGCGGCACCGCGCACGCGCCGACGAGAGCGGAGCTATCCCGGGCGCGGGCCGCTGTCCGCCCGTCAGGCGTCGAAGCGGTGGCGGAGGCCTCGATGTGACCGAGGTAGTGGTGGGTCCAGTCGCACAGCCCGGAGATCGTCACCCGTAGGGCCCGGCCCGGCTCGGTGAGGGTGTACTCGACCCGCGGTGGCACGGTGGGGTACACGGGCGCTTCTCGGTGTAGTCGGCCAGGACCGGTCCCAGGTCCAGCACCTCGTCGACCAGGTCGGCGACGAACCGGGCTTGATGGTCATGGGGCAGCCAGTCGTCCAGCGACGGGGGCAGCAGCAGAACCTGGTGCGGATCGAACGCCCCGAACCGCTTGTCCACCGCCGCCCCACGGCCCTGCGGCTGCCTCTTCTCGACCGGCTCGACAACCCATCCCCACCACGCATACCGGGATGATGTCGCACGGATGATCACAAGCCGCACTCGGGTTGCCGGCTACGGAGTCACGCTCCTAGCGGTAGAAAGTCCGGCCAGCGGCGCCGGATGAGACCGACCAGACCTCGACAATCAACCCATCGGAGACCCTGAGGATGTCGATTCCGCTCCTGGCGACCTTCCCACCGTCCTCGGCCGCGAAGCTCGCAAGGTAGGGGCGCGCGACAAGTCCGGTCGGTGCGCCGTCGGCAGGCGCGAGATCGACTGTGGCGGTCCCCTCCGCTGCGAAGAGAAGCCCGGTGCGGGACTTGTGCCAGGCAGCGACCGTCTCGGCAAGCTGCTGCGGGGTGCGGATCTCGTCGAAGGCGTCGGTGCCCGCCTGGGCATAACGCAGCACGAATTCGGGCGCCATGATCTCGTTGACGAGATCGAGGTCGCCGTTCCACATGGCCGTCCACCGGTCGAACAGGCCGATACCGAACGCGCGCATGCCGTTGTCGCCCACAACAACCCCCTGAGTTAAGGATCTTCGTAACGCGACGACGGTAGCAAGCACCTACGACAGTTACTCTGACCCACGCTCCTAGGTTCTGAGCCGGCGGGCGCGGAGCCGGGTGAGGCCCCAGTGGACGGCGGCGGCCTCCGCCCAGGCGAGGACCACGACCAGGACCAGGAAGGTGCCCCCGTCGAGCGAGGCCCCGGCGCCGGACAGGATCAGGGGAAGCACCGACGGGAGCGCCACCAGCCCGAGTGCCAGGTGCGGCAGGGCGTTCGACGTGTCGAAGGGGTCGCTGCTCAGTGGCGCCGCGGCGGCCCAGACCGCCAGGGCGGCGACCAGCAGCCCGTAGACCACGACGGCGCGCCCGCCCCTGCCTACCCGTCGTCGGTTGCGCATCGGCTGCGCCCTCCGCTCCCTCGTCCACCACCGGCTGTTGTGATCGCCACGGCCGGACCGGGCTTCTCACCAGGGACGATACGGGACGGCGGCGGCCCGACGGGACCCGCCCCGACCTGCACGACCTGCACCGCTGGGCCAAGATGGTCGCCACCGGCACCCTGCTCTCCCCGGCGACCCAGGCGGAGCGGGAGAGGTTCATCACCGTGCCCGGGTACGACGGCGCCGGGTACGGGCTGGGCCTCTTCCGGACCCACGGCTGGATCGGTCACAACGGCTCGCTGCCGGGCTACGAGAGCGTGACGATGTATCTGCCGGAGCAGGACGCCACCATGGTGCTCCTGCTCAACACCGCCATCCTGCACGACGGCTTCGAGCCGAGCACCCTCTTCGCCCGGGCGATCACCTCCGTCATCACCCCGGACCACGTCTACGAGCTCCCGGCCGAGGGCTCCGACCGGAACCCCTGAGCCCCTCGACGGCGCCCGTGCCTGCGGCGCCCGCCCTCTCCGTCAGGCCGGTTCGGCGTGGAGGGCGCGAACCCCGAGGATGAGTCGCGGTCCGCCGCCCGCGGGCCGGCCCGGGACGCAGCCGTGCGCTGGGCCAGGTCGGGGTGGGGCGTGGGCTTCGCGGGACCGCCTACGGACCGGGGGGTGGGGTGCCCCGCGGATGCCGTCCGCCGCCGATGCCCTGGGGGTCGGGCGTCCGGGCGCCGGCGCGGCGGGCGGGGTCGGTGAATTCCCGGTCCACCGTGGCGTCGAGGAGTTCCAGCTCGGCCCGGACGGCGGACAGGTGCTCGTCGGGCAGCGTCGTGAGGAGATGGTCCAGGAGGGCCCTGAGCCGTCGGCAGACCTGGAGGGAGGTCGCGCCGTACTCGCGGATCTCGGTGACGGCCAGGTCGAGGTAGTCCGCCCACGCCCTTCCCGGCACCACGACGCGCGGCCGGCCGCCGTCGTCGGCGAGCACGTAGCTGCTGCGGAGGCCGGCACGGCCGACGGCGTGCAGGAACGCCTCGATGTGGTTCAGCACCTGGACGGCGGTGGTCGGGTCGTTGACGGCGGGGGAGAGCGCGCGGATGGCGATGTCGACCAGGATGCGCAGGGCGAACGCCGGGTCCTGCTCGATCGTCCGCTCGGCCCCGAGGGCGAGCAGGCCGACCACCCGGCGCGGGTCGGGCGCGGACCTGCCGTGGCGGACCTCGACGATCGTGGCGCCGGGAGGGACGAAGTCGCCGACGGAGGCGGCCAGGACGAGGACGCAGTCGTGCCGGGCCGCGAGGGCGGCCATGCCGCGTGCGTCGAACGCCTGGATGACACCGCCGCGTCCGGACCGGATGCGGGCCACCGGGCCGTCGGACGCAGGCGCGCCGCCCGGCGCCGCGGAGCCCCGGACATGCGCCGCGGCGCGATCGAGGACCCGTTCGCCCATCCGTCCCACGATGTCGGCGATGGCCACCGGCCGCAGGTTGTGGGTGAACCGGTTGAGGTAGATCAGCAGGAGCAGCAGGCTGACGGAGACGGCGACCCCGGCCAGGGTCACGCCGAGGTTCGGGACGGAGTTCGTCTCGATGCTCCGCAGCAGGGTGTACGCGAACGCGAACGTGCCGGTGAAGGTGGCGAGGACGGCCTTCTGCAGCCGGTCGCGGTACCAGAGCCGCATGTAGCGCGGGGAGAGGGTGCCGGTGGCCTGCTGGATGACCAGGACGCCGATGGTCACGACGAAGCCGAGCAGAGCGATCATGGATCCGACGACGGAGCTGAGGACGCTGCTCGCGGTCGTCGCCGAGTAGTCCCAGGTCCTCGGCAGCCAGGACGACCCCTCCGCCGCGGCCGCCGCCTCGGCCAGGGCGACGCCCAGGACGAGCCCGAGCAGCGGGACGATCCACAGGCTCGCCTTGGCGTACTGCCGCAGCCGGAAGCGGGTGGCCCAGGACATCATGCGGGGCTCAGCAGGACGGCGGTGTCGTCCGGCAGCGGGGTGATCGCACTGGTCTCGGTGACCGGGTCCAGCCGGCCGTCGGGTCGGATGACGAAGAGGACGTCGTGGCCCGGCGGGATCGGTACGGAGCCGGGCTGCAGCAGGAAACGGGCACCCCGCCGGTAGCGTTCGGCGAGCAGGTGGCGGACGAGTGACCGGCCGAAGAGGATGTCGCCCCCGGTGTACGGGGCGACCACACCGTGGCTGCCGCGGGGCGGTCCCACCCGGTAGACGGGGCCCTGGACGTTGTCCTTGACCACGACCGAGGCGAGCGCGTTGAAGTCGTCGTCGTCGGTGAGGAGGAACACGGCTGTGACGCCCTCCAGGCGTGCCCGGGGATTGGTCGCGGTCGCGAGCATCTCCCCGTGCGCGAGTTCGATGCCGGCGGCGGTGATCTCCTCACGTTCCTCGTCGAGCCCGGCCCACATCAGCACGTCGAGTCCTGCCGACTCGAGGGCCTGCCCCAGGCCGATCACCCACGGGTCGCCGCCGACCAGCAGCGGCCGGGTCCGCGTCGGCCGGACGACGCCCAGCCGACGGGCCACGGGCGCGGCGGTCAGGGCGTAGAGCAGGACCGTTCCGACGATCACCAGGAAGGTGATCGGGAGGATCTTGGCGGCGCCCGGCAGGCCCTTCTCCACCAGAGCCGATGCGAAGGCGGACGCGGTCGAGGCCGCGACGATTCCGCGCGGAGCCATCCATCCGACGAAGCCCCACTCTCCCCTGGTGAGCGCCGAACCGTGGGCGGCCGCGTACGCGACGAGCGGGCGCACCACCAGCACGAGGATCGCGATCAGCACCAGCGACGGCACGAGCACCGGCGTCACGGAGGACGGCGGGACGGCCGAGGAGATGGAGATGAACAGCAGCCCGATGATCAGCTGGACGAGCGTCCCGAAGAAGGGCCTGCGGGCGGGCATGTCCAGGCCCGGGAGGTTGGTGACGGCGAGTCCGGTGACGATCGCCGCGATGAGGCCCGTGTCGTCACGGGCGATGTCGCAGCCCGCGGAGACGACGACGACCGTCGCCAGCTGGGCCAGGGTGCCGAGGGTCTCGCCGAGGCGCAGCTTGCGCAGGGCCAGCCAGAGGAGGGCGGTCCCGACGGCGCCCCCGGCGAGGCCGACACCCATGCTGATGAGGAACTGTCCGATCTGGTAGCCCCGGCCGATGTCGATCCGGCCCGAGGTCGCGACCGCGTGGAAGACGACGGCGCCGAGGATGCCGCCGATCGGGTCGGTCAGGGTTCCCTCCCAGACCAGGATGCGCCGCACCTTGTCCGTCGGCTGGACGTACTCGAGCACGGGGCCCACGACGGTGGGGCCCGACACGACGAGGATCACGCCGATCATCGCCGCCACCCTGAGCGGGATGCCGAAAAGTGCCGGGCCGATGCCCGAGACGGCGAAGAAAGTGATCAGGATGCCGAAGATCAGCAGCCGTCCCACGATCCTGCGGGTCTCGCCGGTGAGGTTGCGCAGGTTCAGTCCGAGACCGGCGTCGTAGAGGATCACCGCGACCGAGAGCGAGACCAGCGCGGGGAAGTCCGGCCCGATCAGCCGTCCGGGATGGATGACGTCGGTGAGGGCGCCCACGGTGAAGCCGACCGGCAGGAGGATGATCAGGGCAGGGACCTGCAGCTTGTTCGCCAGGATCTGCGAGCCGGTGGCGAGGGCGACGGTCAGGGCGATACCCAGGAGGATCTCTTCGCCGGTCATCGCGGTCATCCTCCTCTTGACGTTCGGGGGCCCGTGGGATTCAACCGCGCCCACGAGTCCCGCACCGGCCTTCCGCGGTGGGACACGGTTCCTGCCACCCGATCGGCCCCCGCCGCCCCCCGCGGGGATGTCATGAGCCGGACCCGGACGGCCGTACGTACTCCCGACGGGGTGTCAAGGGGCGTACCCCGGAGGGCCGAGTCCGACGGCGCAGGCCCGGTACGCCCGCGCGGTCGGTACTGTGGTGGGCCGGGGCGAGGAGGGGCGGGCCAGGATGAGGTCGCAGAACGGTGTCGCCGGGTGGCGTACCCCGCTCGTCGCGCTGCGCGCCCGCCTGCTGGCGGAGATCAACGCGACCGTGCACGGACAGGACCTGCACCTGGAGCGCTACGACCGCCCGGCCGGGGACCCGGGCCTGTTCGGCCCGGACAGCGTGGTGTGGCGGGTGCACGGGCACCCGGCCGGAATGCTGGTGGGCGGCTTCGCCGCGCTGCTGCTGCAGTCCCTGCACCCGCTGGCGATGGCCGCCGTCGACGCCCACTCCGACTTTCGGGCCGACCCGACCGGGCGGCTCAACCGGACGGCCCGCTTCGTCACCACCACGACGCTCGGCTCGACGGCGGCGGCCGAGCGGGCGATCGCGGGCGTGCGGAAGATCCATCCGCGGATCCACGGCACCGCACCGGACGGCCGCCCCTACCGCGCCGACGACCCGGAGCTGCTCACCTGGGTGCACACCGCCGAGGTGTACTGCTTCCTGACCGGATACCAGGCCCTCGCCGCCACCCCGCTGACCGCCGCCGAGTGCGACGACTACCTCGCGCAGGCCGCGCTCGTCGCCGAACGCCTGGGCGCCACCGAGATCCCGGCCTCCCGCGCCGAGGCGGCGGCCTACCTGGCCCGGACGAGGCCCGAGCTACGGGTGACGCAGCCCGCCCTGGACGTGCTACGGCTGCTGCGCGGGTTCGGTCGCAGCCGCCGCGAGCGCGCCGCCGTCCGGCTGCTGACGAACGCCTCGATCGGCCTGCTGCCGGACTGGGCCAGGGCCGAACTCGGCGTTCACCGGCCCTGGTTGGTCCGGGCGGCCTGGGACCGCCCGGTGGCGCGGACCGGCGGCCGGATCATGGTCTGGGCCTGTGGGCCCTCCCCGATCCGGGCCGCCGCCCACGCGCGGGCCACCGCCCAGGCCGAGGGCACCGCCGGACCACGGGGGACGGCGCCCTGACCCGTCTGCCGCTCCCGCGGCTCAGATCCATCCGCGGCGCGCCGCGTGCAGCGCCATCTGGAACCGGGTGAGCGATCCGGCCCGGGTGTTGAGCTGTTCCAGCTGCCGGGAGAGCGTACGGCGGCTGATGCCCAGGAGTTCGGCGATGGTCTCGTCGGTGACGCCGGTGGCCAGCAGCTCCAGGATGCGGCGGTGGAGGGGGCTGAGCGCCGGGGGCACCCGGTCGCTGAGGTGCATGGGCAGCGCCGTGCGCCACGCGGTCTCGAAGAGCCCCGTCAACGCGGACAGCAGGCTCGACGGGTGGACGACGAGGAGGGAGTCGTTGACCTCGGCCTCGACGAACGACATCGACACGACGGCCACGCGGCGGTCGAAGACGGCCAGTTTCACCGGGACGGTCGGCAGCACCCGGGCCTGCTCCCCGGCGGCGATGCCGGGCCGGATGTTGACACTGTAGTAGGCGGCGTTCTGGACCGCGGACTTGGAGTAGACGACGCGGTACTCCACGCCCTGGCCGAGCTTCTCGACCTCGACCGGGTTCGCGGCGCCGTGGGTGTGGTACGGCGGGGAGTCGAAGCGCAGCACCTCGGACTCGGCGGCCTCCTCGATGTTCCAGATGCGTTCCACGACGGACGGACCGGTGACCACCTCCACCAGGTTCTCCGTGGACTGCGGGCTGACGGTCCGCCGATAGCCGTGGTAGGCCGCGACGGCTGCCTGGTGCGCCTGGCGGAGCTCGGCCGTGCGGGCGTGCGCCAGGTACTCCAGGGCGATGGTCGGCTCGACCGGGACGTGTTCGCGGCAGTCCGGTCCGGCGGCGGTGATCAGGCCCATCCTGCGGAGCTGGGCCAGGTGCCGGTCCAGCTCCCGCCCGTGGAAATGGTCTTCCTCGGCGCCGTGGTGGCCCAGCTCCTCGGCGAGCTGCCCGCGGTCGCAGGGGCCGATGGTGAGCAGGGCGAGGTAGGTCTCCGCCTGCCGGTCCGTCAGGCCCAGGCGGAGCAGATGCGTCGGCAGGTCGTCGTCGGTCATCGAGGGGCCTCCCTGTGAGGACGGCGGCAACCAGCCCCGTCTGCCGGTGAGCAAACAGCACAGACCAGCCGGTGCGGTGCATAGTGGCACGTTTCACCCGCGGGACACCAGGGAGCGACCGGGCCGGGTCGGCACGGCGCGCGGAACGCGAACGCCGGTCCGCGAGGCTCGAACACCCGCTCTGGGCGCGAACCGTGTCCCCGCATCAGGCCGCGCCAGGCACGCAGGAGCAAGTCCGGCACCCAGGCCCGGCGGAGCGGGACTCCGGGGCACCTTGGCAGTCCCCGCCGGGGCCTCTACACTCGGCAAATCCGAGCAGTGCTCATGTTTACCGTGCGGGGGAGGCGGCCATCAGCGGAACCCCGCCGCGCCCCGCCGCCCTCGCCGAGCCCACGACCCGGGTCGCCGCAGGCTGGACGGCCTCACTCGGCCTCGCCTCGCTCGCCGTCTTCATGGGCTTCTTCACCCCGATCCAGATCCTGCTGCCGCTCCAGCTCGAACAGCTCGACCCCGACCGCAAGGCCGAGCTGCTGGCCTGGGTCACCGGCGCGGGCGCCCTGGTCGCGATGCTCGTCAACCCGCTGGCCGGCGCGCTCTCGGACCGAACCGTCTCCCGCTACGGCCGCCGCCGCCCGTGGATCCTGGGCGGCGCACTGCTCGGCGCCGCCGGTCTGCTGGTCACCGCGGGCCGGCACGGCCTGCCCGGGATCACCGCCGGCTGGTGCCTCGCCCAGACCGGACTCAACGCCATCGTGGCCGGCGTCACCGCGCCGGTCGCCGACCAGGTCCCGGTCGCCCAGCGCGCCCTGGTCTCCGGCTGGACCGGCATCAGCCAGTCCCTCGGCCTGGTGGTCGGAGCCCTGCTGGTCACCGTGGTGGTCACCGGAGTGCTGCCCGGGTACGCGCTCACGGCGGCCCTCACCGTGCTGCTCGCCCTCCCGTTCGTGCTCCGGTACCCGGACCCCGTGCTGCCGCGCACCGCCCGGCCGCCCCTCGACCGGCGGGCACTCGTCGCCGGCTACTGGGTCAGCCCCCGCCGGTACCCGGACTTCGCCTGGGCCTTCGCCACCCGCTTCCTGATCAACCTGGGAAACGCGATCGGCACCCTCTACCTGCTCTACTACCTCACCGACGCCGTGCACCACCCCTCCCCGGAGAGCGGCCTGCTGGTGCTGACGGCCGTCTACACCGGCGCCGCGCTGCTCACCGCGATCCCGTCCGGCCTGGTCTCGGACCGCACCGGGCGGCGGCGTACACCGGTGGTCCTCGCGTGCGCGGTGATGGCCGGTGCCGCGCTGATCCTCGCGCTGTTCCCCACCTGGCCGGCCACCGTGCTGGCGGCGGCCGTGCTCGGCGCGGGCTTCGGCATCTACCTCGCGGTCGACCAGGCCCTGGTCACCCAGGTCCTGCCGGCCGCCGCCGCCCGGGCCAAGGACCTCGGCGTGATCAACATCGCCAACTCCGCCCCACAGGTACTCGCACCGGCGCTGGCCGCCCCCGTCGTCGCCCACCTCGGCGGCTACCCGGGCCTGTACCTGGTGACCGCCCTGGTCACCGTGCTGGCCGGAGCCCTGGTGCACCGCATCCGCGGCGTCGCCTGACGGCCGCCGCAAGGCTCGCCGCGCGGATCCGCCTGCGCGCGCGGCCGGAGCCGGCTGCCCGGCCACGCTGAGCGGGCCGACACACTTTCACTCCTCCCTCGCTCGGCGCGCTTCCGCGACTGCGAGGCGTGAGCGCGCTACAGGTTCAGTGGCGGTGTCCGACGGGGGCGCTGTCCGAGGCGCCGCCCGCACCACCCCTCCTCGCAGAACGGGACCACCCATGAGACGTCCGACCCGCGGCGCCCTGCTCGCCGCGCTGGTGCTCGCCGCCACGGCGGGCTGCGGCGGCGCCACCGGCTCCGGTGAGGCGCAGGAACCCGCCGACGCGGCCGGCACGCTGACGGTCTGGCTGCAGACGGACGCCCAGACCCTGTGGCCGAAGTCGGTCGACGCCGCCACCGCGGAGTTCCGCAGGAAGTACCCGAAGGTGGAGGTCAGCGTCGCCTACCAGGTCTGGACGGACCACCTGGCCAAGTTCGACGCGGCCGCCCAGGCCGGCCACGTCCCCGACGTCATCGAGCTGGGCAACAGCGAGACCGCGCAGTACAACGCGGCCGGTGCCTTCCTCGACCTCGCCCCGCGCACCGCGGAGTTCGACAACTCCGCCGACTGGCAGAAGGGCCTGGCCGACGCCTGCCACCTCGACGGGAAGCTCTACTGCGTTCCCTACTACGGCGGCACCCGCGCGGTGGTCTACCGCAAGGACCTGCTCGCCGACGCCGGGGTGACGCAGGCCCCGAGGACCTGGGCCGAACTCCAGGCCGCCGTGGCGGCGCTCGCCGAGCGGCACCGCGACGACCGGGGCTTCTCGCCGTTCTTCCTGCCGGGCCAACACCCGTACGGCGCCCTGCCGTTCGTCCTCGACGCCGGCGGGTCGATCGCCTCGCGGGGTCCGGACGGCCGGTGGAAGTCCGATCTCTCCTCCCCGGCGGCGATCGCCGGCCTGAAGAACTGGAAGTCCCTCGTCGACGCCGGGATGCGCGGCGACCGCACCGCCAACGACCTCGGTGCGGCGCCGGCCCTGGCCGCGGGCACCGCGGCCATGTCCTTCAGCACCAACGGCCAGCTGGTGAAGGTCTTCGGCGCGGAGGGCGACCCGGCCCTCAAGGACCGCATCGGGTCCTTCCCGATGCCCAGCCCCGCCCGGGCGGGACAGGTCGTCCCGCCGTACCTGGGCGGCTCGGTGCTCGCCGTCCCGGCCATGAGCAGACACCAGCAGTGGGCCGCCGAGTGGACCCGCCAGTTCACCTCCACCGAACGGGAGAAGGAGTTCCTGGCCGGCGGCTTCCTCGCCAACACCATGAAGCTCACCTCGGACGACCCCCAGCGCGCCGGCTACTTCCAGGGCCTGGAGCACAGCTGGAGCGTGCCCCCGGCCGAGAACTGGGCCGCCGTCGAGAAGGCCAACCTGGTCAAGCAGATGCTCGTCGACATCGCGACCGGCACCGCCGGCCCCGAGGACGCGACCAGGGACTACGGCAAGAAGATCGAGGACCTCCTCAACACCCCCTCCTGAGGCCGGTGCCCGCCCTCGCGCGGGCACGGTCGACACCCCCACCGGACGGATGGAACCCAACCCGTGGTGACCACACCCGAAGCGCCGGCCCGGGCCCGCTCCCGCGTCCTCGAACCACCCTCCCGGCGCCGCACCGACCGCACCCCCTACCTCCTCGTCGCGCCCTCCGTCCTGGTCCTGCTCGGCGTCCTCGCCTATCCGCTCGGCAAGGTGGTCGTGCTGTCCTTCCAGCACTGGGGCGTCGGCCAGATCTTCGGCGCCCGCGGTCCGGCCTTCGTCGGGACGGACAACTACACCGCCCTGCTGTCCGACCCGCAGTTCCGGACGGTGCTGCTGCGCACCGTCATGCTCACCGCCGCGATGGCGGGGCTGTCGATGGCCGTGGGCACGGCCGTCGCCCTGCTGATGCGGCAGGTGCCGGGCTGGTGCCGGGTGGCCATCACCTGCGCGCTGGTCCTCGCCTGGTCGGTGCCGACCTTCGTCTCGACCGAGATCTTCGCCTGGATGACCGAGTACAACTCCGGCGTCGTCAACTGGGCCCTCGGCATGCAGCCCCACAACTGGTACGCCGACGCCACCCAGGGTCTCGCGGTCGCCACCGCGGTGGTCGTCTGGGGCGCCGTACCGCTGATCGCCGTCACCCTGTACGCCGGGCTGGCCCAGATCCCCGCCGAACTCCTGGAGGCGGCCAGGATGGACGGCGCGGGAGCCTGGCGGCTGCTGCGCTCGGTGGTGCTCCCCCTGCTCCGGCCGCTGCTCGCGCTGCTCACCACGCTCTCGGTGATCTGGGACTTCCAGGTGTTCAACCAGATCTGGATCCTGCGCCAGGGCGCGCCGGGCGAGGACTACTACACCCTCGGCATCTACTCCTACGTCAAGGCGTACGCCGGCCACGACTACGGCCTGGCCTCGGCGGCCGCCGTGCTGACCGTGCTGCTCCTGCTCGGCGTGATGGTCGTCCACCTGCGCCAGATCGCGAAGATCGGAGACACCCCGTGACCCCGACCGCCCCCCGCTCCGCAGCCCGCCGGGCCCGGACGGCCGCGCTCTCGCTGCTCGGGCTCGCCGTCGCCGCCGTGTGGGCCTTCCCCGTCTACTGGATGGCCGCCACCGCGTTCACGCCCGGCGCCGGGATCCGCGCCGCCACTCCCCGGCTGTGGCCGCACCGGCCGACCGTCGCGCACTTCTCCAAGGTCGCCGCCGACCCGCTGTTCTGGCGCGCCGTCGGCAACAGCGCCGTGGTCACGGGGGCGACCGTGGTGCTGGCGATGGCCGTGGCCCTCGGCTCGGCACTCGCCGTCGCCCGCTTCCGCTTCCGGGGGAAGGGGCTGTACGTGGCCGCCGTCATGCTGGTCCAGATGGTGCCGCACGTCGCCCTGGTGATCCCGATCTTCCTCACCCTCAGCGACGTCGGCCTGTCCGACAGCATCACCGGACTGGTCGTCACCTACCTCGCGTTCGTCCTGCCCTTCGCCGTCTGGACGCTGCGGGGATTCGTGGCCGCCGTCCCGCGCGAACTGGAGGAGGCCGCCATGGTCGACGGCTGCGGCCGGGCGGCCGCCTTCCGCCGCGTCGTGCTGCCGCTCACCCTGCCCGGCCTGATCGCCACCTCCGTCTACGCGATGGTGCTGGCCTGGAACGAGTACCTCTTCGCGTACTTCCTGCTGGGCACCCCCGACAAGCACACCGTCCCGCTGTGGCTGACCCACTTCGTGACCACCGAGGGCACCGACTACGGGGCGCTGATGGCCGGATCGACCATCGTCGCGCTCCCGGTGGTGGTGTTCTTCCTGCTCGTCCAGCGGCACCTGGCGGGCGGCCTGACCGCCGGGGCGGTCAAGGGCTGAGCGGGCGGCCGCCGCCGGCCGGGTCAGCTCCCGGTGGGGAAGTAGGCGGCGGTCTGGTCGCGGTACAGCTGCTTGAGCTGCTCCCTGGTCATGTCCAGCCGCACCGTGCGCCCGTCCTCGTCCAGGTCGGCCACCGCGGACATCGGCACGCTGATCTCCTTGCCGAAGACCCAGACACCGGTGTCCACCAGGATGTGCCGCTCGTCCAGGTACACCGAGTGCCGGTCGACCCGGCCGACATGGCCGTCGACCGCGTCGACCCGGTACCCCACCAGGTCCACATGCCGCTGCGCCACATCCGCCTCCTCGTTCCGATGCTGTCGCCGGGAGACCACAATGCCCCCGGAACCGGCCCGCCCGCGGGGTGCCGTGGCTCGTCTGCCCGTCCGGGCGGCCCGTCATGCCCTGTCGGCCTGCGAAGGCATGACGGGCCGCCCGGGTCCGGCGCTCAGTGCACGCGGTCGCCGGTCAGCTGCGCCGGGACCAGGTCGTCGATGCGTTCGATCTCGGCCACCGGGGTGGTGTTGTACTGCATCACCAGCGCGCCGTCCGGGGCGCCGGGGCCGTGCCGCACCACCAGGTAGCTGCCGGCCTGGACGTGCTGGGCGTAGCCGGGCACGTGGCGCTCGGTCAGGAAGTGCCCGAGCAGGGTGTCCAGACCGCCGCCGCAGGCCGCGTCCTCGGCGGCCGCGACGGCGCCGGCCGCCAGCGGGCCGAGCACCAGCAGCGGCCCGACCTCCGGTACCAGCAGCAGCGCGGTGCCGCTCAGCACGCCGAACAGGCCGCCCGTCCAGCTGTCGCTCCCGTCGTCGGCGCAGACGAAGCCGTGCACCTCGGTCTGGCTCCGCAGCTCCTGACCGATGACCGACAACTCGTCGGCGGGCACTCCCTGTTCGAGCAGAATGCGGACGGCCTCCTCGGCGTCCCGCATCGATCCGTACACTCCGACCACACCGTTGACCTCGACCACGATCCGCTCCTCGTTCTGCCGCCCGGGTTACCCGGGGCCGGGCTTCCGGTGCCCGTCTGCCCCTGTTCCCGCAGGCCAAGCGGGCAAGTCCGGGTGAATCTCCGGCACCGGTGTTGACGGCGGTCGGGCCTCAGGGCCCCGTGGGGGCGGTGAGTTCCTCGGCGAGCGTGGCGGAGGGCTGCGGGATCTCGCCGAAGTCGGCGTCGGGGCACTCGACATGCAGGCGGTTGATGGCCGCTTCGAGGCGGGGCGGCAGGACCAGGCGCCGCCCGCTGTGGCACTGCTTGATCAGGTCGTGCTGGACCTCCTGCGGCAGCAGCGACTCCCGCGAGCCGCTCGCGGAGTGCCGGTGCAGATGGGCGGTGAGCCGGCGCCCCTGGGTGCGCCAGTGCTCCGCGTCCCGGAACTCGGCGCGCCTGCGGTGCGCCAGGAAGAGGCAGAAGGCGGCGTTCCGGCTGCCGCCGCCGGCCGCGAACTGCCACCAGAAGCAGGCGGCGTCGCGGTACCCGGCCAGGTGCAGCAGCGCGCCGAACACCAGGGCGCCGGCCGGGTCCATGTCCTCCCCGTCCGCGAGCCGCCGCAGCCCGGCCGCGGCGTGGGGTGCGGTGACGACCAGGGTGACGGCCAGGTCGAGGTCGTGGGCGGCCCGGTCGGTACCGGCCGGGAACCGGTACCCGGGGGAGGACGACCGCGGGGCCCGGTGGGCCCGCGGCAGGGCGGCGATCCGCTCGCGCGCGGCCGCGCCGTCGTAGTCCTCGTACTCGTCGGCGAGGATCTCGGCGTCGCCGAGCATCCGTTCGACGGACGGGTGTTCGTGGGCGCGGTGCACGGTCACTCTTCCGGCTCGGGACAACTGGGCAGGTTCAGTCTCTTCGCGAGGCGCCGCTTGGCGTGCCGTACGTGCGAGCGGACGGTGGCCTCCTCGATCCCCAGGTACTGCGCCACCTCGCGGTCCGAGCGGCCGAGTACGTAGCGCACCACCACCACGTCGTACTGACGGTCCGGCAGTTCGGCGATCGCCGCGTACAGGCCGAGTTCGCTCTCGATGACGGCGAACTCGTCCCGGAGCTCGTGGACCAGCAGTTTGCCGATCGCCGCCTGGAAGGCCGCGGTGCCGACCATGGCCGGCTGCCGGCCGTGCCGGTCGAGCCAGTCGTGGACGTGCTCCTTGAGGACGGTCCAGGCGTAGCCGGGCACCGACTCCTGGGCGAGCACGTGGTCCCAGTTGCGCAGCAGGTCGGCGCAGGCGTCCTCGACCACGGTGCGGGCGGCGTCGCGCCGGCCGACGTGGGTGTGGGCGTAGCGGAGCCAGAGCTTGTGGTGGTACTCGTGGAAGGCGTCGAAGGTCACCGGGGTCCGCCGGGCGGCCGGGCGGTGGTGCGACCGCGGTAAGGACGGCCGTGGCGGGGACAGCGTCTCGCTGCCCGGGAGGTCGGTGGGCGGGTGTCCCATCAGGCTTTCCTGTCAGGGCTGTTCGGGGGGTAGTCCGCGCCGGGGGACGCGGCGGTTCTGGCACAGGCGTTCTCCTAGTGGCCAGCCAACCGGATTTGTGCCCCCGATGTGCAGCGGCTCCGGAAGTTTTCTGCCACAGGGCAATAGTATGACTACGCTCCGCTCCATTCGGGTGATCAGTACCTCGGAAGGACGGCGGCACCCGGCCCGCCGGTTCCTCCGGTGGGCCGTCCGACAGTGCGAGGGGGCAGACGATGGCAGATGCGGACGGCATGGTCGATCTGGAGCTCGACCGGGCCCACTCGGCCCGGATGTACGACTACTTCCTGGGCGGGAAGACCAACTTCCCCGCCGACCGGGAGGCCGCCGCGCAGGCGATCGAGGCGTTCCCGTCGGCCCCGACCGCGGCCCGGATCAACCGCCGGTTCATGCACCGCTCCACCCGCCTGCTCGCCCGCCTCGGACTCGCCCAGTTCCTCGACGTCGGGACCGGGATCCCCACCTCGCCGAACCTGCACGAGGTGGTCCAGGGCGAACGCCCCGAGGCGCGGGTGGTCTACACGGACAACGACCCAATCGTGCTGGCGCACGCGCGGGCCCTGCTGCAGAGCCACCCCCTCGGCCGGACCGCCTACGTCCAGTCCGACGTGACCGACCCGGCCGCGCTGCTCAAGGCGCCGGAACTGCTCGACACCCTCGACCTCGACCGCCCGGTCGCGCTCAGTCTGAACGCGCTGCTGCACTTCGTCCCCGACGAGCGCGGCGCCCACGAGATCGTCGAGCACTTCAAGGCGACCCTGCCGTCGGGCAGCACGCTGGCCATCTCGCACGCGACCCCGGACTTCGACCCGGCCGGCATCGCCCGGGTCACCGACACCTACCGGGCGGCCGGCACCGCCGTCCAGGCCCGCACGCGTGCGGAGATCGCCCGGTTCTTCGACGGCTGGGAGCTGCTCGACCCGGGCATAGTGCCGGCCCACCGGTGGCAGCCGGACGACGAGGAGCGGGCCGCGGCCTCGACCGACATCGAGGCCTCCTGCTACGCCGGGGTCGCCCGCAAACCGTGAGGGTCAGCGGTGGCCGGCCGCCGCCAGCGGCAGTTGGAGCCCGCCCTCCAGCGGCGAGCGCAGCGCGAGCGCGGCGGCCACCTCCGCGGGCAGTTCGGCCAGGCCCAGCAGCCCGGCGGTGAGCCGGGCCGCCGCCCGGTGCCAGTCGCCGGCCCGGCGCAGCAGGGTGTGCCCGCTGCCCTCGACCCGGTAGCCCGCGACCTGGGCGCCCGCCGCGCGGGCCCGGCCGGCGAAGACCAGGGTGTCGGCGGGGGCCGTCACCCGGTCCCGGTCACCGTGCAGCATCAGCAGCCGCCGGTCCGACAGGTGCTCGCAGGGTTCGTCCTCGGGGCACCAGGGGGCCAGCGCGACCACGCCGGTCACGCACGGGTGGCCGGCGGCCCGCAGTGCGGCCCGGCCGCCCATCGAGTGGCCGATCAGTACGGTCGGCACCGGGCCGAGTTCCTCCGCGAGGTCGGAGAGCGCGGCCAGGGTGTCCCGGGCGGCGTCCGCCCGGTCGCCGTTCCAGCCCCGGCAGCGGTAGCGGACCGTCCCGACCGCGACGTCCGCGCCCGCGGTGGCCCGCTCCACGGCGCAGGTGAATCCGCGCATCCGCAGGCCCGGAAGGTTGACCGGCCCGGGCGCACGCAGACCGGCCACCTGGCCGCCGTGCAGCACCAGCACCGCGGCGCTCGGCGACGTGGGCCGCACCCGCCACGCCAGGGCCTGGTGGTCGCCGGCCCGCGGTACCGCAGCCTGTCTGTCCACGTGGTCACTCCTGTCCGTCCGGGGTGTCACTGTACGCGGCGCCGTACGCGAACCGTAAGGTTCCCGGCCTGATTCCGGGCCGGGCGGCTCATAGGCTGGTGGCGGCGTCCCGACCGGGCCGCAGTACCCACCCAGGGAAGGACGAGAGCCCCATGGCCGACTCGCAATCAGAAGCCCCCGTACGGGCCGAACTCGGCGTGATCGGCGGCTCCGGGCTGTACGCGCTGCTGGACGACGTCACCGAGGTCACCGTCGACACCCCGTACGGGCCGCCCAGCGACTCGCTCTTCGTCGGCGAGGCGGCCGGGCGCACCGTCGCCTTCCTCCCGCGCCACGGCCGCGGCCACACCCTGCCACCGCACCGGATCAACTACCGGGCCAACCTCTGGGCGCTGCGCTCGCTGGGCGTACGGCAGGTGCTCGGCCCGTGCGCGGTCGGCGGGCTGCGCCCCGAGTACGGGCCGGGGACGCTCGTCGTGCCGGACCAGTTCGTCGACCGGACGACCGGCCGGGTACAGACCTACTACGACGGGCTGCCGCTCCCGGACGGGACGGTGCCCGAGGTGGTGCACGTGTCGATGGCCGACCCGTACTGCCCGGACGGCCGGCGCGCGGCCCTCGCCGCCGCGCGGGACAGCGGCTGGGAGGCGGTGGACGGCGGCACCCTGGTGGTCATCGAGGGGCCGCGCTTCTCCACCCGCGCAGAGTCCCGCTGGTACACCGGGAACGGTTGGTCGGTGATCGGCATGACCGGCCACCCGGAGGCCGTCCTGGCCCGCGAACTCGGCCTCTGCTACACCTCGTTGGCCCTGGTCACCGATCTGGACGCGGGTGTCGAGACCGGGGAGGGCGTCACCCACGCCGAGGTGCTGGCGGTCTTCGGCCGCAACGTCGACCGGCTGCGGACCGTCCTGTTCGCGGCCTTCGAAGGGCTGCCGGCCGCCCGGGACTGTGTCTGCTCGCACGCCCTGGACGGGTTCCGGCCCGTCGAGTGATGACGCCGGTTCGGGCGGTGAGTTGCCACGGTGCATGCCGCTGCGACTGATCGTACGGGCTGCCCGGCAGTCGATCCGCGGTGCTCAGACTCCCCTAACGTTGCCCTGAGGTTCCGCTGACCTCCGGCCCGCCGCCCCGGCCGCCGGGCCCGCCCGGTGCGTTCGCGCAGTTGGCGGGGCTGGGGGCCGGCCGGACGGTCCGCTACGGTGTCCGCCATGACGTCCGTGCTCGTCGTCGAAGACGACCCGATCATCCGTACCTACCTGCTGGACGAACTGACCGCGCACGGGCTCGTCGTGCGTACGTCCCCCGACGCCCTCGGCGCTCTGCGGGAGGTCACGCAGTGGCAGCCGGACGCGGTGGTGCTCGACCTCGGACTGCCCGACCTGGACGGCGCCGACGCGCTGCGGATGATCCGCGGGCTGTCCCAGGTGCCGGTCCTGGTGGCGACCGCCCGCTCCGACGACCGGGAGATCATCAAGCTGCTCAACGCCGGCGCCGACGACTACCTGGTCAAGCCGTTCTCCGCCGGGCAGCTCGTCGCCCGGCTCGCGGCCGTCCTGCGCCGCAGCGCCGTGCAGACCGGGGCGGCCGGGCTCGGCGGCGGCCCCGACGGCGGTGCCGCCGCCGGCACCGCGCCGCTGGTCGTCGGCGAGCTGTGGATCGATCCGACGGCGCGCGCCGCCCAGCTCGCCGGCCGGGAACTGGCCCTGACCCGGCGCGAGTTCGACCTGCTGGAGTTCCTGGCGAGGAACGCCGGGCGGGTGGTCTCCAAACGGCAGCTGCTGGCCGAGGTGTGGCGCCTGCCGTACGTGGACGAGCAGACCGTCGACGTGCACCTGTCGTGCCTGCGCCGCAAGCTCGGTGAACGGGCGTCGACGCCCCGCTACCTGCACACCGTCAGGGGTGTCGGGGTGAAGCTGGTGTCGCCGCGGTGAGGGCCACACTCGCGATGGTCGCCCTGGTGGTCACCTCGATGGTGGCCGTGTCCTTCCTGATCCCGCTCGGCCTGCTGGTGCGCACCCAGGTGGAGACCCAGGCGACGATCGTCGCCGAGCGGCGGGCGGTGGCGGTGCTGCCGGCCATGGTCCTCTCCTCCCAGCCGGGGGAGCTGGCGCTGGCGGTGTCCGGCATACCCCGGGGCGAGCGGCCGTGCGTGCACCTGCCGGAGGGTCAGGTCGTCGGCGAGACGCACGCCCCCGAGGAGATGCTCACCCGGGCCGTGACGGACCGGAAGTCCACCGCGGGCAACGTGCCCGGCGGGTGGGCCTACCTGCAACCCGTGCTGCTGGACGGCGGCCGGGTCGCGGTGGTGGAGGAGTTCGTGCCGCAGGCCGAGCTGACCCGCGGGGTGACCAGGGCCTGGACGGTGATGGGGCTGCTGGCCGTCTGCCTGGTGATCGCCTCGGTCGTGGTGGCCGACCGCCTCGGCTCCCGGATGGTCGGGGCCTCACGCGGCCTGTCCCGGGCCTCCACCGCCCTCGGCGCCGGAGACCTGGCCGTACGGGTGGAGCCGGCCGGCCCCAGCGAACTGTACGAGGCCGGCGTGGCGTTCAACGTGATGGCGGACCGGGTGTCCCAGCTGCTGGCGAGCGAGCGGGAGTTGGTCGCCGACCTCTCGCACCGGCTGCGGACACCGCTGATGGCGCTGACCGTCGCGTCCGAGCGGATCGGGCCGGTCCCCGGTTCGGCCCAGCTGGGGGCGGCCGTCCGCCAGCTGGAGTCCGAACTCGACTCGATCATCCGCGCGGCCCAGACACCGCTGTCCACGCGGGTGACGGCGCCCGAGCCCGGGAAGGCGGGCCCGGTGGCGGCCGGGCCGTCGGCGTCCTGCCGGGTCGCCGAGGTGGCCGGCCGCCGGGTCGGCTTCTGGTCGATGCTCGCCGAGCAGCAGGGCCGGGCCTGCGCCTTCGCCGCCACCGACGAGCCGACCTCCGTCCCGCTGCCGGAGGACGACCTGGCCGCCGTCGTGGACGCCCTGGTCGGCAACGTCTTCCGGCACACCCCGCAGGGCACGGCCTTCGGGGTGAGCGTACGGCGGACCGCGCAGAGCGTCGTCCTGGTGGTCGAGGACGCGGGGCCCGGCATCGCCGACCCGGACGGCGCGGTGTCCCGGGGCGCCAGTACGGGCGGGTCGACCGGCCTCGGCCTGGACATCGCGCACAGCGCCGCGAACGCGACCAGAGGCCACGTACGGCTACGGCGCAGCCGGCTCGGCGGAGCGCACGTCGAGGTGGTCCTCGGCCTCGCCCCCGACCCGGACCGCGGCCTCGCCGCCTCCTGGGGCCACCGGCGCCGCCGCGCCGCGGAGAGCCGTCGGCTGCGCCGGCAGTCCTGAGCCCGCCTGGTGACGACCGACCGGTCCGGCCGGTACTTTCCGTTATTACCGGCATTCGGCCGGATCTCCTGTGCGGGAGGTCCGACGTGCGCCGGCGGCGGCCCGACCGACGGCAAGAGGCGGCAGGATGGTGCGACCGCGATGGTGGCGCCTGGTTTCCGCGACAGAGGGGTGGTGCCATGAAGGCTGCATCGCGGTGCGCGGCATGCGAGCGGAACGGCCAGGCGCAGGGCTGCCGTTGCGGGCAGCCCCCGGTGCGGGTGCCCGTGCAGCGGACGGCGTCCGCACCCCAGGACTCCGCCCGGGCCCGGCCGCGCGTCGACCGGCGGAGACTGCGTCCGGTGGTCGAGCCCTGGCTGAGGGCGCCTCAGGTCATCGGCATGCTGGCCGCCGGGCTGGTGGCCACCACGGCGGCCGTCGGCGTGCTGGCCGTCGTCACCACACCGGACGCCCTGACCGCGCCGATCGCCGGGCCGCTGCTGCCCTCGACCTGGACACCCACGGCCTCGCCGTCGCCGACCGTCGCCCCGTCCACACCCTCGCCGACCCCCAGCGCCACGCCGACGGCCGCGCCGTCGCCCTCTCCCTCGCCCACCCCGAGGCCCTCGCCCTCACCCACGGTGAGCCCGGACCTCGACGGAGTGCTGGTGAGCGCGGCCTCCGGACGCTGCCTGACCGTCAGCGGCCAGACCCGGGTGGACATCCGGGACTGCGACGCCGACCGGGACCAGCAGTGGACCCTCACCCAGGCCGGCGAGGTCCGCGACCGCGGTGGCGCGTGCCTCGCGCCGTGGAACGGCGGCGTCCAACCCGGGACACCGGTGCACGTGTGGCCCTGCACCAGGGACGGCCGGCAGCTGTGGCGGACGGGCGTCAGCGGTGCCCTGGTCGACGTGAGGTCCGGCCTGTGCCTGGACGTCTACAACGGCCGCACTTCCAGCGGCACCATGGTCCAGCTGTGGTACTGCGGCTACCACCAGGCGAACCAGACCTGGAGCGTCACCTGAGCAGCCGGCCCACCGGCGACGGTGACCCCGGCCGTGTGGTCGCCACCGACGGGGCAGGGGCCTGACGCCCCATCAACCTGGCCGGGGCGGCGGCGCGGAGGGGTGGGCGCGGCCGTCGACCGGACAGGGGATCGACGGCCGCGCCCACCGGCGGGGCGGTGGGACGGCGAGGCCGGGCCGTCCCACCTGCGGCGGGCAGGACCCGGTCGGCAGTGGGGTGCTGCCCGAAGCCCGCGTGTCGCCGACGGAACACCTCGTCACCGTCGGATCGACACCGCGATCGTACGACCGTCCCAGGGCCGGATCCGGCGTGCTCAGCTGCCCCGCAGCTACCCCTAAGGCTCGGCTAAACGCAGCGGCCGGCCGAAGGTGAGCGCAACCTTAGGCGACCGTTAGGGCTGCTTCACGGCCGGCCGACCGGCCTCGTACCGCTCGTACCATCGGCCCACGGCCTCCCGTCATCCGGAGGAGGGGCCGCCCCGGGCCGAGGTGAGACCACCGTGATCCTTGAGGAGGAACCTCCATGCGCCCTTTTTCCCGGCTTCCCGCGACGAGGACGGTCGAGCGGACCGGCGCCGTCCTGCGGGCCCGCGCGGTCAGCCGCCTGGAGGAGACGGCCGCCGAGCTGTGGAGCTTCGTACCGGTGACGTTCCCCGACGGGACGTCGTTCCCCGCACGGCGCGCCTTCGACGAGGCCGTCGCGCTGGGCAGGGCTCTGATCTACGCGTCGCCTCCCAGGGCGGCGGACCTGATGCGGTACTGCCTGAAGGCCCTCGCGGGCCTGGCCTCGGTGGGCGACCCGCAGACCTACACCGTCCAGGCCGGCATCGACGCCATGGCGGCGCGCACGCTGCTGCGGCAGAGCGGGATGGCCGCGTGGGAACAGACCCTGACGCGCGTGCTCCTCCTCACCGTCGAGTACCACCGGAAGGCGGGCCACCTGCCGGTGGCGCACCGGCCGCCCAGGGACGGCGGCCACGCCGGAACCGGTGCTCCGCCACCGCGCCCGGCCTCGTGACGGCGGCCCCGGACCGGGATCACCCGGCACGCCTGCGGCGTCGGCCGATCAGGGCCCAGACGGTGGCCACGACGGCGATCGCCGCCAGCGCCAGGAGCCAGTTGCGCAGGTAGGGGAGCGGCAGGACGGTCGGATTGCCGCCGTCGACACCGGCCCGCAGGACGGCGGGGAGGGCGACGGCGGTGACGGCGGCGGCCAGGACCAGGCCGGTGCGGACGGGGGTGCTGCGGGCGAGGGTGGCGCCGAGCACGCAGATCAGCGGCACCCAGAGGCCGTCATGGAGGAGCAGACCGCCGACCGCCCACTCGGCGATCTCCAGGGGGTGCTGGACGAAATGGTCGGTGAGCAGCCCGTAGAGGCCGTAGCCGGTCAGCGCGAGGCCGGCGAGCACGAGGACGGCGCGCAGCGTCCGCATCACAGCACCTCCATCCGGGCGACCCACTTGGTCTGCAGGACGCCGGGCCGGTTGGGAGCCATGATCCGCGCCGGGTAGCCGTGGTCGGGGTCCAGCACCTCGCCGTTGACCCGCAGGGCGAGCAGGGTGAGCGGGTCGCGGGCATGCGCGGCGGGCAGGTCCGTCACCCGGTACGGGCCGTCGGCCTCCAGCGAGGTGATCCGCACCCGGGCGCCGGCCGGGGCGCCGGCGAGCTCCAGCAGGTCACGGACGCGGACACCCGTCCAGCGGGCCGAGGCGCTCCAGCCCTCGACACAGGCGATCGGCAACTCGGCCTCGTACTGGGGGAGTCGGGCGAGGTCGGCGAGGGAGAGGGCGAGCGGTCGCGGGCCGTCCACCGCCAGCCGCCAGTCGGCGGGTACGGTCGCGGTGCCGGCCTGGACGGCGGTGCGGTTCACCGGCAGGCCCTGCGGGCCGAGGTCCGGGCGGCGCGGCGCGAACAGGTCGGTGACCCGCAGCCACGGGACGCTCTGCCCGGCCGTGGTCAGGGTGACCGCGCCGACCGAGGCGGCGACCGCCGTCAGGAAGGCCCGCCGCTGGGCGAGACCCGGCCTGACCCGCCGCCAGTGCGCGGCGACCAGCGGGGCCTTGGCGGCGACGTGCAGCAGCAGTCCGCCGGTGGCCAGCCAGCCCAGCCAGAAGTGCGTCTGCCGGAACGGGAACGGCCACGGATACCACTGCAGGGTGTTGAACAGGCCGGTGAACAGCTCCAGCAGCATCGCGGCCACCAGCACGGCGATCCCGAGGCGCTCCAGCGCGTGCAGCACGCTGCGGGCCGGCGGCCACTCGAACAGCTTCGGGTAGACCGCCCAGAGCTTCGCGGCCAGCAGCGGGATCGCGGCGATCCCGCTGATCACGTGCAGCCCCTGGGTCACCCGGTACCCGTTCACCGGCCGGCTCGGCAGCCAGCCTGGCCCCTCCTGGACGAGATGGCTGAACAGGCCCGTCAGGAAGCAGGTGAGCAGCGCCGCGCCGAGCCACCTGCCGAGCACCACGGCCGTGCGGGGCTCGTGCAGCGCGGAGCCGAACGTCCCCTCGCGCAGCGGCCCGCGCCGGAGGGCGTCCGGCGGGGTGGGGAGCGGGAGGTCGTACGGCCTGCGGTGCGGGGGAGGGGTGTTTTCTTCCACCCGTCCATCTGACCGCCTGGATGCCCTCCGCAGCGGCCTCGACGTGCTTACGGAAGTCATACGGCCGCTGCTCGGGTGTCGGCCGGGGTCAGCCGGGTGTCAGTGCCCGGTCAGGGCGCCTCGTCATCCTGAGGGCACGTCAGGGAGTGCCGGAAACGGGTTCCCGTGGCGGGGGAGAGGTGCCCGGAGCGGCTGATCGGGTGCCTGGCCGGCAACGGCCGAGCAGGGCCCTCGGGCCCGCGCAGGTTCGAATCCTGCCCTCTCCGCCCACAGTCCGACCCGCCCACAGTCCGACGCTCGCCCGACGCCGATGGCCGGCCTGCCGGTTGGAGCGGTGGCAGCCGTCGGTACGGGCAGGGTCGGGTCCTGCCGTGCGTGCCGCGTCATGGGCCCGAGGTGCGGGTGGACCATCGGCGGAGCGGATGCGCACTCCTCGGTTCGGGCGGTGTGCCGGCGAGGGCGGGAGTGTGCCTGCGCCGGCGGACCCGGTCGGGGTGGGGCCGCGTGGTCGGGGTGAGGGTCAGGGCCAGTCGATGTCTCCCGCGGAGCCGGCGTCGGGGGCGGTCACGGTCGTGGTGGTGGTCGTGGGTCGGGGGGTCGGCCAGTCGATGTCGGATTTCGTTTCGAGCGGCAGGGTGGTCACGGCGGAGGACAGGATCGCGGCGGTCAGGAGCAGCTGCAGGTGCTTGGGCATGAGGTCTCCAGGTGTGGCCCGGACGCTGGCACGGGTGGCGTGGATGGCGTTGCGGGCGACGGTAGTTGCCCGGTTGGTACGCCGTAAACCTAAGATGATCGCATCCGAATTGACAAGTGACTTGCCAAAAGTTGCCAAGATTCTCGCGCTGGACGGTGCCCACATCCAGTCCTTCGTGGCACTATATTGACAACGCAGATGCCACGAATGGGGGCGCGGCGAAGACTATGGCGGGACACGACGCGTGTCCCGCCCGGAATGATTGCGGGACTTGCATGACATCAACGTCGTCCTTCGGGTCGCGCCTCAGGTTCCTGAGGCAGCAGCAGGGGCTTTCCCAGGCAGCTCTGGCGGGCGACGAGATCTCCACGGGGTATCTGTCCCGTCTCGAGTCCGGCGCACGCCAGCCCACCGAGCGTGTGGTCAGCTACCTGGCCGCGCAGCTCGGGGTGGACCGCTCGGCCTTCGACACCCGGCCGGTCGGTGGTTCCCTCACCCAGGCTCTGAGCATGGCGGCGACGACGGACAACGACGCGGCCGTCGAGGAGCTTATCGACGTGCTCGCGGGGGCGGGCGACGAGGACCCCCTGCTGCGCTGGCAGGCCCTGTGGCTCATCGTCAAGTACTGGCACCGGCGCGGTGAGCGCACCGAGGAGCTCGCCGCCCTGGAGCAGCTGTGCGAGCTCGCCGACGAGCTCGGGCTGCCCGCGCTCCAGTGCCGGTCCAGGACCTGGTTCGCGCGGTGCCTCAGGTCGGCGGGCGAGGCGTCCCGGGCGTTGGAGCTGGCCGCGCGCACCTACCGGGAGGCCAAGGAGGCGCAGCTGTCCGCCGTCGACACCGGGAACGCGCTGGCGGCGCTGGTCGCGACCGAGGCGGAGGCCGGCCGGCTTCCGGACGCCCGCGCGCACGTGCAGGAGCTGCTCGACCTGGTGGCGGACGTCCCGGACAACACCCGGCGTGCCGAGGCGCTGTGGTCGGCGGCCACGGTCCACTCCCGGCTCGGGGACGACGAGAGCGCACGGGCCTACCTGGGGCAGGCCACGCAGGCACTGGACAGCCGTGACGACCTCACGCTGTGGGCGCGGCTGCGGCTGGCCGCGGCCTCGCTGTCGCTGCAGTCCCGGCCCGCCCTCACCGCACCGGCCCGCACGTACCTCGCGGAGGCGCAGACGGCACTGTCGCTCGTCGGCACGCCCGTCCAGGAGCAGGAGCTGCTGACGCTGCAGGCGCACCTGGCCTTCGCCGAGGGGGACCGCGTCGCGGCCCGGGGCTTCCTCGACCGCCTGGACCGGGACCAGTTGATGCTGAGCTACCGGGACCAGATCCGGCTGCACGCCCTCGACAGCCTGCTGCTGATCGGCGAGGGCCACCAGGCCCGCGGGCTCGCCCGGCTCAAGCAGCTGGGCGAGGACGCCCGCCGGGCCTCCAACATGGATCTGGCGGCGGAGATCTGGCGGCTGCTGGCCGAGGCGCTGGAGCACACCGAGAAGCCCGGCACGGCCGCCTGAGGAGGCGCCGGCCGGGCGGCGGCACGAGGCCCTCACCGCACGGGATCCCGCACCGGCCCGCCCCGTCGAGCTCATCGTCGAGATCGGCCGGACCGGCGGCCGTGCCGGCGCCCGCACGACCGAGGACGCCCTCGCCACCGCCCGCGCCGCCGCCGCGAGCCCCGCACTGCGCCTGGTCGGCGCCGGCGGCTAGAGCGACCCGCGGCTCAGAACGCCGAGTTGGCGCACCAGTGGGCGATCAGCCCCCGGTCGCCGTCGAGCGTGAAGGCCGCCGCGTCGTGGGGCAGGCGGCCGTAGAGCAGGAGCAGCAGATCGGCCGCCGCCCCGTGCACCGTCGCGTCGGCGGGCCCTGCCGCCCGGGCGGCGGGGTCGAGGCCGAAGCCGTCGGGCCGCAGCCGGACCCACCAGTCGCCGTCCCCGTCCCCGTCGGTGGCGCGGAAGCGGATCGTCTCGCCGGTGCCGCGCAGCTCGGCCACCCCGGGCGCGAAGATGCCGGCGAAGGGCAGGTTGACCAGGAACTCGTCGATCCCGTCGAGCGCGAGCGCACGGTCGACCGAGGGGGTCAGCCGCAGGGCCTGCTCGGCGTCGACGCGGTGCAGCAGGGTCTCGAAGAGCATCCGGCGCGCCCAGAACCGGGCGTGCTGGTCGGCGCCCCACGCGTACATCGGCACGTCCGGTGCGGTGGCCTCGAACGCGCCGGCCGCCTCGGTGGCGCTCGCGGCCAGCCAGCCGGGGTAGTCCGCCTGGTCGGCCGGGAGCCGCAGGTCCACGTCCCGGGTGCGCGGCGGCTCCTGTACGCGCCGGCGCAGCAGGACCGAGAACCAGCGCTGGACGCTGCCGGTGTGCCGGACGAGGTCGGCCAGTGTCCAGCCGGGGCAGCCGGGCACGGGGGTGCTGAGGTCGGCGCCGGCGAGCGCGGCCACGAACCGTGCGGTCTCGGCCGCCACGGCCGTGCGGTGGTCGACCGGGGCCGGTGCCCGGTCGGGGTGGAACGGGGTCGTCGTCATCGTGTCGTTTCCCTGTGGTGGTCCGGGGGCGGGCTCAGCCGAGCGGCTTGTCGAGGATCGCCTTGGTGTGGCTGAAGGTGTCGATGGAGTACTCGCCGTGGTAGCGGCCCATGCCGCTCTCGCCGACGCCGCCGAACGGCAGCTCGGGCACGGCCAGGTGCGAGACCGGCAGGCCGAACGCGAGGGCGCCCGAGGAGGTCTCCGCGGTGAGCCGCCGCTTGGTGTCCGCCGACTCGGTGAAGGCGTACAGCGCGAGGGGCTTGTCGCGGCCGTTGACGAACGCGATGGCGGCGTCGAGGTCGGGGACGGCGACGATCGGCAGGATCGGGCCGAAGATCTCCTCCCGCATCACCGGGGCGTCGACCTCGACGTCCGCGAGGACGGTGGGCGCGAGGTAGCGGGCGGCGCGGTCGTGGTCGCCGCCGGTGACGACGCGTCCGCTGCCGAGCAGGGCGGTCAGCCGGTCGAAGTGGCGCTCGTTGACGATCCGTCCGTACTCCGGGTCGGCGGCGGGGTCGTCGCCGTACGCGGCGTGGACGGCGGTGGCCAGCTGTGCGGGGAGTTCGGCGGCGGCGTCGCCGATCGCCAGGACGTAGTCGGGGGCGACGCAGGTCTGGCCGGCGTTGAGGAACTTGCCTCGGACGATCCGCTGGGCCGTGGCGGCCAGGTCGACGCCCGGCTCGACCACGACGGGGCTCTTGCCGCCGAGCTCCAGGGTGACGGGGGTGAGGTGCTTGGCGGCGGCGGTCATCACGACCCGGCCGACCGCGCCGTTGCCGGTGTAGAAGATGTGGTCGAAGCGCTGTTCCAGCAGCGCGGTGGTCTCCGGGACGGCGCCTTCGACCACGGCGACGGTCCCGGGGCCGAGGTAGCGGGGCAGCAGCTCGGCGATCGCCGCCGAGGTCGCCGGGGCCAGCTCGCTGGGCTTGACCACGGCGGTGTTGCCGGCCGCCAGGGCGCCGACCAGCGGGGCGAGCGCCAGCTGCAGGGGGTAGTTCCACGGCGCGATCACCAGGACGACGCCGAGCGGTTCGCGGACCACCCGGGCCTCGGCGGGGAGGAAGGCGTCGGGGACGCCGGCCGGCGCCGGACGCAGCCACTCCGCCAGGTGCTTCACGGTGTGGTCGAGCTCGTTCAGGGTGAAGGCGATCTCGGTGCGGTACGCCTCGGCGGGGCCCTTGCCGAGGTCCGCCCGCAGGGCCGCGAGGAAGACGTCGCTCTGCTCGGTGAGCATGGTCCGCAGGGCGGCCAGCCGGTCCAGTCGCCAGGCGAGCGGCCTGCTGCGGCCGGTGGCGAAGGCTGCGCGCAGCCGGGTCACCACCGTGGCGGGGTCGCTCGACAGGTCGTCGACCAACCGCTGCGCGAGGGCGGCGGAGGAGCCGGGGTTCTGACCGGTGTACAGGTTGCGGTCGACCACGGTGTGCGGGTCGAACGGGGCGGCCGCGACGAACTCGGCGCCGAGTTCGGTCAGGCGGTCCTGCACCAGCCACTTCGCCCTGGCGGCCAGGCCGACGGCCGCCTCCTCCTCGCTGGTGAACGCCGTCATGCGGTAGCCGGCGAACGGCCAGCTGCCGTCCTCGCGGCGGGCGGCGAGCAGGGCCGCGGGGGCGTGGCAGACCACGCCGAGCGGCCTGCCGGAGTCGAGGGTGCGGGTGAGGATCCGGCCGGAGGCCTCGTCGAGGGCGAGGTCCTCCATCGGGCCGTGGCCGCCGGGGTAGAAGACCAGGTCGAAGCCGTCGGGGTCGATGTCCTCCAGCACGGCCGGGGCGTCGAGTCCGGCCCTGATCGTGTCGAGGTAGGAGCCGATCGCGGCGGCGCGCTCCTCGCCGCCCGCGGCCGCCGCACCGAGGCTGCCCCGGTCGACGGGGGCGGGGACGCCACCGGGGGTGGCGAGGGTGATCTCGTAACCGGCCTCGCTGAAGATCCGGTGCGGCTCGGCGAGTTCCTCGGCCCAGTAGCCGGTCGGGTGCGGGGTGCCGTCGGCGAGCGTCCAGCGGTCGGCGCCGGTGACGACGAAGAGTGCGGCGGTCATGGGGTGGCTCCTGGGGCGGTCCGGCCCGGGGTGGATCGGGCGGGCCTTGAGATCCGAGTGGGTTGACGGCTGAGGTTGACGGCCTGGATGGTTGAACTCTTCAACTAATCTGAAGGTAATCCTCAATAGTTAAAGATGTCAAGTAATCTCGCCTACACTAGAACCATGACTCGCCCCGCGCCGCACGTCCCGTCGGCCGCACCGGCGCCGGCCCCCGCATCCGTGCAGTTGATGGACCAGCTCGCGCAGGCCGCGGCGTCCTACTACCGGAACTTCGCCGCGGTCGCGGCCGGACGCGGCCTCACCCTGATGCAGGGCAAGATGCTCAGCCTGCTGCGGCAGCCGATGCCCATGCGGACCCTCGCCGACCTGCTCGCCTGCGACGCCTCGAACGTCACCGGCATCGTCGACCGGCTGGAGGCCCGCGAACTGGTCCGGCGGGAGGCGGACCCCGCCGACCGGCGGGTCAAGCTCGTGCTGCTCACCGAGAGCGGGCAGCGGACCGTCGAGGAGATCCGCGCCGAGCTGATGTCCGAGCTCAGCGGCCTGGAGACGCTGGACGAGGCGGACAGACACGCCCTGCGACGGCTGCTGGGCCAGATCTTTCCCGCAGAGCACGCCCGCCCGCCGCGCTGACGCCGCACCCTCACCCTGACGCCGCCCGCCCGGAAGCGGCGCCCGAGACCCCCCGTACGGTGACGGCCCGCAGATGCCCGCGGAACCACCGGTGGCCGTGGTCCGCCGTGTTCCGCGGGTGCCAGGCCATGCCGATCTCCAGCGGCGGGACGTCCAGCGGGATGGCGAAGGTGCCCAGCCGCTCGGCGGCGCGGGTCACGCTGTTCTCCTGGAGCAGTACGTCCAGTGCCCTCAGCAGGGTTCAGATCCACGGGCTCTCCGGTCTCGGGCGGACGGCATCGCGGCGGATCGCGGCGGATTGCGTCCGGCGCAAAGATCCCTTGCCCATCTTTGCATTGCCCGGCAGGTGCCCCGGCTCCGAGAGTGGAGTGGTCCGCAGCAGTGCGGACCCCGTATCTCACCTGGAGTTGCCCGTGCAGCAGTCCGTCCGTAGCAACCTGGCCGGCGACGTCCTCGCCGTGGTCAGCCAGAGCGGCCCCACCGTGTCCTTCTTCGACGCCGCGACCGACCGGCACCTGGACACCGTCGACGTCCTCGCCGAGCCGCACGAGCTGTGCTTCGACCCCTTGCAGCGCCTGATCTGGTGCGCCAGCACCTACCGCTCGGGGTACTACCACGCCAACAGCGGGCGGCGCAGCGAACTGACCGTCATCGACCCGGACACCCGCAAGATCGTCGAGGTCGTCGACCTCGCCCCCGAGCACGGCCCGCACGGGCTGGCCCTGGACGCCGTCCGCGGCCGCCTGTACGTCAGCGTGGAGGGCGCCGGGAGCCGCCCCGGCGGGGTCGTGGTCGTCGACACCGCGACCCGTCGCCCGATCGGGCGCATCGACACCGGAGCGCCCGGCCCGCACTGGTTCGTCGTCGACCCGGCCGGCCGGGCCGGCTACGCCAGCAACAAGGAGGCGCCGTTCGTCTCCGTCGTCGACCTCGACCGGGGCGTGCTCACCGACCGGATCGAGGTGCCCGGCAGCGAGGGCATCGCGGTGTCCGCCGACGGCTCCCAGGTCTTCGTCGCGGCGCCGTACGGCTCGTTCGCGGACCGGGCCGAGGCGGCGCCGGCCACCGGGATCCGGGTGATCGACACCAAGGCCGCATCGATCACCGAGGTGCTGCCGACGGAGCACGTGGTCTTCCCGGTCCACGTCACCTCGACCGGGCGGCTCCTGGTCGGCGAACTGCGAATGGAGCCCGACCCCGCGGCCAAGCTCGGGCGCCAGGCGGCCGGGCGGCTCACGGTGTTCTCCGCCACCGGCCACGAGCGGCTGGGCGCCGTCGACGTCGGCCGGTTCCCGCTCACCATCACCTCGTCCGCCGACGGCCGGATCGGGTACGTCGCCTGCGTCTCGTCCTCCACCGTCGACGTCGTCGACCTGGACACGATGCGATCCCTCGCGCGGCTGGACATCGCCAGGCGCGGCGAGCCGGGCGCGCACGGGATGGCCTACATCCCGAAGTCGGGCTGACCGCGCACGTTCCCGGCATCCCGCGCCCACCGGCACGGGCCGCTCCGAACGAACGAACCGAGGACGTCCGATGCCGGCCACGCACGATGCCGATCCCAAGGCCCGAGCGCTGTACCGGCCCGTCGCGCGCGGGTGGCGATCCCGCCGTTCACCGAGGCCGGCCGCGGCCTGCATGGGCCATCCGGCCGCCGCCGTGGCCTGGCCCGCCCGGCGCCGCGCCGCGGAGGGCGAGGGCCCGCGTGCCGGGCAGGTCGTGTTCTCCGGCGGCCTGACCGCGGCCGCACCGCTGGCGGCGGGCGACCTGGTCAGTGCCACCGTCGACCGGCTGGGGACGCTCGAACTGTGCTGCCGCTGAGGCCCGTTGAGGCTCGATGCGGGAGGCGCCCGGATGCCGCCCGTCCCGGTCGAAGGACACGGCCACCGGTGCCCGTCAGCTCCTCGCCCCGACCGCCGAATACGCCGGGCGGGCCCGGGAGATCGTCCGGGCGACCCGCCACCCGCCGCGAAGGACACGGGGGTTGCCGCTGCGGCGGTTGCCTCCCCCCTGCGGACGCTCTGCCGAGGTGACCGAGGCCGAGGACTGCCGGGACCTGCTCGGCCGGGAGCCCCGCCGGACCGGGAGCGGCTGTCGCCCCGGCGCCCGGGAGACACAGGCATGATGGGTGAGAATGTCCATGAATGGCACCATTCGCGCATAGCATCGCCCTGTGCACAGAGATGACGGCCTCTCAGCCGGGACACCCGACCAGGACCACGCGACCGGCTCGATGAGCAGGCGCCAGCTGTTGCGGGCCGCCGCCGTCGGAGCGGGGGCGGCCGTACTCGGCCTGGGGGAGCCCGCGGCCGGCGCCGCCACCGCCGTGACGCGGCACGGGGCCGCGCGCGGACGGCGCGGCGGCGACGCGTTGGACCCGGCGGCGGTGCCCAAGTACGTGACACCGCTGAACGTCCTGCCGGTGATGCCCCGCGCAGCCGCGGACGGCGGCCGCGACGACTACACGCTCGCCGTCCGGCAGTTCTCCCAGCAGATCCTGCCGCCCGGTCTTCCCGCCACCACCGTCTGGGGCTACGGCGCGCAGGGCCGTCCGGACTCGTTCCACTACCCGGCCTTCACCCTGGAGGCGGCGGTGGACCGCCCGGTGCGCACCTGGTGGGCCAACGAACTGGTCGACGAGCGGCGGCGGTTCCTGCCGCACCTGCTCCCCGTCGACCCGACCCTGCACTGGGCGAACCCGCCGGGCGGGGAGGACGGGCGCGACTCGCGTCCCTCGTTCACGCAGACACCGGGCCCGTACCGGGGGCCGGTGCCGATCGTGCCGCACCTGCACGGCGGGCACGTCCGGCCGGAGGCGGACGGCTACCCCGAGGCCTGGTACCTGCCCGACGCCGTCGACCTCCCCGACGGCTACGCGCGGACGGGTAGCTCCTACGCGCGCTTCGCCGAGGCCGCCGGTGACGCGGTCCGGCAGCCCGGCACGGCGGTTTTCGAGTACGACAACGACCAGCGGGCGGCCGCACTCTGGTGGCACGACCACACCCTCGGGCTGACCCGGCTGAACATCTATGCCGGACTGTGCGGCTTCTACCTGCTGCGCGGCGGCGAGGCGGACCTGCCGGCCGGTGTGCTGCCCGGCCCCGCGCCGGGGCACGACGACCCGCCGGGGACGGCGTACTACGAGATCCCGATCATGATCCAGGACCGGTCCTTCGACAGCGACGGCTCGCTGTTCTTCCCCGCGGATCGCGGCTTCGTCGGCGACACCCCGCCGGACGGCCCGTTCGTGCCCTTCACGGACGTCCCCCCGATCTGGAACCCGGAGACCTTCGCCGAGACGATCGTGGTCAACGGCCGCACCTGGCCGGTCCTGGAGGTCGAGCCCCGCCGGTACCGCCTGCGGCTGCTGAACGGCAGCAACGCCCGCACCCTGCTGCTCAAGATCGCCACGGACCCGCTGGCGGACCGCCCGGTGCCCGCCGCGCTGCCGCTGTGGCAGATCGGCGCCGACGGCGGGTTCCTGGCCGCGCCCGCCCGGCTCGACCAGATCCTGCTCGGCGTGGGTGAACGCGCCGACGTGATCGTCGACTTCGGCGCACTCCCGGAAGGCACGGAGCTCTACCTCGTCAACGAGGGCCCCGACCAGGCCTTCTCCGGCGGGACGGTGGGCGCCGACTACGCGGCCGCCGACCCGGACACCACCGGCCAGGTGATGAAGTTCCGCGTCACACCGCTCGCCTCCACCGACACCAGCCTCCCCCCGGCCCGCCTCGACCTGCCCGCCGTCACCCCGCTGGGGGCCCCGGAGCGCACCCGTGAACTGTCCCTGAGCGAGACGACCTCGACGGACTTCCGCCGGGTGCCGGTGATGGCGATGCTCGGCACCGTCACCCGGGACGCCCGCCGGCGCCCCCGGCCCGCCCCGCTCGGCTGGGGCGACGCGGTGACCGAGGATCCGGACCAGCACGCCGTCGAGCTCTGGGAGTTGTACAACTTCACCGGGCACGCGCATCCGATCCACGTGCACCAGGTGATGCTGGAGGTCGTCGGCCGGGAGACCTTCCGCGGGGTGGCCCGGCCGCCCGAGGCCTGGGAGTCGGGCTACAAGGACACCGTGATCGCGTACCCGCGCGAGATCACCCGGGTGAAGCTGCGGTTCGACCTCGCCGGCCGCTACGCCTGGCACTGCCACATCACGGACCACGAGGACAACGAGATGATGCGGCCGATCGAGGTCCGGCCCCGCTGAGCCGCCCGCCGGGCCCGCCGCTCAGCGGGCCCCGGTCACCCGCAGGAGCAGGGTCGCGATGTCGTCGGCGCGTTCGCCGACCGCCCGGGCCCGGCCGACCAGCTCGTCCGTGATCCGGTCCAGAGCGGGGTCCTCGGCCCGGTCCAACTGCTCGGCGACGACGGCGATGCCGTGGTCGATCTCGGTGCCGGGGCTCTCCACCAGGCCGTCCGTGTAGAGCAGCAGCAGGGTGCCGAGGTCGAGTGGGATCTCGGCGACCGGGTAGCGGGCGTCCGGCTCGATGCCCAGCGGCGGCCCGGGCACGAGTTCGAGGGCGCGGGTGCGCCTGCCCGGGGCACGCAGCAGCGGGGGCGGGTGCCCGGCGTCGGCGAGCAGCGCGCGCCCGCCGGCGAGGTCCAGGTGGACGTAGAGGCAGGTGGTGAACAGGCCCGGGTCCAGATCGCACAGCAGCCGGTTGACGCGGGCGAGGACCTGGTCGGGCGGCGCGCCCGAGGCGGCGTGGACGGCCGTGCGGACCTGGCCCATCAGGGCCGCGGCCGAGGCGTTGTGCCCCTGGACGTCGCCGATCACCGCCGCCGCCGCGCCCTCGCCGAGCCGGATGACGTCGTAGAAGTCGCCGCCGACGTCCATGCCCCGGGTGGCCGGCGAGTAGCGGGACGCGATGTCGAGTCCAGGCACCCGCGGCAGGGTGTGGGGGAGCAGCGCCCGTTGCAGCTCACCGGCGAGCCCGAGCTTGGCGTCGTACAGGCGGGCGCGCTCCAGGGCCTGCGCGAGCAGTCCGGCCAGGGACGTCAGCACGGTGCGCTCGTCCACCGCGAACCGGTGCGGCTGGTCGTAGGCGAGCAGGCAGCAACCCACCGGCCGGCCCGAGGTGATCAGCGGCAGGACGGCCCAGGCCTGCTTCCCGGTGACCAGCGGGACGTCCGGGTACACCCGGACCAGCTCCTGCGGGGAGCCGAAGAAGCCGGGCAGCCCGGAGGTGAGGGCGTCCACGGTGGGTGTCTGGTGCGCGCGCAACGGGACGTCGTTGAACCGCTCGATGGCCTCCGGCGGGTAGCCGCGGTACCCGGTCACATGCAGCCGTCCGGCGTCGGCGGTGAGCAGGGCGAGCCCCTGCGCGTCGAAGGCGGGCAGGACCTGGGCGGCGACCAGGTCGATCACGTCCTTGACGCTGACCGCCTCGGTGAGGGCGGCCGCCAGGTGCATGATCTGGTACAGCTGGCCGGCCCGGGAGGCGGGCGGCGGTTGCGGCCGGATCGAGGCGGGGTCGGGCGCGCGGCCCCGGCCGGCCGGAGTGATCCGGATGCTGGTGCCGTCGGCGTCGGGGTACAGCCGGAACGACAGCCAGCGGCCGGGTGGGCGCATCGCGGTGAACGCCGTGGGCCGGCGGCTGACCACCGCCGTCCGGTACCGGTCCTCGTACTCCGGGCCGTCCAGCCAGGGCAGCGCCTGCCACGGCAGCGCGCCGAGCAGCCGCTCCCGGCGGGCGCCGAGCAGGGTGCACGCGCCGGAGCTGAGATAGGTGATCCGGCCGTTGAGGTCGAGCGCGCAGCTGCCGCCGGGCAGGCGTTCGGCGAACGCGCTCGCGGCGTCGGCGGGCAGCGCGGCGGGGGAGAGCCGGATGGGCAGCTGCCGGGGCCGCGACGGGGCGGTGATCGGACGCCCGGCCCGCTCGGCCTCCGACAGCAGGGACGCCAGCTCGTCGCAGGCCGCGGCGATCAGCTCCTGCTCGCGGCGGCTGGCCCGCGGCGGGTGGGAGGCGGGCCACAGCAGCAGCAGCGCGCCCAGGCACCGCTCCCCGCGCCGGAGCGGGGCGGCGGCCAGCGCGAAGTGGTAAGGGAACGCCAGCGCGGCCCGCGGGTACAGCCGGGCGAACTCCTGCTGGCTGCCGGACCACACCAGCCGGCGGTCGCGGACGGCGTCGGCCACCGGCAGCGGCGCGGCGAGCGGCACGCGGATCCACGGTGCGATGAACTCGGCGGGCATGCCCCGCAGCACCGCCAGCTGCAGCACGGGCTCGGCGGCGGGCAGCAGGTAGACCCCGCCCGACGCGGCGCCGCACCGGAGGACGATCGAGGTCAGCGTCGTGTCCAGCGGCGCACGGTCGTCGTGCGCCGCCAGGCCGGCGGGCGGTGCGTCACGGGCGCCCGGCACGAACATCACCCATACGCAGGACGCTACGCCCGTCCCGGAGCCGCAGCACACCGGACGCACGCGGGAGGGGCCCCCGGGCCGGTGAGCCCGGGAACCCCTCCCGTCACTGCGTGCGGTGCCGCGCGGACCTCGTCAGCCGAGGGTCGCGACGGCCTCGTTGAACGTGGCCGACGGACGCATGACCGCGGCGGCCTTGGCGGCGTCGGGCTGGTAGTAGCCGCCGATCTCGGCGGGCGAGCCCTGGACCGCGATCAGCTCGGCGACGATCGTCTGCTCCTGCTCGGCGAGCGTCTTGGCCAGGGCCGCGAACGCCTCCGCGAGCTGGGCGTCGTCGGTCTGCTGCGCCAGCTCCTGGGCCCAGTACATGGCCAGGTAGAAGTGGCTGCCGCGGTTGTCGATGCCACCGAGGCGGCGGCTCGGCGACTTGTCCTCGTTGAGGAAGGTGCCGGTCGCCCGGTCGAGGGTGTCGGCGAGGACCTGGGCGCGCGCGTTGCCCGTGGTCTGCGCGAGGTGCTCGAAGCTGACCGCCAGCGCGAGGAACTCGCCGAGGCTGTCCCAGCGCAGGTAGTTCTCCTTGACCAGCTGCTGCACGTGCTTGGGCGCGGAGCCGCCGGCGCCGGTCTCGAACAGGCCGCCGCCGTTCATCAGCGGGACGACCGACAGCATCTTCGCGCTGGTGCCGAGCTCGAGGATCGGGAACAGGTCGGTCAGGTAGTCGCGCAGCACGTTGCCGGTGACCGAGATGGTGTCCTCGCCGCGGCGGATGCGCTCCAGGGAGAACGCGGTCGCCTCGACCGGGGAGAGGATCTCGATCTGCAGGCCCTCGGTGTCGTGCTCGGCGAGGTAGCCGCGGACCTTCCCGATCAGGACGGCGTCGTGCGCACGGCCCTCGTCGAGCCAGAACACGGCCGGGTTGCCGGTCGCGCGGGCGCGGGTGACGGCGAGCTTGACCCAGTCCTGGATCGGCAGGTCCTTGGTCTGGCACATCCGGAAGATGTCGCCGGCCGCGACGGCCTGCTCCAGGACCACGTTGCCCTCGGCGTCGACGACGCGCACGGAGCCGGCGGCGGCGATCTCGAAGGTCTTGTCGTGGCTGCCGTACTCCTCGGCCTTCTGCGCCATCAGGCCGACGTTGGGCACCGAGCCCATGGTGGCCGGGTCGAAGGCGCCGTTGGCGCGGCAGTCGTCGACGACGACCTGGTACACACCGGAGTAGCTGCTGTCCGGCAGGACGGCCAGGGTGTCGGCCTCCTTGCCGTCCGGGCCCCACATGTGGCCGGAGGTGCGGATCATGGCCGGCATCGAGGCGTCGACGATGACGTCGCTCGGCACGTGCAGGTTGGTGATGCCGCGGTCCGAGTCGACCATCGCGAGGGCCGGGCCCTCGGCGATCTCGGCGTCGAAGGACGCCTTGATCTCGGCGCCCTGGGGCAGCGCGTCCAGGCCGTTCAGGATGGTGCCCAGGCCGTCGTTCGGGCTCAGACCGGCGGCGGCGAGCACCTCGCCGTACGCGGCGAAGGTCTTCGGGAAGAAGGCGCGCACCACGTGGCCGAAGACGATCGGGTCGGAGACCTTCATCATGGTGGCCTTGAGGTGCACCGAGAACAGCACGCCCTCGGCCTTGGCGCGGGCGACCTGGGCGGCCAGGAACTCGCGCAGCGCGGCGACGCGCATGACGGAGGCGTCCACGACCTCGCCCGCCAGGACCTTGACCGACTCGCGCAGCACGGTGGTGCTGCCGTCCTCGGCCGCCAGCTCGATGCGCAGCGAACCGGCCTCGGTGACCACCGCGGACTTCTCGGTGGAACGGAAGTCGTCGGCGCCCATGGTGGCGACGTTGGTCTTGGACTCGGCGGTCCAGGCGCCCATCCGGTGCGGGTGCGCCTTGGCGTAGTTCTTCACCGACAGCGGCGCGCGGCGGTCGGAGTTGCCCTCGCGGAGCACCGGGTTGACGGCGCTGCCCTTGACCTTGTCGTAGCGGGCGCGGATGTCGCGCTCCTCGTCCGACTTCGGGTCGTCCGGGTAGTCCGGCAGCGCGTAGCCCTGCTGCTGCAGCTCCGCGACCGCGGCCTTGAGCTGCGGGATGGAGGCCGAGATGTTCGGCAGCTTGATGATGTTGGCGCCGGGGGTCTTGGCGAGCTCGCCGAGCTCGGCGAGGGCGTCCTCGATGCGCTGGCCCTCCTCCAGACGCTCGGGGAAGCTCGCGATGATGCGACCGGCCAGGGAGATGTCACGCGTCTCCACGTTGACACCGGCCGTCGAGGCGTACGCCTGGACCACAGGCAGGAACGAATACGTTGCCAGGGCCGGGGCCTCGTCAGTGTGCGTGTAAATGATGGTCGAGTCAGTCACCGGTGCTCCGCTTCACGTCTAGAACGTCTTGATATCAAGATATCTCGTGAGGGCCCCTCCCCGACACCCACCCCCGCATCGAGTCGCCGGGGCCGCACCGCGCGGCGGCGGTACCGGCTCGGGCCGCCCACCGCTCCGAACCTAGCGCGGCCTGCGCCCGCCCGCCCCGCGTCCTGCCGGGGTGGGCGGCAGACGGCCGCTCCCGGGCGTGTCGCGGCCCACGGCACAGGCGGCCGGAGCACGCCGGCGGCGCTGTCCACGCTGCCGATGAGCTCGGACGCCCGGGCCGGCCCGTGCGGGCGGGCCTGCCCGCCGCGCCCGGACCACCCCTGAGGCGCGCAGGCGGGGCCTTACGGAAGTCGAACGGCGGCCGCGCGATCCGGCCGCGGGCGGCGGCGCGGTGGCAGGGTGGCCGGGTGCCACGACTCCTCCTCCCGTCCGCCGCCCTGCTCGCCCTGGTGGGCGCCCTCGCCGGCACCGTCACCGGCGGCGGCACCCTCGGCCGGCCCGGCCCGCTGTACGGCTGGTACCTGGCGGACCTGCTGCTCTTCGGGCTCGCCGTCGCCCTGCTCCGCCGGGTGCCGCCCCGCCGGGCGGCGGCCCTGGTGCTGGCCGGCAGCATCGCCGTCGCCGCCACCGGGCTGCTCGCCCCGCCCCGGACCAGCGACGACGCGTACCGCTACGTCTGGGACGGCCGGGTGCAGGCGGCCGGCATCTCGCCGTACCGGTACGCGCCCGACGACCCCGCGCTGGCCGGCCTGCGCGGACGGGCCCCCGACCTCTTCCCGCCCGCCGGGCCGTGCAGCGGCTGGGACGAGCGGCGGACGGCCGCCGGGCAGTGCAGCCGGCTCAACCGCCCCGCCGTGCCGACCATCTACCCGCCGGTGGCCGAGGCCTGGTTCCTCGGCCTGCACGGCCTCGGCGGCGGTGTACGGGCCGTCCAGCTCGGCGGCGCGCTGCTCGCGGTCGCCACCACCGGCCTGCTGCTGACCCGGCGCCGGCCGGTGCGGGCGGCGCTCTGGGGCTGGTGCCCGGGGGTCGCCCTGTGGGCCGTCAACGACGCGCACGTGGACACCCTGGGCGCACTGCTGCTGGTCGCCGCCCTGCTCGCGGCGGTCCGCGGCTGGGTGGCGGCGGGCGGGGTGCTGTTCGGGGCCGCGATCGCGGTCAAGCTCGTCCCCGCCGTGGCCCTGCCGGGCGCGCTCTCCGGAGTGCTGGCGCGCCGCCCGCGCCCGCGCGACCTGCTGCTGCCCGTGCTGGCGCTGGCCACCGTCGCGCTCGCCTACCTGCCGTATCTGGCGCTGTCCGGCGCCGGCGTGCTCGGCTACCTGCCCGGGTACCTGCGGGAGGAGGGCTACGACCGGGCCGACGTGGCGCGGTTCGGACTGGTGCGGCTGCTGGTGCCGTCCGTGCTCACGCCCTGGGCGGCGGCCCTGGTGCTGCTCGTCGTGGTGTTCCACGTGCTGCGACGGGGCGACCCGGCGCGGCCGTGGGGCGGTGCGCTGCTGGTGACCGGGACGGCCCTGCTGCTGGCCGCGCCGAACTACCCCTGGTACGGCCTGCTGGTGGTGGCGCTGGTCGGGCTGGACGGGCGCTGGGAGTGGCTGGCCGTGCCGGCCGCCGGGGCGGTGCTCTACCTGGTCGGCGGCGACACCCAGCAACCCGTGTACGGCGGGGCCCTGCTGGTGGTACTGGTGGGGGTGCTGGTGCGTCACCGGGCGGCGGCCCGCCGCGTTGCGGCCGCGTGAACGATCCCGCTCCTCCGGAATGAGCAAGGCGGTGCTCACCGTCGACCGACCGTCACCCGGCGCCATCCGATCGAGGGCCCCGACCGCCTGCCCAGGCGGTCGGGGCCCTCGTCGTCTCCACCGCACGGCGTACGAAGGGCGGGCGCCAGACGGCTTCGGCGGTCGAGGTGGTCCGTGTGCGGACCCGGGCCTCTCCCGGGGAGGCCGCCAGCAGTCGTGATCCGCACCGTCAATTTTGCTCTGGACATGCTGAGTTACTGACCGTCAGGGCAGGTCGGGCGACCCTTGACGCCTCCTTTGGTCTATGCCAGTCTCTCCGCAGGTCTGGACCAATATGAACTGATGTGAATCACCGGGGCTCGACCGTTCGGCTGTGCTTCCATCCCCTGACGGCACATCAGGAAGCCCGGGGCGACCGAGGAATTCCGGGGCGGCGTGCGGCGCGTACCCCCGAGGCGGTCGCCCTCCTCCCCGTCGTGACCCGACCACCGGGACGGCCACGGCTCCTCGCTCCCGCAGCACCCACCACCCGAAGTGAGCAGCGATGCCTGAACAGAACGCGGCCCGTCCGTCCGCCCTGGCCGGGTCGGCCCAGCACGGAGTCTGGCTGACCGAACGCCTCGGCCTGGCCGGGCGCAACTACCACATGCCGGTGCGCACGGCCTTCGACCGGATCGACCCGGCGGCCCTCGGCCACGCCTGGGAGGACGTACTCGACCGCCACCCGGCGCTCTGCTGCACGCTGGTGGAGCAGGACGGCGCGCTGCGGCTGCGCACCGCCGACGAGCGCCCGTCACTGGCCGTGGCCGATACGACCGGCGCCGGCGCCGAGGACTTCGCGAAGCGGCTGGAGTCCGAGATCGCCCGGCCGTTTTGGCCCGGCACCGGCCCGCTGGCCCGCGCCACCCTGTTCCACCGCCCGGACGGCCGTGCCGAGTTGCTGACGGTGGTCCACCACGCGGTGTTCGACGGCATGTCCAAGGAGGTCCTGCTGGCCGACCTCGCCACCGCCTACAACGCCCGCCTGGCCGGCCGCGCCCCCGCCCGGCCGGCCGGAGCCGCCGACCCGGAGACCGCCCTCGCCACCGCGCTGGAAGCGCTCGCCGAACCCGATCCGGCCCTGGTCCGGCAGGCCGCCGACTGGTACGCGCAGCGCTGGACCGACCGGGCCGAGGTCGCGCTGCCCGGCACCGGCCGACCGGCCGGCCCGGGCGGCGGACCGGGCCAGCCGCTCGGCGAGAGTGTCGAGCGGCTGCTCGGCCCGGCCGAGCACCGGGCCCTGCGCGCCGCCGCAGCGGCGGCCGGGGTGAGCGTCTTCGAACTGCTGCTGGCCGCCGCGCACGCCCTGCTGCTGCGCTACGGGAACGAGGGCGCCTCGATCGCCGTCCCGCTCTCCACCCGGGGCCCGGCGCAGCGCGCGGCCGTCGGCCTGCACGTCAACGAACTCCCGCTGCCCGTACCGGCCGTGGACCAGGAGACCACCGGGCTGGCCGGATTCGCCCGGGCCGTGCGCGCGCAGCTGCGCGCGGTGTACCGCTTCCGGTCCGTGCCGTTCGGCACGGTGGTCCGCGGGCTGACCCCGCGGGTGGGCCTCACCCCGGTCACGCTGAGCTACCGCCGGCGTGGCGCCGACCCGGTCTTCGAGGGAACGTCCGCCGCCGTGGACTGGGCGGTGTTCAACCACGCAGCCCGCACCACCCTCAACATCCAGGTGGTGGACGAGCCGGACCGCGCGCTGATCGCCCTCCAGTACGACCCGGCCGTGCTGCCCCCGGACGCCGCCAGCCGGATCGCCGAGCACTTCGCCACCCTGCTGGACGCCGCCGTCGCCGACCCCGAACGCCCACTCGCCGAACTCCCGCTGCTCGGTGAGGCGGAGCGGCACGCCGTCCTCGACGGCTGGAACGACACCGCCGCCGCCTACCCGGCCGACCGTACCGTCGTCGACCTGGTCGAACGGCAGGCCCGGCGCACCCCCGACGCCGTCGCCGTCACCGCCGCCGACGGCAGCCTCGACTACCGCACCCTGATGGAACGCTCCGACGCCCTCGCGGCCGTGCTGCGGGCCCGCGGCATCGGCGCCGGCTCCCTGGTCGCCGTCCACCTCGACCGCACCGCGGCGCTGCCGGTCGCGCTGCTCGCGGTGCTCCGGGCCGGCGCCGCCTACCTCCCGCTCGACCCGGCGTACCCCGCCGAGCGGCTCGCCTACATCCTCGCCGACTCCGGCGCCGCGCTGCTGCTCACCGACCGCGGGCCGACCGCCGAACTCGCCGCCGCCGTACCGGCGGTGCTCGACCTGGGCGACCTTCCGGGGGAACGGGCGGGCGAGGCGCCGGCGCATCCGGCGCCCGGGGACACCGCCTACGTGCTCTACACCTCGGGCTCCACCGGGCGTCCCAAGGGCGTGGTGGTCGGGCACCGGGCGCTGGCCAACCTGCTCGGCTCCTTCGCCGACCGGCTGGACTCCGGCCCCGGGCACGTCTGGCTCGGCCTGACCTCGCTCTCGTTCGACATCTCCGCCCTGGAGCTGTTCCTCCCGCTGACCACCGGCGGTCGCCTGGTGCTGGCCCCGGACGGCCTGGCCGTCGACGGGCCGGGCCTGCTCCGGCTGATCGCCGCCGAGGGCGTCACCCACGCCCAGGCCACGCCCTCCGGCTGGCGGGTCGTGCTCGCCGCCGCGCCCGGTCGCACCGGCCTGACCGCCCTGGCCGGCGGGGAGGCACTCCCGCTGCCGCTGGCCAGGGAGCTGCGGGCCGTCGTGGCACGGCTGCTCAACGTCTATGGCCCGACCGAGACCACGGTCTGGTCGACCTGCGCCGAGATCCCGGCCGCGCCACACCGGGTCGGCATCGGCCGCCCGATCGCCAACACCCGGGCGTACGTGCTGGACGGGCGGCTCCGGCCGGTGCCCGTCGGCCTGCCCGGCGAACTGCTGCTCGGCGGCGACGGCCTGGCGTCCGGCTACCTGGGCCGGCCCGAGCTGACCGCCGACCGCTTCGTCCCGGACCCGTTCGGCCCGCCCGGCGCCCGGCTCTACCGCACCGGCGACCTGGTCGTCCGGACGGGCGACGGCGCCCTGGACTACCTCGGCCGGATCGACCAGCAGGTCAAGATCCGCGGCCACCGGATCGAGCTCGGCGAGATCGAGTCGGCGCTGCTCGACCATCCGGACGTCGCACAGGCCGCCGTCGCCGTCCACCCGGACGCCCACGGCGAGCCCCGGCTGGTCGGCTACCTTGTCGCTGCCGAGCCTGCCGAGCCTGCCGACCTGCGGGACCACCTGCGGCGCACGCTCCCGGCCGCGATGGTGCCCGCGCAGTTCGTCACGCTGGCGAGCCTGCCGCTCACCCCGAACGGCAAGCTGGACCGCCGGGCCCTGCCCGCCCCGCCCGCCGCAGAACCCGCCGCCGAGGCCGACCTCGCGCCTGGCACCCCCGGGGACGAGCTCACCGCCACCCTGTGCGCGATCTGGTCGGAGGTGCTCGGCCTGCCCGGGGTCGGCCCGCAGGACGACCTCTTCGACCTCGGCGGACACTCGCTGACGATCATTCAGATCTCCGCGCGGATCCGCGAATCCCTCGGTGTGGAGGTCGACTTCGACCTCTTCTTCGACACCCCGACCGTGGCCGGCATCGCCGAGGCCCTGGCCCGCCTGCGCTGACCGCGCCCGCCCACTCGCCCGGCGCCCGCAAAGCGCGCCTCCCCGATCCCGAACAGGATGACGATGACCGAAACCCAGCCCCCGACCACGGGCTGGTCCGACGCCAAACGGGCCCTGCTGACGCAGCGGCTGCGCGGCGCCCGAGGCCCCGCCCGGACGGTGCACCCCAGGCCCGCGGGGACGCCGGCGCCGCTCTCCAGCAGCCAGGAACGGCTGTGGTTCATGGAGCAGCTCACCCCCGGCTCGACCGCGTACACGCTGGCCCCCGCCCGCCGCATCCACGGCCCGTACGACCGCCGGGCGCTGGACGCCGCGCTCACCGACCTGCTGGCCCGGCACGAGAGCCTGCGCACGGCCTTCCCCGCCACCGCGGACGGAACCGCGTACGCGCTGGTCGCCGACCCGGCGCCGTTCACCGCCCGGTTCCTGGACGCGAGTGGGGACGAGGACCCCGACCGGCGGGCCGCCGAGGCCGTCGAGGCGCTCATCGCCGAGCCGTTCGACCTGGCGAGCGGCCCGCTGCTGCGGGTCCTGCTGGTGCGCCTCGCCGAGCAGGAGCACGTGCTGGCCCTGGTCCTGCACCACATCGTCTGCGACGGCTGGTCGATCGACCTGCTCCAGCGCGAGCTGGACGCCCTGCACACGCACCACACCGACGGCACCCCGCACGGCCTGCCCGCGCCCGAGCTGCAGTACGGCGACTACGCCGCCTGGCAGCGCGAGCGGATCGCGGACGGCACGTCGGCCGCCTCGCGGACGTACTGGCGCACCGAACTGGACGGCGTCCCGGCTCTGGAACTGCCCACCGACCGCCCCCGCCCGCCGGTCCTCGGCCTCGCCGGCGCCGCGCACGAGTTCCGCTGGGACGCCGAGCTGTCCGGGCGGATCACCGAGCTCTCCCGCGCGTACGGCGCCTCGCGCTACATGGTGCTGATGGCCGCGTACCAGGCGCTGCTCGCCCGGCACAGCGGGCAGTGGGACTTCGCGGTCGGCTCGCCGGTCGCGGGCCGGCTGCACCGCGAACTCGAAGCCCTGGTCGGCATCTTCGTCAACATGCTGCCGATCCGGGCCCGGCTCGCGCCCGAGCTGGGCTTCGGACGCCTGGTCGGCCGGGTCCGCGAACGGACCCTGGACGCCTACGCGCACCAGGAGGTGCCGTTCGAGCAGATCGTCGGCGACCTCGCCGTCGAACGGGACGTCAGCCGGGCCGCCGTCTTCCAGGCCACCTTCGCCTTCCAGAACTACGGCGAGCAGGCCCCGGTCGCGCCGGCCGGCCCGCCGCGCTCGGAGGGCTTCGGCTACCGGGCCACCACCACCCACCACGACCTCGCGCTGTACCTGCGCGACGAGGCCGACGGCGGCCTGTACGGCCTGTTCACCTACCGCACCGACCTGTTCGACCACACCACCGTCGAGCGGCTGACCGAGCGCTTCGAGGTCCTGCTGCGCGCCGCTCTGGCCGACCCCGACCGCCCGGTGGGCGAGCTGCCCCTGCTGGCGGAGGGCGAGGACGCCTCGCTGGCCGACTGGGCGGCCGGCCCCGCCCTGCCCGCAGACGGGCCCGACACCCTCACCGAACTGCTCGCCCGGGCCGCCGCGCTGACCCCGGACGCGCCCGCCCTGACCCTCGGCGCGCAGACCCTGACCTACGCCGAGCTGGAGCGCCGGGCCACCGGCTTCGCGCGTCGGCTGCTGGCGCTCGGCATCGGCCCCGGCACGGTCGTCGCGATCTGCCTGGAGCAGTCGCCGGAACTGGCCGTCGCCATGATCGGCGCCCTCAAGGCGGGCGCCGGATACCTCCCGCTCGACCCCGAACAGCCCGTCAGCAGAGTGGAGTTCCTGCTCGCCGACGCCGAGGCCGCGGTGCTGGTCGCGGACCCGGTGCGCGCCGCCGCAGCACCCCGATTCCCGGGGCCCGTCCTGGCGCCGGACGCCACCGCCGACACCGCCGCGGGCAGCGCACCGCTGCCCGAGCGGGCCGGCCCGGACGACCTCGCCTACGTCATCTACACCTCGGGCTCCACCGGCCGGCCCAAGGGCGTCGCCGTGCAGCACCGGCAGATCCTCAACTACCTGGCGGGGGCGCGCGAACGGCTGCGGATCGAGCCGGGCGCCTCGTACGCGCTGCTGCAGTCCCTCGCCTTCGACTTCAGCCTCACCATGCTCTACCTGGGCCTGTCCACCGGCGGCCGGATCCACCTGCTGCCGCGACGGATCTCCGGCGCCGAACTCGCCCTGCGAATGGCCGAGTCGGGCATCGACTACCTCAAGATGACACCCTCCCACCTGGCCGCGCTGACCGCCGACGCCCCCACCGGGCAGCTGCTGCCCCGCAGAGCCCTGGTGCTCGGCGGCGAGGCCGCCCCGGCGGCCTGGGCCCACAGCCTCGCCGCGCTCGGCCGGTGCGCCGTCTTCAACCACTACGGACCCACCGAGGCGACCGTCGGGGCCACCGTGCACGAGGTCCGGGCGGACGGGCCCGCGCCCGCCCACGGCTCGACCCCGATCGGCCGCCCGCTCGCCGGGGCCCGCTGCTACGTCCTCGACGAGCGGCTGCGGCCCGTCCCGCCCGGCGTCGTCGGCGAGCTGCACCTGGGCGGCGACCGCCTGGCCCGCGGCTACCTCGGCCGGCCCGACCTGACCGCCGACCGCTTCCTGCCCGACCCGTTCACCTCCGAGACCGGCGCCCGGATGTACCGGACCGGAGACCTCGTCCGCCACCGGCCCGGCGGCGAACTGGAGTTCCTCGGCCGGGCCGACCACCAGATCAAGGTCCGCGGCTACCGGGTCGAACCCGGCGAGATCGAGGCCGCGCTGACCGCCGTCCCCGGCATCGCCCAGGCCGTCGTCCTCGCCCGCGGCGAAGGCGTCAAGCAGCAGCTGGTCGGCTACCTGGAGTGGCCAGGCCAGGGCGGACCGCCCGCCGCCGCCGACCTGCGCACCCGCCTGCTGGAGACCCTGCCGGACTACATGGTCCCGGCCCGCTGGGTGGTCCTCGACCGGCTGCCGCTGCTCGCCCACGGCAAGGTCGACCGGGCCGCCCTGCCCGCCCCCGAGGACGGCCCGCTCGGCACCGCCCAGTACCTGGCACCCGAGGGCGACACCGAACAGGTGATCGCCGACCTCTGGGCCGACCTGCTCGACCTCGAACGGGTCGGCGCACTGGACGACTTCTTCGAACTCGGCGGCCACTCCCTGCTCGCCACCCAGGTGGTCGCCCGACTGCGCCGCGCCCGGCCCGAACAGGCCGCCGGACTGGGCGTGATGGACCTCTTCCAGCACCCCACCGTGCGCGCCCTCGCCGCCCTGCTCGGCTCCTCGGCCGAGGACCGCGGCCCGCGCCGGCTGCTGCACCGCCTCACCCCGCAGCGCACCCGCACCACCGGCTCGATCGTCTGCGCCCCCTACGGCGGTGGCAGCGCGCTGATCTACAAGCCGCTCGCCGACGCCCTCCCGGACGACTGGGCGCTGCACTCGCTCGCCGTACCCGGCCACGAACTCGGCGAACAGGCCCGCCCGTTCGACGAGGTCGCGGCCGAGACCGCCGCGGAGATCCTGGCCGGCGTCGAGGGCCGGATCGTGCTCTACGGCCACTGCGGCCTCGGCGTGATGCTGATCGTCGAGGTGGCCCGCCGACTGGAGGCGGCCGGCCGCGAGGTGGACGCCGTGCACCTCGGCGGCATCTTCCCGTTCGCCCGCCCCGAAGGCCGCGGCGCCGCCCTCTCCGAGCGCTTCGGCGCGCTGGTCGACCGGCTGCGCAGCGACCAGGACATGGTCAACGCGCTCACCGCGGCCGGCCTCGACGTCGAGGACTTCACCCCGGAACAGCTCAGCCTGATCGTCCGCAACCGCCGGGTCGGCACCAAGGAGGCGGAACGCTACTTCGGCGAGCTGTTCCGCACCGAGGGCGGCCGGCTGAGGGCGCCCGTCATCGCGATCGCCGGCGAACGCGACCCCGCCACCGAGTTCTACCAGGAGCGCTACCGCGAGTGGCACCGGCTCAGCGACACCACCGGCGTGGTGGTGCTCGACGAGGCAGGCCACTTCTTCCTCAAGTACCGGGCCCGGGAACTGGCCACCGTCCTCACCCGGGTCCATCCCGCGATCGCGGCCGGCACCGAGCGCGAGCACGCCCGCACCCCGGCCGCCACCTGGTGGCTGGAGGGTGTGTCCCGCTCGCCCGAACCGCGGCGGCCCACCGCCGCCGACCACACCGTGCGGCCCGGCCTCGGGCGGTTCCTCGCCGTCGCCACCGGCCAGCAGCTCTCGATGATCGGTTCGGCGCTCACCGAGTTCGCCCTGCCGATCTGGGTCTACCTGCGGACCGGCTCACTCGCCGACCTCGGACTGCTCGCCGCCTGCGCCCTCGTCCCCGGCATCCTCGCCGCCCCGCTGGCCGGCGCCGTCGTCGACCGGGGTGACCGGCGCCGGGTGATGCTCGGCGGCGACCTCGCCGCGGGCGCCGTCCAGGCCGTCCTGCTGGTGCTCCACCTCACCGGCAGCCTCCGGGTCGGCCACGCCTACGTGCTCATCGCGCTGCTCTCCCTCGCCCTCGCCTTCCAGCGCTTCGCCTGGGGCTCGGCCGTGCCGCAGCTGGTCCCCAAGCGCTATCTCGGCCGGGCCAACGGCATCGTCCAGATGGCGCTCGGCTTCGCCCAGTTCCTCGTCCCGCTGTTCGCCGTCGGCCTGCTCGCCGGCATCGGCCTCGGCGGCATCCTCGCCCTGGACGTGGTCAGCTACGCCGCCGCCGTCGGCATCACCCTCGCCGTACGCTTCCCGCAGGCCATGGCGTGGCGGCGCCGGGAGAGCGTGGTCGAGGAGATCAGGGCCGGCTTCCGGCGCTCGCTCGGCAGCCGGCACTTCCGGGCGATGCTGGTCTTCTTCGCCGTCCTCAACGTCTTCCTCTCGCCGCTGTTCCTGCTCACCACCCCGCTGGTGCTGTCCTTCGCCGACCTGCCCGCCACCGGCTGGGTCGCCATGGCGGCCGGCGCCGGCGCCGTGGCCGGCGGCCTCACCCTGCTGATCTGGGGCGGTCCCCGCCGCGACCGGCTGCGCGGGGTCATGGTCGCCACCCTGGGCCTGGCCGCCGCCTGCGTGCTGACCGGCCTGCGCCCCGCCCTGCCGCTGGTCGCGCTCGGAGCGTTCGGCATGACGCTCGGCCTGGCTCTGCTCAACGGCACCTACGCCACCATCATCCAGACCAAGGTGCCGCTGCGCTTCCACGGCCGGATCATCGCGGTCAACACCATGGTCGCCTGGTCCACCCTGCCGATCGGCTTCGCCGTGGTCGCCCCGGCCGCCCCCGGCCTGCTGCAGCCCCTGATGGACGAGCACGGCGCCCTCGCCTCCACCGTGGGCCAGGTCATCGGCACCGGCGCGGGCCGCGGCATCGGCCTGGTCTACCTGCTGTTCGGCCTCGCCATGGCCCTGCTCGCGCTGGTCTGCCTGCGGATCCCGGTGCTCGCCCGGTTCGACGAGGAGGTCCCCGACGCCGTCTCCGACGACCTGGTCGGCCTGGAGACCCTGCAAGCCCGCACGAAGGACGAGGTGGCCCATGACCGCTGAACCGACCACCCACCCGCTGACGATCGACCAGCGCCGGCTCTGGTTCCTCCAGCAGCTCGACCCCGACGACACCGGCTACCACCTCTACCTCGCCCACCGCTGGCTCGGCCCGCTCGACCTGCCACGGCTGCGCACCGCCCTCGACGGCCTCGCCGCCCGGCACGACATCCTGCGCACCCGCTTCACCGTCGTGGACGGGCAGCCCCGCCAGGTCGTCCACCCGCCCGCACCCGTCCCGCTCACCCTGCGCGAACTGCCCGCCGGCGCGGGCGAACGCGAGCTCACCGAGGCCGTCGCCCCGTACGTCAACGCGCCCTTCGACCTCGCCGCCGAGGCGCCGCTGCGCGCCGTCCTGGTCCGCGCGGGGGAGCGGGACCACGCCCTGTGCCTGGTGCTGCACCACATCGCGGCCGACGGCTGGTCGGCCGGGCTGCTCCACCAGGAGCTGCTGGCCCGCTACCGTGGGCTCGAACCGCCCGAACTCCCGCTCCAGTACGGCGACTACGCGCGGGCCGAGGAGGCCCGGCTGGACGCCGACGCGGCCGAGCAGGCGTACGCCCACTGGCAGGCCCGGCTGGCGGGTACCGCGCTGCTCCGGCTGCCCACCGACCGGCCGCGCCCCGAACACCCCGCCCACCCGGCCGGGTTCACCGACCTCGTCCTCGGCCCCGAGCTGACCGAGGCCGTCGACCGGCTGGCCCGCGAGGAGCGCTGCACCCCGTTCATGGTGCTGCTCGCCGCCTACCACATCCTGCTCGGCCGGTGGACCGGGCAGCAGGACTTCACCGTCGGCACCCCGCTCGCCGGCCGCAACGAGGTCGCGCACGAGGCCCTGATCGGCTACTTCACCCGGACGGCCGTGATCCGCGCGGACCTGCGCGGCGAACCGGACTTCCGGACCGTGCTGCGCCGCGTCCGGGCCGCCACCATGGCGGCCCTGGCCCACCAGGACGTCCCCCTGGAACGCCTGGCCGCCGACCTCGGCGCCCCGGCCGGCGGGCTGCCGTTCTCCACCCTGTTCGTCCTGCAGAGCCAGACCGAGCGGGGCGGCGCGGCCGCCGAACTCCCCGACAGCGTCGAACTGGCCCCGCTGGACTCCGGGTTCGCCCGGGCCAAGGCCGACCTGCTGCTCGACAACTGGCGCACCGGGGCCGGGTGGACCTGCTCCTTCTCCTACGACCTGGAACTGTTCGACCGCACCACCGTCGAGACCCTGGCCGGCCGCTACCGCGCCCTGCTGACCCGCGCCGCCGCCGACCCGCTCACCCCCGTGCACGGTGACTGGCTGCTCGACGACCGCGAGCGCGCCGACCTCCTCGCCCGCGGCACCGGCCCGGCCCTGCCCGCCGTCCGCCGCACGCTGCTGGAACGCTTCGCCGAGCAGACCGCCCGCCACCCGGACGCACCCGCCCTCGCGCTCGGCGACGGCACCCTCACGTACGCCGAACTCGACCGCCGCTCCTCGCTGCTGGCCGAGCGGATCGGCCCGCTCACCGGCCGGGTCGCCGCCGTCCGGATCGCACCCTCGTACGAGCTGGTCACCGCCCTGCTGGCGATCTGGAAGGCCGGCGGCGCCTACCTTCCACTCGACCCGGCCCACCCCGTCGAACGGCTCCGGCAGCTGGTCGCGGACGGCGGCGCGAGCCTGCTGCTCGCCAACGGCGACACCCCGGACCTCGGCCTGCCGCGGCTCACCGTCCCCGCCGACCGGCCCGCGGAACCGGCCGGACCGGTGCCGGGCGGCGCGGCGGGAGACCCGGCGTACGTCCTGTTCACCTCCGGCTCCACCGGCCGGCCCAAGGGCGTCGTGGTCGAACACGGCGCGCTCGCCGACCGGATCGACTGGATGGCCGGCGAGGGCTACGGCCTCGGCCCGGGCGACCGGATCGTCCAGTTCGCCTCCATCGGCTTCGACACCCACGCCGAGGAACTCTGGCCCGCCCTCGCCGCCGGCGCCTGCTGCGTGCTGCTGCCGGGCGGCGGCCGGACCCTGCCCGACCTGCTGCGCAGCCCGGCCGGCGCCGACGTCACCGTCCTCGACCTGCCGACCGCCTACTGGCACGAACTGGTGCTGCTGGAGGACGGGTTCGGCTGGCCGCGGGCACTGCGCCTGGTGGTGCTCGGCGGCTCGGCGGTGGAACGGGCCCCGCTCGACCGCTGGCAGGCCCGGCACGGCCGGCGGATCCGGCTGGTCAACACCTACGGCCCCACCGAGGCCACCGTGATCGCCACCAGCGCCGAGCTGAACGACCGCACGGGCCGCCCGCCGATCGGCCGCCCGCTTCCCGGGGTGCGCTGCTACGTCCTCGACCCGTACCTCAACCTGGTGCCCGACGGCACCGAGGGCGAACTCTTCCTGGCCGGCGCCGGCCTCGCCCGCGGCTACGCCGGGCGGCCCGACCTGACCGCGGACCGCTTCCTCCCGGACCCCTTCGCGGGCGGCGGCGCCCGGATGTACCGCACCGGCGACCGGGTCCGGCGCCGGCCGGACGGCGAGCTGGACTTCCTCGGCCGCACCGACACCCAGGTCAAGCTCCGCGGCTACCGGATCGAACCCGGCGAGGTGGAACACGCGCTGGCCGCCCACCCGGCGGTCGCCCACGCCGTGGTGCTGGTCCGCGGGGACCGGCTGCTCGGCTACGCAGTCCCCGCCCCCGGCGAGGCCCCCGGTGTCCCCGAACTGCTGGAGCACCTCGCCGAACGCCTGCCGTCCTTCATGGTCCCCGGCGGCCTCGCCGTCCTCGACCGGCTGCCGCTCACCCCGAACGGCAAACCCGACCTCGACGCCCTGCCCGAGCCGGACCCGGCCGCCGCCGGCGAGTACCTGGCGCCGCGTACGGACGCGGAACTCCTGGTCGCCGACATCTGGCAGGAGGTCCTCGGGGTGGACAAGGCGGGCGCCCTGGACGACTTCTTCGCGCTCGGCGGGGACTCCCTGCGGGTCACCCGGGTCGCCGCCCGGATCCGCGCGCTCGCCGGGCTGGAGATCACCGTCCGCGACGTGTTCGAGAACCCCGTCCTGGCCGGCCTCGCGGACCGCGTCGAGGCCCTGCTGATCGCCGAGATCGACGCCCTCACCGACAACGAGGCCGCCGACCGGCTCACCTGAACCACCCGGCTCACCTGAACCACCGGACCACCGACCCCGCGAGGAGCACACCATGTTCGCCGTTGTCGTCAACGACGAGGAGCAGTACTCGGTCTGGCCCGCCCACCGTGAGGTGCCCGCCGGCTGGCACCCCGAGGGCACCCGCGGCACCCGCGCGGAGTGCCTGGCCCGCATCGCCGAGATCTGGACCGACCTGCGCCCGCTCAGCGCCCGCCGCTGAACCGGGCCGCCCGCCCGGCCACGACGGGTGCCCCGGGGCGGCGGCGCCGCGTCCTGGACCGGCCCGGTCAGGGCCGGCGGAGGAGCCCGACGACGTGGCCGTCGTGGTCGACCACTGGCCAGCTGTCCAGCTCCCGCTGCTGCATGGCGGCGAACGCCGTGGCGGCGGGCATGCCGGCGGCGGCGAACGGGGCCCGGTCGAACACGATGTCACGGACGGGCGTGCGCTCGGTGTACCAGGAGCGCGCACGGAACGGCGCGAGCTGCAGAGCGGTCAGCAGCCCGGCGCAGCGGCCGTCGTCGCCCCGGACCAGGAGGTGGTCCGTGCCGGAGCCCTGCAGGATGTCCAGGGCGGTGTCCACCATGACGTCGTCGTCGACCTGCAGCCCGGGCGGGTCCATCAGGTCGCCGACGGTGGCGGTGAGGTACGGGGTGGCGGGCTGGAGGGTCACGGTCATACGCGGGGCTCCTTCGAGTGGCCTTCGGCCGGGCCGCCGGCGATCAGGGCATCGGCGGTGAGAGGGTTGCGGGGGTCGGCCGCCGCCGCCATCAGCCTGCGGGCCTCGTCCGCGGTGGTCTCCGGCGGCACCACCAGGAGGTCGAGGCGGTGGGTCGTGTAGGACCGGACCATGATCTCGTGCTCGTCCTGTTCCCGGTCGAACCAGCCGGCGTGGACGTTGTGGCCGGCCACCGGTATGCGGCGCGGGACGGCGGGCCACCGGGCGGGATTCACGGTGATCCGGGTGACCCGGCCCCAGCTGCGGTCCAGTTCCGCCGCCAGGGCGGGGAGTTCGCGGAGCAGGTCGCGGGAGCGGGGCCACCAGGCGCCGTCCAGCCTTCCCGCGGGCGTTCCGGTGGGTGTCAGCGAGAGCCGCAGGGGCTCCGGCGGCGAAGGCGCGGCCGTCGCGGGAACTGAAGTCAGGGTGATGGCGCGGGGCCTGTCCCCAGGCCCCGAGGTGGGGCCCGGCGTCGCGGATCTCCGAAGGGCGAGGCCGGCGTCGGAGCCGGTCTGCGAAGTGCCCTCGGTGGGGCCATGCTACCCGGGACGGCCGCCGGCCCGGCCGGATCCGTCCGCCGCCCTGATCCTCCCCGCCAGCAGTGCGACGTCCACCCGGCGGGTGGTGTCGACGCGGTGCACCGTCCCGAGGGCCAGCGGGACGGCCGTCCGGCTCCACAGCTCCCAGCGCCCGTCCGGGTCCGGGTCCGTACCCGGCAGGTCGTCGAGGTGCACCGGGTGCCGGCCCGCGGCCCGCTCAGCGCAGCGGCGCCGCGCGACCTCCGGCGGCACCTCGCACCAGACCTCCTGGACCTCCGACACACCGGCCCTGGCCAGCCCGGCCGTCGCGAACGGGCGGGTGCCGCCGAGCCACGGGCTCTCCAGCACCGCGCCGCCGGGCGCGTGCCCCAGCAGCGTCCACAGCGTCTCGGCGGCGGCGCGGCCGAGGGCACTGCTCCACCCCCGCGCGGTGGAACCGGGCGGGGGCCCGAGCCCGAGCGTGTCGGCCAGGGTCTCCTTGACCGCGTCCTTGCTGAACAGCGGTAGGCCCAACTCCTGTGCGAGGGACCGGGCGAGGGTGGTCTTCCCGGCGCCCGGCAGCCCGTTCACCAGCACCGTGGTCACCCCGCGATGGTAGCCGGCCGGTCGGGCCGTTCAGCCGCAGGCGGCCGCCAGCGCGGCCACGAAGTCCGCCGCCAGCGCGGCGACCACGGGCTCCTCGAAGGCGAGCGCGTTGTACTGCAGCCAGCACCGCAGTCCGCCGTCCGGCTGCTCCACCACGGTCAGCTCCGGCACCCCGCGGTCCCCGCCGGGCAGCGGCCACGGGACGGTGCTGCCGCGCGGCAGTTCCCACGGCCCGCAGCTCAGGCCCGGCAGCTGAGCCGGGGCCGCCCAGGCCTCGTACCGCAGCCAGGCCGCGAACGGCGCCGCCGGGCTGAACTCGGCGAAGGGGTAGAGCTGGTGGTCCAGGGCCGCGGTGGCGACGCCCCGCAGCCGGTCGAGCAGCTCGGCGAAGCCCGGGCCGCCGGAGGCGTCCACCCGCAGCAGCAGCGACTGCACGAAGCACCCCACCGCCCGCTCGGCCTCCGGCCGCGGACGGCCCGGCACCGGTGTCATCAGCACCAGGTCGGGCCGGCCGCTGCGGGCCGCGAGCAGGCCGGCCCACGCCGCCGCCACGGCCAGGAACGGGGTGGCGCCCAGCTCGGCGGCGCGCTCCCGCAGCGCGGCCGCCCGCTCCGCGGGCAGCGCGAACTCGTGTCCCCGGGTGAGGACTTCGTCCACCGCCCGGCGGCCGGCGAACGGCTCGACGGCCTGCGGCGCCCCGGCGAGCGCGCCCGCGAAGTGCGCCCGGGAGGCCGGCCAGTGCCCGTTGGACCACTCCACCAGCTCCCGGTAGCCGAGGCCGGGCCGCGGGGGCGGGGCGCTCCGCCCCCGCCGCAGCGCCGAGTAGAGCACCCCGAGATCCGCCAGCAGCACCCCGATCGACCAGCCGTCGCCGACCATGTGGTGGACGGCGAGCAGCACCACGTGGTCCTCGGCGCCCCGGCTGACCACCAGCAGCCGGGCCATCGGGTCGCGGGCCAGGTCGGTCAGCCGGTCCCGTTCGGCGACCAGCAGCGCGTCGACCTCGGCGTCGCTCGCACCGGGCGCCGCCAGCAGGGTGATCCGGGCGTTCGGCTCCTCGTCCAGCACGGTGCGCACCACCCCCGGCTGCCCGGCCACCGGCTCGAACCGGGTGCGCAGGGCCGGGTGGCGGCGGACGGCCTCGGTGAGGGCCAGCCCGAGCGTCTCGGGCTCCAGCCGGTCGTCCACCCGGAACAGCGCGGTCACCGCGCCGGCGTCCCGGCCGGGCGCCCCGGCCATCCAGCGGAAGAAGTTCTCCTGCTGCGAGCTGAGCGGGACGGCGTGCGGCTGCGCCCGCAGCCGGGCCAGGTAGGGGGTGACGGCGGCCGCGGCGGGGCCGTCGGCGCGGGTGTCCGCCGTCCGGCCGGGGTGGTCCAGCCAGGCGGCCTGGGCGCGCAGCGAGGGCCGTTCGAAGACCAGCGCGGTGCCGGTCGGCACCGCGAACTCCTCGGTGATCGCGGCGGCCAGCTGGACGGCCCGGAAGGAGTCGCCGCCGAGCGCGAAGAACTCGTCGGCCACGTCGGTGACCGTCCGTCCCAGCAGCCGCCGCCAGATCGAGGCCAGCCGCAGCTCGGTGGGCGTGGCCGGGGGAGCGGCGGGGCCGGCCGGGGGCTCGGGTCCGTCGAACAGCGGCCGCAGCCGGTGCTTGACCACCTTACCGGACGGGTTCCTGGGCAGCTCGTCCACGAGCAGGATGCGGACCGGCAGTTCGGGCCGGCTCAGCCGGGTGCTCAGGAACAGCCGCAGGCCGTCCAGGTCCAGGCCGCCCGGCGCCGGGATCACGGCGGCCACCGGGACGGCCCCCATCACCGGGTGCGGCAGGCCGAGCGCCGCCGCGTCCGCGACCTGCGGGTGCTCGTGCAGCACCTCCTCGATCCGCAGCGTGGACACCTTCAGCGCACCGGACTTGACGACCTCGCTCTCCCGGTCGACCAGGTGGAGGTACCCCTCGGCGTCCAGCCGCCCCAGATCGCCCATCCGTACCCAACCGCCCCGGAACACCGCCGATCCGCCGGCCGGCTCGCCGAGGTAGCCGCGCGGCGGGCCGGGCTGTCGCAGCCACACCTCGCCGACCTCGCCGACGGGCACGGCCGCACCCGTGTCGTCGAGCACCCGCAGGTCCGCCGGGTCGGTCGGGCGCCCGACCGACCCGGGGCGGCGGGCGTCCACGACCGCCGAGATCTGCGCGGGGGAGGACTCGGCCGAGGTGTAGGTGTTGACGAGCGTCGCGCCGGGCAGCGCGGCGGCGAGTGCCGCGGCGACCGGCCCGGGCAGTGCGGCGGCGGAGGAGCTGACCAGCTTCACACCGGACAGGTCGTGCCGCTGCGCGGCCCCGGAGTTGAGCAGCTCCACGGCCATCGACGGCACCAGGAACACCGTGCCGACGCCGAACTCCGCCACCGCCGCGCCGAACTCCTCCGCGGCGAACCGAGGCAGGCTGAGCACGGTCGGCGCGCCCGTCAGCGCGCCGAGCAGCATCACCTGCCCGGCGTTGGTGCCGATCGGGAAGGCGTGCAGCGCGTACCGCGAGTGCGCGTACGGCCTCGGGCGTGGCCGCAGGGCCAGCCCGGCGGTCAGGTTGCCGTGCGCGGCCAGTACGCCCTTGGGGTCGCCGGTGGTGCCCGAGGTGCCGATGACCTGCGCCGGGTCCTGCGGTCCCACCCGGTAGGGCGCCGCGTCGGGGGCCGCCGGGTGCCGCGCCAGCAGCGTGTCCAGCACCAGGTCGGTGGTGCCGGGCAGGGCGGCGAGCGCGGGGCTGCGCAGGGCGGTGCCGGCCTCCGCGAGGGCGGCCAGCCGGGCCGCGTCGGCCTCGGTCAGGTCCTCCCGGACGGGTACCGGCACCCCGCCCGCGTACTGCACGGCCAGGAACGCCACCGCGTACCGCTCCCACTCGGCGTTCGGGAACCGCAGCACGACCCGCCGCCCGGGGCGCACCCCGGCGCCGGCCAGGCCGAGGGCCGCGCGCAGGGCGCGCTCGCGCCAGGCCCGGTAGGTGACGGAGCTGCCGCCGACCACCTGGAGCGCGACCCGGTCGGGGTGGTCGGCGGCCCGGGCGTCCAGCAGGTCGGGGACGGTCAGCGGCGGGTGCGTGATGGGGGCGATGACGGCTCCAGGTACGGCTCTCCGGGCGGGCCGCCGCCCGGCGTGAACTCTGCTGTGCCGTGGGCGCGCTGACGGTTCGTGGCGCCGGCCCGACGGCTCCGCTATGGTCTGGACCAATGCGCGGACCTCGCGAGAGTACGGCCGCAGTGTCGCGCTTGTGTCGCACCGCCGAACGCCGACCGCAGGAGGGCCATGGACGTCCGGACCGCCGAGCCGTGCCCCGCCGGCCAGCACCTCGCCGAACTGCTCGCCCGCCCCGGCCCCTACCGCATCCGGTGGCTGCGCCAGGTCGCCCGGGCCACCCCGGACCGGGTCAACCAGGCCGCCGTCGCCCGCGTCCTGGCCCAGTGGCTCTGGCTCAACGGCGAGGCCCCCGAGAGCGAGACGCTGCCCCGCGCCCTGCGCGACCGGGTCTCCCGCGCGCTCGGCGGCCGGCAGCTGTCCGCCGGCACCCTGCGGCTGTTCGCCGCGGCCTTCGCGCTCAGCGAGCGGGACGAGGCCGACCTCTGGGCCCTGCTCGACGAGGACCGCACGGCCCGGCCCTGAGCGGCCGGCCGCGCGGCAATCCGATTGCGCACGTCCGCCGGCCGGTGGCATCGTCGCGCCCATGACGACGACGACAGTGGTGGTGCGGAGGCTCGCGGCCGAGGAGTGGACGGGCTACCGCGAGGTGCGGCTGGCCGCCCTGGCCGACGCGCCCGAGGCCTTCGGCTCGACCCTGGCCCGCGAACAGGCCTTCACCGAGGACGTCTGGCGCGGCCGGCTGCTGGCGCGCAACACCCTGGTCGCCGAGCGCGACGGCGAATCGCTCGGGCTGGTCGGGATCGTCCCGGCGGGCCCCGGGCAGGCCGAGCTGGTCTCGATGTGGGTGCACCCGGCCGCCCGCGGCCTGGGCGTGGGCGACCTGCTGGTGCGGGCCGCGATCGAGCGGGCCGGGCGGCTGGGGCTGCCGGAGGTGCTGCTGTGGGTCGCCGAGGCGAACGCGCCCGCCGAGCGCCTGTACACCCGGCACGGCTTCGGCCGCACCGGCGAGGTCCAGCCCGTCGACGAGGAGAGCGACCGGGGCCTGGAGTTCGCCATGCTGCGCCCGGCCACGGGCTGACCCGGCGCGGGACGGGCCCGCCGCCGCTTCACCGGCCACCTCCGGACGGCTGGTCACCGCTCGTACCGTGGGCCGTTCGCCCGCCGCCGAAGGAGCCCACCGCCATGACCGGCCCGTACCCGCCGATCGAACCGTACGACCACGGGATGCTCGACACCGGGGACGGCAACCTCGTCTACTGGGAGGCCTGCGGCAACCCGGACGGCAAGCCCGCACTGGTGGTCCACGGCGGCCCCGGCTCGGGCTGCACGCCGGGCGCGCGCCGCAGGTTCGACCCGGAGCTGTACCGGATCATCCTGTTCGACCAGCGCGGCTGCGGTCGCAGCACCCCGCACGCGAGCGACCCGTCGGCCGACATGAGCCTCAACACGACCGAACACCTGCTCGCCGACATGGAGCGGCTGCGCGAGTACCTCGGGGTGGAGAACTGGCTGCTCCACGGCGGCTCCTGGGGCTCCACCCTGATCCTGGCCTACGCGCAGCGCCACCCCGAGCGGGTCTCTCAGATCGTCATCGCCGCCGTCACCACCACCCGGCGGTCCGAGACCGACTGGCTCTACCGCGGCGTGCGCCGCTTCTTCCCCGAGCAGTGGGCGCGCTTCCGGGCGGGGGTGCCGGCGGCCGAGCGGGACGGCGACCTGGTCGCGGCCTACGCCCGGCTGATGGAACATCCCGACCCGTCCGTCCGGGAGCGGGCCGCCGTCGACTGGGCGGCCTGGGAGGACGCGGTGCTCTCGATGGAGCCCAGCGGCGCGCCCCGTCCGTACGGTGACCGGCCGCCGGCCGCGCTGCTGGCCTTCGTGCGGATCTGCTCGCACTACTTCGCGCACGGCGCCTGGCTGGAGGAGGGCGCCCTGCTGCGCGACGCGGGCCGCCTGGCGGGCATCCCCGGGGTGCTGGTCCACGGCAGGCTCGACCTCAGCACCCCGCTCGACACGGCCTGGGAGCTCGCCCGTGCCTGGCCCGACGCGCGGCTGGTGGTGGTGGACGACTCCGGGCACAAGGGCAGCGACGCCCAGCAGCGGGAGGTCCTCGACGCGATCGAGCGGTTCGCCCGACACTGAGGGGACGTCAGGCCGACACGCCGTCAGGCCGACACGCCCCGCCGCACCCGACACGCGCGAACCGGGCAAGGAGAACCGTTTCACCCGATTGGTCCCGCTCTAGGGTGATCCCGTCCCCCTCCGTCCCGACGGGAAAGCGAGCCCGCTCCGCCATGCGTATCCGCACCACCGCTGCTGTCGCCACAGCCGCCCTGGCACTCCTGTGGTCCGTCCCCGGCCACGCGGTCGCCGCCCAGGGCACCTTCGCGTACACCTACGTCAACGAGCTCGGCCTGCGGACACCCGGCGAACTCGTCGACCCGGCGGACCGGGTCTGCATCGGTGTACCCGAGGACACCGGCGGCCGCGGCCTGCCGGCCTTCGCCCCGGACAACCGGACCGACTCCCCGGCCCTGCTCTACCTGGAGAAGGACTGCACGGGCGCGACCCACCTGCTCGCGCCGGGCCGGCAGCTGAGCGACCGGCTGCTGCTCCGGTCGGTCCGCTTCCTCTCCTGACCCGCGACCCGCCCCGGGCCGGTCCCGCACGGGCGGCCCGGGCGTCACGAGGCCCGTCGCGGCGCCGCCCGCTTGGCGGCGGCGGCCTTCTTCGCCGGCGCCTTCGCCGCGCTCTTCGCGGCCGGCTCCCCGGCGCGCTTCGCCGGGCTCTTCGCGGCGGCGGTCTTCTTGCCGGCGGGCTTCCGCGCCGCCGTCCGCTGCCCGGGCGAGGCCGCCTCGGCCCCCGCGTCTTCCCGGGCCCCGTCCGCCGGCGCGGCGGCCCTGCCGTGCACCTCCTTGGCCGCCTTCACGCTGCTGCGCAGCACCGCCATCAGGTCGATCACGTCGGCGCCCGCCGTCTCGGCCGGCTCCTCCCCGTGCGGGGTCTCCACCCCGGCAAGCTTCGCCTCGATCAGCTGCTCCAGGGCCTGCTGGTACTCGTCGTGCAGCGCGGACAGGTCGAAGTCCTCCGACAGGGTGTCCATCAACGACCGGGCCATCTTCAGCTCCTGCGGCCGCACCGTCACCGACTCGTCCGGCGCGACCCCCTCGGCCGACCGCACCTCGTCCGGCCACAGGCAGGTCTGCAGCACCAGCGCGTCGCCGCGCACCCGCAGCACCGCCAGCGACTCCCTCGTCCGCATCGTCACCTTGGTGACGGCGATCTGCCCGGACTCCACCAGGGCGTCGCGCAGCAGCACGTACGGCTTGGCGGGCGCCTTGTCGGCCGTCGACACGTAGTAGGCCTTGGCCAGCATCATCGGGTCGATCGAGTCGGCCGGGACGAACGCCAGCACGTCGATGATCTTCTTGCTCGGCAGCGGCAGCTCGGCCAGGTCCGACTCGTCCAGCACCACCTGGCGCCCGTCGGGGGACTCGTACCCCTTGACCACCTCGCCGTACGGGACCTCGACGCCCTCCGCCTCGCAGAAGCGCTTCAGCCGGATCCGCGAGCCGTCCTTCGCGTGCATCTGGTGCAGGGTCGGCCCGCTGTGCTCCTCGGTCGCGGCGTACAGCTGGACGGGCACGCTGACCAGCCCGAACGTGATGACGCCCTTCCAGGTGACCTGTGGCATAGCCCATCCCTTTCGCGGGGATCTACCACGTTATGCCGGAGCGCCAGGTCACGGAAGTCGAGGGCCGCCGCCTGGTCCTGTCCCACCTCGACAAGGTCCTGTGGCCGGTCACCGGCTGGACCAAGGGCGAGGCGCTCTACTACTACGCCCAGGTCGCCCCGGCCATGCTGCCGCACCTGCGGCGCCGGCCCGCGACCTTCCTGCGCTTCCCCTCCGGGATCGGCGAGGAGGGCTTCTTCGCCAAGAACCCGCCGCCCGGCCTGCCCGACTGGGTGCACACCGTGACCGTCCCCACCCACGAGGGCCCGAAGGACCGGGTCACCGTGGACGACCTCGCCACCCTGATGACGGTCGGCAACGGCTACGCCCTGGAGCTGCACGTCCCGCAGTGGACGGCCGACACCGGCCCGACCCACCACGACCGGCTGGTCGTCGACCTCGACCCCGGGCCCGGCGCCGACCTGGTCCAGTGCTGCCGGGCCGCCCTGCTGATCCGCGAGCGGCTCGCCGCCGACGGCCTGCGCGCCCACCCCAAGACCTCCGGGAGCAAGGGCCTGCACCTGTACGCGGCGCTGCGCCCCGCCCCCGCCAAGGCGGTCGGCGCGTACGCCAGGGCGCTGGCCGAACGGCTGGCCGCCGACCACCCCGACCTGATGGTGTCCCGGATGGCGAAGGCACTGCGCCGGGGCCGGGTCTTCGTCGACTGGTCGCAGAACGCGACGGCCAAGACCACCGCCGCGCCCTACACCCTTCGGGCGACCCCGGTCCCCGGGGTGTCCGCCCCCGTGAGCTGGGCGGAGATCGAGAGCTGCACCCGGGCCGAGGACCTGGCCTTCACACCCGACCAGGTCCTGGAACGCGTCGCCGCGCACGGCGACCTGCTGGCGCCGCTGCTGGACGAGGACGCCCCGCTGCCCGATTGAGCGACCGTACGAGCGGCCGCGAGAGCTACGAGGCGGGCTCGGCGGGCTCGGCGATCAGCGCGGTGGCGACCCGGCGGAAGCCCGCCCGGCCGTAGATCCGGGCGACGGCCTCGTCGTCCGCCGAGAGGAACACCGTCGCGGCGCCGCGCGCGCGGGCGTCGGCCACCAGACACGCGGTGACGGCCAGCGCCAGGCCCCGGCGGCGGGCGGCCGGCAGCGTCCCGACGCCGACCACCTCGGTGACCCCGTCCACCGGCTGGTGCATCCCCGAGCAGAGCGGGGAGCCGTCCGGGGCCAGCGCGGCGGCCGTCACGGTCAGCCCGGCCCGCATCCGGCCGGCGACCCGCTCCAGCGTGCCGTCCGTCAGGAGCTCCGCCGTGGCGGCGGCCAGCTCGGCCGGGCCGGCCGCGCCGATCCCGGTGCCGGGCTCGGCGAACGCCAGCCGCGGTACGGCGAGCGCACCGGCGAGCTCGGGGGCGTCCGGGTCGAGCAACCGGACGGTGAGGTCGGCCGGCAGCCCGGGGGCGTCGGGGTCGAGCGCCATCAGCGGGTGGGCGTGCACGGTCAGGCCGCTGGCCTCCACCGCCTCCCGCAGCCCGGGCGCGTTCTCCGCCACCCACTCGAAGCTCTCCGGGACGCCCAGCTCCCGCTGGCGGGCCCGGACGCGGTCGACGTCAGCGACCGTGGCGGCCGGGCCGTCCCAGCCGAGCGTCGGGCGGCCGTAGTACCCCCAGCCCTCCCCGTTGCGGACGAACAGGGTCAGCGGCCCGAAGTCCTCGGCCCGGGCGGCGGACCGGGGTACCGCGTCGTAGTAGCGCTCGATGCGGGCGAGCAGGTCATCGGTGTCGGTCTTCGTGAAGTGCACAGCGCATCCAAGCAACCGCCGCCCGTACGCGCCACCGATTTGCCGGGAAGCCGCCTGGAGCGCGGGCGCGGCCGCGTCCGGGTGAGCCGCCGGGGTGTCGCAACTCCCTTGGCCGGCCGACGAGGTGACGATGGCCGTTGGCGCCGGCCGACCGGCCGGAGCCGGGACGGTACGAGCGAGAACGGAGTCCGGCATGGCTGCTTCCACCCCGAACGGTGTCTTCCGGATCGGCGACTTCGGTCCGGAGGAGAACTTCCTGACCCTGCAGGACGGGCTGAGCGACCCCGGGACACCGGTCCTGATGCTGCCGGCCAACGGCATGGGCGAGCAGGAGTGGCGCATCGAGCCGGCCGGCGAGGGCGCCTGCACGATCGCGAACATCAGGACCCGGACGTTCCTCGGGTACGCGGGGGACCCCGACTTCAATCTCCCGGTGGGCGGATTCCCCGAGCCGCGCCGCTGGCGGCTCACCCCGGCCGACGCGCCGGGTGACTTCGTCGTCGCCGTCCCCGCGGCCGAACTGGTCCTCGGGCGCAGCCCGGCGCGGGTGCTCCCGCCGCCGGCCGCACTGGTGGGGTCGGCCGGCGGGTCGGCCGGTTGGCGCTTCCACCCGGTGGGGTAGGGCCCGGCGTCCGTGCCCCGCCGGCGCTACCGGTCGGCCGCGCCCGGGTCCGCGATGCCGACGATGTACTGGTCGGCGAGCCGCACCCGGTACCGGACGTGCCGGGTACCGCCGTCGGCGGCGTACTGGGTGAGGTCCACCGCGTCGGCCGCGCAGGCGGCGGACCACCGCACCGGCACACCGGCGCCGCGGAACACCGGGTCGGCGGCCGGGTGCCGCTCGGCCCACCGGTCGAGCCGCAGGTTGAGCTCGGGCGTGAGGTAGAGCGCGCGGATCTCCGAGGGGGTGCGGCCGGTGGGCCCCTCGCCGAGTACGGCGTCGCGGTAGGCGCCGACGAACTGGACCACCAGCGCCGTTCCGCAGTCGGTCGCGGAGGCGGCGGCCCGCGGGGCCGGGGCGGGGGCTGCGGCGAGGGCCAGTGCGGCGAGGGCGGCGGCGGTGAGCGGCTGCTTCAAGGATCCTCCGGAGGTGGGCGGGGCCGACTTCCTGTCAGCCCTGCCCACCTCGGGGACGGGCGAACCCCGGCCGGGCGCGGTGCCGGCCGTGGAGGCCGGCCCTGCGGCGGTACGTCAGCGCCGTTGCCAGCAGCCCGATGCCCAGGCCGACCGCGGCCGCGCCGCCCAGGGCGATCGGCAGACCGGCGTCGCCGCCGCCGGTGCGGGCCAGGTCGGGACCGGGGACGGCCGCCGGGCTGCTGGAGGCGTTCGTCGGGGCGGTCGCCGGGCTGGTCGAGGGGCTCGGGCCGGGGCTGCTCACGCTTGCCGGGGTCGGCCCGGTCCTGGTCCGGGAGGCGGCCGGCGCGGGCGAGTCGGGGAAGGCCGGGAGCACCGAACCGACCCGGAACTCGGCCCGGTCGTCGGCGGCGGAGGCGTCCGCGCCGCCCGGCGCGGCGGAGAGCGCGGCGGTGCCCGTCCGACGGTCGAACAGCTCGGTGGGCTCGACCTGGAAGGTGAAGGTCTCGGTCTCGTCCGGGTGCAGGGTCCTGGTGGGGGTGCAGGTGTACCCGGGGGTGCCGCCGGTGGCGGGCGCGCAGCCCGCGGGCGCCTCGGCCACCCGGAGGCCTTCGGGGAAGGCCAGCAGCAGGGCGACGGGCGTGCCCGCCGGGTCCCCGGGTGCCACGGGCACGTCGCCGGCGTTGCGGATGCCGAAGCCGGCCCTGGCCGTGCTCCCCAGCGTGCTCGCGATGTCGGGGGCGACCACGGCGAGGTCGCGCACCCGGCCGGTCTCCAGGTTGGCGTAGACCGTGGCGCCGCCGTACTCGACGCCGGAGGGCGCGGGCTCGGCCGTCAGCGTCAGGGCCGGTCCGGTGCCCCGCCGGGTGATCGCCGGGTCGCCGCCCAGCGCGCGGTCCTGCCGGCCGCCCTTGACGTCGACGCCGTACTCGAAGCGGGAGTTGGGCGGGTTCCCGCCGTCCTGGGGCGCGAGGACCACCGGGACGGCGGGCCGCAGGGCCTCGCCGGGGTGGACCACGAGCTCGTCGAACCGGCACAGCACGTAGGAGTCCGGTACGACCGGGTACAGGCAGTTGCCGTAGCTGCCCTCGACACCGAAGGCCGGCCGCTGCGCGAAGTACAGCACGACGCCGTTCGCATCCCGGTTGCCCCGGTTGACGAAGCCGGTGTCGATCGGGGTCGGGCCGCCCACCGTGGTCCGGGCGGGGAGCTGACGGGCGGCCAGGTCGGGCCCGTCGGCCACCTTCACGGTGGTGCGCGGCGTACCGGAGTGGCCGCCCTCGCTCGCACCGGTCGCGGTGACCCGGTACGAGATCGCGCCGGCCGCGCCGACCGCCGCGCCGGCGCTGGCGCGTACTCCGAGGCGGAGCGTGGTGGCGGCGGTCACCTCGCCGAGCGCGCAGACGGCCTGGAGGTGTGCGGTGTCGGTGAAGGCGCACTGCGCGGGCAGCCGGAGCTCCGCGACCTTGGCGAGCGCGCGTCCGTCGACCGTCACCTGCAGCCCGGTCAGGGTGGAACGGTTGTCGAGGCTGTGGATGTACAGCGCCAGGTCGCGGAAGGCCGGGTCACCCGGTGCGAGCTGCTGGTCCGACGGAGTCGGGTACTGCACCTCGAAGGCGGGCCTGTCCTGGGCGGCCCCCGCGGGCGCCGCCACCGTCGTCACCACCGCGGCGGCGGCTGCCGCCAGCACCCCGCGGACCCGCAATCCGGCCAAATCCGGTTCCCCCGTCGAACGCACGATCCAAAGGCCTTGATCCAACCACTCCGCCGCCGTCCGGGCCAACTCGCGCGGCGCGCCGGAACCGTCAGGCGGGACCGTCCCCCGCCGGCGGCTGCCGCGGGACGCCGAGCCCGTAGCCGGCGGCGATCGCGGGCCCGGCCGCGGCCGCCGCCGGCAGCGGTACCTGCGGCCCCCGGCCGGCGTTCAGCATCGGCGCGCCGAGGACTCCGCCGCCGAACACCGACGGCCCATCGCCACGGCGGTCGCCGCCACCATCGCCAGGTGCCGGCGCGGCTCCACCCGCGGCTCCCTCCTGCGGCACCCACGGCTGCCGCGGGCCGCCCGCCGCACCCGTTCCGACGGGGCTGCGCCGGGCGGTCCGTTCAGCCGCCCCGGGGGAGCGGGCCGAGTGTGCTCACCGCTTCGGGCTCACCGCTCCGGGCGGCGCAGGGCGACGAAGGCCCGGCCGTGCGAGCTCCATCGCTCGACCTCGGCCAGCCCGGCCGGCGCGGCGCGCCGGGCGAGGGCGTCGGCGTCCAGCCGGGCCCAGCCGAACGGCGGCCCGAGGCGGCCGTCCGGCCCCTCGACCCGGACCGTCAGCCGCTCGTCGGCGGGCCGGGGTTCGACCTCGACCAGCAGTCGGCCGCCGGGGCCGAGCAGCCGGGCGGACCGGTGCAGCAGGGCGTCCGGGTCGCCGCCGATGCCGAGGTTGCCGTCGGCGAGCAGGGCGGTGCCCCAGCGGCCCTCGCCGGGCAGCCGGTCGAAGACCGAACGGCACAGGGCGAGCCCGCCGAGGCCGGTGGTCCGGGCGACGGCCGCCCGGGTGACGTCCACCCCGAGCGCCGGGACACCGAGCGCCAGCAGTTCGGCGACCAGCCGGCCCGGCCCGCAGCCGATGTCCAGGGCGGGTTCGGCGGAGTCCAGGCAGCGCAGCAGCAGACTGTGGTCGGCGCCGGCCGCCGGGCCGCACCACCGGTCCACCTCCAGCGGCCGGCGGCTGCCGTCCGCGCCGCGCAGCCAGAGCGGGCCGCGGCCGGTCCGCATGGCCTCGGCGAACGGGTCGTCGACCCAGGGCCGCACGGCGGTCGTCATCGGCGGGCCGTCCGCTCGTGCCGGTCCGCTGCCCGTTCGGCGGCCTGGTCGGCGGTCCGGCCGACGGCCGCCCAGCGGACGGCGAACCGCCCCTCGGGAGCCGCCCGGGAGACCAGCTCGGCGTCCTCGACCGTGTCCACGTCCACCAGTTCCGGCAGATGGCAGACCGTCATGCCCTGCGCCACGATCCGCGCCAGCAGCTCCGCTCCCGTCCGCCCGGTCGACATCTCGACCCCGACCAGCAGCCGACGGGCGAGCTCCGGCGTCGGCCGGGCCAGCCCCAGCGCCCAGAAGCCGCCGTCCGCCGCCGGTCCGTACCAGGCGTCCACGCCGGGCCGCCGCGCGGCGGAGAGCGGCTCGGCCAGCGTGGCGGCGCCCAGCTGGGGGGTGTCCATGCCGACCAGCAGCGCCGGCCGGTCCGGCGGGGCGAGCGCGAAGGCCGCGGCGAGCCGCTCGTCCAGACCGCCCGTCACCTGCGGCGCGACCTCCCAGCCGGGCGGGAGCCAGCGGCCGGGCGCCCCGTCCAGCACCACCAGCCGCCGGCCGGCCGGGACCAGCGAGAGGGTCGCGAGGGTGTCCGCCAGCGCGGCCTCGGCCAGCCCGGCGGCCTGCTCGGGGGTGCAGGAGGGGGTCAGACGGGTCTTCACCCGTCCGGGCACCGGCTCCTTGGCGATCACCAGCAGGGTCGGCGGCGGCGCCGCCAGCACGGCCCGCATGTCCCGGACGGCCCGGAGGGTGCCGCGCAGCGTCCCGGTCACCTTGGACCGCCCGGTCCGCGGCCGGTAGTCCACCGGACGCTCGGCGATCCGCATCCCGGCGGCCGAGGCGGCGAGCACCATCTCCAGCGGGTAGCCGGAGCGGCGGTCGCCCAGCCCGAGCGCGAGCAGGCGCTCGCGCCGGGCCGCCCGCATCGGGCCGAGGTCGTGCAGGGGCGCCCCGGTCCGGGCGCGCAGGCGGCGGGCCAGCTCGGCGTTGGCGAGCCGGGCGTGCGGCGGCCAGGCGCCGCGGGCGGTCGGCCGGCGGCGGCCGAGCACCAGGTCGGCGGCGCCGTCCCGGACCGGGCCGGTCAGCCGGGGCAGCTGGGCCGGGTCGAGCGAGCCGTCGCAGTCCATGAAGCAGACCAGCTCGGCGGTGGCGGCCAGCAGGCCGGCGTGGCAGGCGGCGCCGAAGCCCCGGCGCGGCTCGGTCACCACGGTCGCGCCGAGCGAGCGCGCCAGCTCGGCGGAGCCGTCCGAGGAGCCGTTGTCCACCACGATGGGGCGCCAGCCGGGCGGCATCCGCCCGAGCACCCAGGGGAGGGCCGCCGCCTCGTCCAGGCAGGGCAGCACCACGTCGACAGAGAGGGAAGGAGTGGTCACCCGGATCAAGCTACCGACAGGAATACGGACAAAAGCCGTATCGGCACCTTACGGAAGTCGTACGGACCACCCGCGTGGTCCGGAGTACACCGCGGAGGTTCCTATCCTCGATGACGTGACCCAGACTCCTCCCACCGCCCGTGTCCTCGTGGTCGACGACGACCCCACCGTCGCCGAAGTCGTCACCGGCTACCTGCAGCGCGCGGGCTACCTGGTCGACCGCGCCGCCGACGGCCACCAGGCACTGGCCCGGGCCGCCGAGCACCGCCCCGACCTGGTGGTCCTCGACCTGATGCTGCCGGGGCTCGACGGCCTGGAGGTCTGCCGCCGGCTGCGGGCCGGCGAAACCGGCGCCGACCTGCCGGTGGTGATGCTCACCGCCAAGGGCGAGGAGGCCGACCGCATCCTCGGCCTGGAACTCGGCGCCGACGACTACGTCACCAAGCCGTTCAGCCCCCGCGAACTGGTGCTGCGGATCCAGTCCGTCCTGCGCCGCACCGTCCTCGCCGCGCCCGCCGACGGACTCCTCACCGCCGGGGACCTCACCCTCGACCAGCAGGCCCGCCGGGCCCGCCGGGGCGGGCGCGAGCTGTCCCTCACGCTGCGAGAGTTCGACCTGTTGGCCTTCCTGCTCCGGCACCCGGGCACCGCCTTCGGGCGGGAGGAGCTGATGCAGCGGGTCTGGGGCTGGGAGTTCGGCGACCTGTCCACCGTCACCGTCCACGTCCGCCGACTGCGGGAGAAGATCGAGGACGACCCGGCCGCCCCGGTGCTGATCAGCACCGTCTGGGGCGTCGGCTACCGCTTCGACCCGGTGAAGGGCTGAACCGCCGTGAAGGACCTGCTGCTCATCGCGATGTTCGCCGCCCTCGGGGCGTGTTCGGCCGGCCTGCTCGGCTGGCCGGTGGTGCGGCTGCTGCGCCGCCGCTCCGTCGCGCTCTCGCTGTTCATCGTCGCGCTGGTGACGGTGCTCGCCATGACGGCGGGGACGCTGGCGGTCGCCCGGGCGATGTTCCTGTCCCACCACGACCTCGGCGTGGTGATCACCGTGACCTCGATGGCCGCCGTGGTGTCCCTGGTCACCGCCGCCCTGCTGGGCCGCCAGGTGGTGGCGGGCAGCCGGGCGCTGACCGCGGCCGCCCGGACGGTCGGCAGCGACGCCGGGTTCACCGCACCCGGCCGCCCGCTGGGCTCCGAGCTCGCCGAGCTGAGCGCCGAACTGTCCGCCACCAGCGCCCGGCTGGCCGAGTCCCGTCGCCGCGAACAGGCCCTGGAGCACTCCCGCCGCGAGCTGATCGCCTGGATCTCGCACGACCTGCGCACCCCGCTGGCCGGGCTGCGGGCGATGGCCGAGGCCCTGGAGGACGGCGTCGCCGAGGACCCGGGCCGGTACCTGACGCGGATCGGCACCGAGGTGGACCGGCTGACCGGCATGGTCGACGACCTCTTCGAGCTCTCCCGCATCCAGGCCGGCGCGCTCACCCTCTCGCCCGCCCGGGTCTCGGTCTACGACCTGGTCGGCGACGCGATCGCCGGGGCGGACCCGCTGGCCCGTGAGCGCGGGGTCCGGCTGGAGGGTGCCGAGGTCGCCGCCGAGCCGATCGAGGTGGACGGCCGGGAGATCACCCGGGTGCTGGCCAACCTGCTGGTCAACGCGATCCGCTGCACCCCGGCCGACGGCGTGGTCGCGGTCGCCGCCCGCCGTGAGGCCGACGAGGTGCTGGTCTCGGTCACCGACGGCTGCGGCGGCATCCCCGAACCCGACCTGAGCCGGGTGTTCGAGACCGGCTGGCGGGGCGGCAGCGCCCGCACCCCCCGGCCGGCCGAGGCCGGCGCGCCCGGCCCCCACCACGGGGACACCGGCGCGGGCCTCGGCCTCGCGATCGTCCGCGGCATCGTGGAGGCCCACGCCGGGCGCGCCAGCGTGCGCAACGTCACGGGCGGCTGCTGCTTCGAGATCGCCCTGCCGTCCGCGGCCGCCCTGGGCTGAGGGTCAGAACTGCAGGGCCCAGGCGTCGAGGTGGCCGTGGAAGGCGATGATCTTGTCGCTCACCCGCAGCCGCCAGCGGCCGTCGGCGGTCTCGGCGGAGGCGTCGACGGTGAAGATCCGGGCCACGTCGTCGTCCCAGCACCACTCCCTCGGGCGGGCCCGCCGCCGACGCGGGGGTGCCGGCCGCGGCGCCGAGGAGCAGCGCCGTCGCGGCGGTGACCGTGGCGAGGGTGCGGTGGGTGTGGATCCTCGGTGCCATCGGACGGTCCTCCCGGAGCGGCGGTGCCCGGATGCGCGTCAGCGGAGATTAATGTGCATCTGCTCTCAGTAAGCTGACATGTGGTCATCCTGCGCACAAGGGGTGCGGCGCCCGGCTCTCGGCGGGGATGTCCGACCGGACCGCTACGTTCCAGTCATGGGACTCTCACTATCGGTCGGCATGCTCCACACCATGGCGGAAAGCGATCAGGAAGGACTCCGGTACCACCGGGAGGCCTTCGCCCGCCTCCACGACGCGCTGGCGGCGGAGGGCATCGACTGGCGCGAGCCGGAGCCTTCGGAGAGCGCCGGCACACCCCGGCACTACGCCGGCTTCCCCGCCCGCCACCTGACGCACCTGCGCCGCAGCTACGTCCTCCACCGGTGGGAGGAGCCCGTCACCCCGGCGCTCACCTGCGACCCGGCGCAGTACGCGCGCGACCTGCGGTGGATCGAGGACGAGACCTCGATGCTCTCCTCCCACCTGCTGTGCCACTCCGACTCCGCCGGCTACTACGTGCCGGTGGACTTCGACGACCCCCTCTTCCTGACGAGGGGCGCGGGGGTCGACGGAGGCGGCATCGTCGGATCGAGCCGGCGACTGCTGGCCGAACTGCGCGGCTTCGCGCCCGCGATCGGTGTGCGCCTCGACGCCGACGGCACCCTCAACGCCGAGGAGTCGGCCCGGCTGGCCCACCCCTCGCCGGACGACCCGTTCCAGGCCGAGACGTTCGGCTGGCTGCACCTCCACCTCGCCTGCCGGGCGAGTATCGCCGGTGGCCACGCCATCGTGTTCCACTGACCCGCCACCCGCCACAGCCGTGGGCAGGGCGTCAGACGTGGTGCGCGGACAGCCAGTCCAGGGCCGCCGTCGCGCCGGCGAGCACCGAGACGTGCCCTTCCCCGGGGAGCAGCCGGAGCTCGGCGGCGTGGCAGCGCCGGGCCAGCCACACACCGTGCGCACTCGGCACGATCCGGTCCCGGCCGCCGTGCAGCGCCAGCGTCGGCGCGGCCACCTGTGCGGGGTCGAACCCCCAGGCGCGGACGTACGCGAGGTCGTCGTCGACCATGGCGCCGATGCCGATGCCGATGCCGATGCCGTTGTCCAGGCCCCGGCCGGCGACGTCGGCGAGCCAGGACCACGCGCCGCCGAGCGCCGCACGGTCGGCCGCGGTGAACGACTCGGGATCGAACTCGGCGGCGGTCAGCAGGGCTTCGAGCGAGGACCGGCCCTCGACGGCGGCACGCAGCTCGGCCGCGCCGGAGCCCGCCATACCGGCGAACCAGTTGCGACGCCGCCGGGACGGCGGGCAGACTGCTGTCCCCCCGGCCGGGAGTCGCCGTGGGGACGCTGCCACGGATGCGGCTCCCGGTAGCGGTCACCCTGCGGAGGCTCCTGTGAACGACCGCCAGCGGCACATCCTCGCCGTGACCGTCGCCGTCGCCGTACCGGTCGCGATCATCATCCTGGTCCTCAGCGGGGTCCTCGCCCCCGACGGGCCGCAGTGCGGCACCGGCCAGGACGTCCACCCCTGCTGAGCCGGCGTCCACCCTCCGGACCGCCGACTGCGCCGCTGCCCGCGCCGGGTAGCCTTCCGCGCATGTCGCAGCCGGTGAAACTCGTCATCCTGATCACCACTCGGCCGGGCCGCGGCCCGGAGCAGATCGCCGCCTTCGAGCGTCTCGCGCCGACCGTACGAGCCGAAGCGGGCTGCCTGCAGTACGACCTGCACCAGGTGAGTGGCGAGCCCGACCGCTTCGTCCTCGTCGAGCGGTGGGCGTCGAAGGCAGCGCTCGCCGCCCACGATGCCACCCCGCACATGATCGAAGCCGATGCGGCCAACCCGGCGTTCCGCGCGGGCCTCGCCGAGGTCATCGAGCTCGTCGACGAACCGCTGGCCTGACGGCAGCCCGACCGGCGCCCCGCACCGGCGCACCTGGAGCAGGGACGCCCCCGGTCAGGACTGCCGGGTCAACCTGCTGCTCGCGAACCCGTCCTGCTTCAGCTCCAGGCTGCCGTCCGAGTTCAGCTCGAAGGTGACCGCCACCGACACCTGCGGGTCGCAGCCCGGGTTGGACGTGGTGAGGGTCTCCGAGACCACGACGGACTGCTCGGAGGCGGAGACCAGGATGGACGTCTCCCCGCACTGGATGCCGAGCGCGGCCATGGTCGTGGACGCGTGCCCGACGGTGTCGCCGACCTGGCCCTGGACGAGCTGGACCCGGTACGTCGAGACGGTGCCCGAGTCCTGGGTCACCACCCCCTGCCAGGTGCCGAGGTAGCCGTCCGGGACGGCCCCGGCCGGCTCCGGCTCGCCGGATGCCTGGGCCGCCGCGCCCTCCTCCGCGGCGGCACCGGTCTGGCCGCCGTCGCCCGCCGCGCCGCCCGCCTCCGCCGAGTCGGCCGAGGACTGCTGCGCCCCGCCGGCCCCGGCCGGTGCCGCGGTGCCGTGGCTGAGCCAGAAGGTCAGCCCCGCGGTGGCGGCCAGCGCGAGCGCCACCCCGCCGGCCGCGGCCGCCCGCCGGCGCCCGCGCTGCGCCGACCGGCCGGCCGCCTCGGCCACCGTCGGTCCGGCGGCGTCCGGTCGGGCGGTGTCCTGCCGGGCGGTGTCCTGCCGGGCCGGAGCCCGGCCGGCCGCCGGCGTGTCCAGCTCGGTGGGCGGGCCGAACTCCGCCGGGCGCCCGGCCGGTTCGCGGGTGGCCTCGGCGTCGAGGCCGAGCAGCTCGACCGCCAGCCGGGCGACGGAGTCGGACACCGCCGGCGGCAGCCACCCGGCCTGCCCGAGGCGGACCGGGCCGCCCGCACCGTTCGTCAGCCGGTCGCGGACCTGCTCCGGCGTCGGCCGGTCGGCCGGCTCCTTGGCCAGGCAGTCGGCCACCAGCTCGCGCAGGTCGCCGTCCAACGCGCCCAGCTCGGGCGGCTCGTGGACCACCCGGTAGATCAGTACGGCGGCGCTCAGCCCCTCGCCGAACGGTGCCGCGCCGGTGGCCGCGTACGCGAGCACCGCACCCAGCGAGAACACGTCGCCGGCCGGCCCCGGGGTCTGTCCCCGGGCCTGCTCGGGGGACATGAAACCGGGGGAGCCGACCACGAAGCCCGAGCGGGTGAGCGCGGTGGCGGCGTCCAGCGCGCGGGCGATACCGAAGTCGATCAACTGCGGGCCGTCCAGGGCCAGCAGGACGTTGGACGGCTTGACGTCCCGGTGCACCAGCCCGAGACCGTGCACCGCCGCCAGAGCGTCGGCCAGGCCCGCGCCGAGCGTCCGCACCGCGCCGTCCGGCAGCGGCCCGAACTCCCGGACCGCCGTGCCGAGGGCCGGCCCGGCCACGTACCCGGTGGCGACCCACGGACGGGCGCCGTCGGTGTCGGCGTCCAGCACCGGAGCCGTCCAGCGGCCGCCGACCCGCCGGGCCGCCTCGACCTCCTGGCGGAACCGGCTGCGGAACTCGGCGTCGGCGGCGTACTCGCCGTGCACCACCTTGACGGCCACCGTCCGGCCGCCGGCCGTCCGGCCGAGGTAGACCCGTCCCATCCCGCCGGCGCCCAGCCGCCGCAGCAACCGGTAGTCGCCGATCTGCTGCGGATCCCCTGCGACCAGTGCTTCCATGCCTACCCCGCCCCTGTTCCGGACCGCCGCCGGTCCCTTGCCGGGACGACCGTACCGGGTACGGGCGGTCCCGCGCCCGCCGGACCGGGGATCGGCACCGCTACCGCCCGGAGCTGCCCGAATCACGCCGCAACGCTGCCCCCGCGAACTCCGCCATCCCCTCGGCGAAGCCCACCCGCGGGCGCCAGCCGAGCTCGGCCCGCAGCCGCGTCGAGTCCGCCGTGACGTGCCGGACGTCCCCCAGCCGGTACCGACCGGTGACCACCGGCGCCGGCCCGCCGGAGGCCCGGGCCAGTACCGCCGCCATCGCGCCCACCGTGTGCACCTCGCCGCTGCCCACGTTGTACGCCCGCGCGCTGCCCGGCGGGCGCCCGGCGACCGCGCCGAGGGCGGCCACGTTGGCCGCCGCGACGTCCGCCACGTGCACGAAGTCCCGGCGCTGACCGCCGTCCTCGTACACCCGGGGGGCCTCCCCCCGGGCCAGCGCCGAACGGAACAGTGAGGCGACCCCCGCGTACGGCGTGTCGCGGGGCATTCCCGGCCCGTACACGTTGTGGTAGCGCATCGTCAGCACCCGTCCGCCGCAGGCCCGCGCCCACGCCGAGGCGAGCAGCTCCTGCGCCACCTTCGACGCCGCGTAGACGTTCCGCGGGTCCACCGCGGCGTCCTCGCCGACCAGCCCGGGCGCCAGCGGCGCGCCGCACTCCGGGCAGGGCGGCTCGAAGCGCCCCGCGTCCAGGTCGCCGACCCGGCGCGGCCCCGGCGCGACCGCGCCGTGCACCCCGCAGCGGTAGCTCCCCTCGCCGTACACCACCATCGACCCCGCCAGCACCAGGTCCCGCACCCCCGCCCGGGCCATCGCCGCGAGCAGCACCGCCGTACCGAGGTCGTTGCAGCCCACGTACTCGGGCGCGTCGTCGAGATCCAGCCCCAGGCCCACCATCGCCGCCTGGTGGCAGACCGCGTCCACACCCCGCAGCTCCTCCTCGACCAGCGCGCCGTCCCGGACGTCGCCCTGCCGGAACCGGACACCCGGCGGCAGCCGCGGCGCCCGGCCCGAAGGATGGACGGCGGGCAGCAGCGCGTCCAGCACCCGCACCCCGTGCCCGGCCGCGACCAGCTGCGCCGCGATCCGCGACCCGATGAACCCGGCGCCGCCGGTGAGCAGAATCTCCATGCCGCGACGTTAGAGCCCACCGGGCGCCCCGAGGGCCTGCCGCGACGGACCGTCAGCATTCCGTAAGGCCACGCCACGGCGCGACCGCCGCCCGCCCGGCCGCGTAGGCTCTGGACATGCGAGTGATCACCGATCTCGACCGCAGACTCTTCGACCGGGTCGCCGTGAGCCGACTGCGCGGGGCCCACCCCGTGCTGCCCAGACTCACCAGAGCCGCCAACCACGGCGTGCTCTGGCTGGGCACGGCCGCCGTCCTGGCCGCCACCCGCAACCGCACCGCGCGCCGGGCGGCGCTGCGCGGGGTCGGCGCCCTCGCCCTCGCCTCGGCGACGGCCAACATCTTCGCCAAGGGCGCCACCCGGCGGCCCCGGCCGCTGCTGGACCAGGTCCCCGTCGTCCGCCGCCTGGTGGTGCAGCCGACCACCACCTCGTTCCCGTCCGGCCACTCCGCCTCGGCGGCGGCCTTCGCGACCGCCGTCGCGATCGAGTCCCCGCTGCTCGGCCTGGTGGTGGCGCCGGTCGCGGCCGGGGTGATCGCCTCCCGGGTCTACGTCGGCGTCCACTACCCGGGCGACGTCCTGGCCGGTGCCGCGCTCGGCGCCGGCCTCGCCGCGCTCACCCTGCGCTGGTGGCCGGCGCGCGCCGCCGAACCGGCCCGCACCGCGCCGCCCGGCACCGAGGCACCGGCCCTGCCGCGCGGGAACGGCCTGACCGTGGTGGTCAACCCGAGCGCCGGCGCGGACGGCCCCGAGGCCACCATGGCGGAGCTCCGCACCCTGCTGCCCGAGGCAGACCTCCGGCTCTGCGGCCCGGACGACGACCTCGCCGAACTGATGGACCGCGCCGCCGGGGCCGCCACCCGGGCCGGCGGCGCCCTCGGCGTGTGCGGCGGCGACGGCACCGTCAACCTGGCCGCCACCGTCGCCGCCCGCGACGGCCTGCCGCTCGCGGTCTTCCCCGGCGGCACCCTCAACCACTTCGCCGTCGACCTCGGCAGCCACGACCTGCGCTCCACCGCCGAGGCGGTGGAGCAGGGCAGCGCGGCCGGCGTCGACCTCGGCCGGGTGACCGGCGGCGACACCGACCGGCCGTTCCTCAACACCTTCAGCATCGGCGTCTACCCCGACCTGGTCCGCATCCGCGAGAAGCACGAGAAACGGATCGGCAAGTGGCCCGCGCTCGGGCTGGCCCTCACCCGGGTGCTGCGCACCGCCCAACCGATGCCGGTCAGCGTTTCCGGGGTGCCGCGCCTGCTCTGGCTGCTGTTCGCGGGCAACGGCCCGTACGACCCGCCGGGCTTCGCCCCCAGCCACCGCAGCCGCCTGGACGACGGCCGGCTCGACATCCGGGCCGTCGACGGCAGTCGGCCCTTCGCCCGGACCAGGCTGGTCGGCGCCTTCCTGCTCGGCACCCTCGGCAACTCCCGGATCTACCGGGAGGTCCGGCTCTCTGCGCTCGACCTGACGGACCTGCGCGGCGTGGACCACTTCACCGTCGACGGCGAGGTGGTGAAGGCCCCGGACCGGCTGCTGCTGCACAAGGCCGCCCGCGCCCTGACCGTCTACCGCCCGCAGGACCCGGCCATCCCCTGATCCGCCCTGGTCCGAGCCGGTCCGGCGCGATCCGCCCCTGGATCCGCCCCTGGACGAGACCCGGCAGCGGCCGGTCGCGCATGATGGACGGGTGCCCGAAGGAGACACCGTCTACCGCGCGACCGCCCAGCTGCACGCGGCACTGGCCGGCCAGGTGCTGACCAGCGCCGACCTGCGGGTGCCCGCACACGCCACCGCCGACCTGACCGGCCGCCGCGTGCTGGAGGTCGTCCCGCGCGGCAAACACCTGCTGACCCGGATCGAGGGCGGCCTCACCCTCCACACCCACCTCCGGATGGACGGCCGCTGGGCGCTCTACCGCCTCGGCGAACGCTGGAGCGGCGGCCCCGCCTTCCAGATCAGGGCCGTCCTCGGCACCGACCACCACACCGCCGTCGGCTACCGCCTGCCCGTCGTCGAACTGCTGCGCACCGCCGACGAACAGCGGGCCGTCGGCCACCTCGGCCCCGACCTCCTCGGCCCCGACTGGGACGCCGCCGAGGCCCGCCGCCGCCTCACCGGACAGCCCGACCGCCCCCTCGGCGAGGCCCTGCTCGACCAGCGCAACCTGGCCGGCCTCGGCAACGTGTACGCCAACGAGCTCTGCTTCCTCGCCGGAGTCACCCCGTGGACCCCGGTCGGCTCGCTGCCCACCCTCGACCGCCTGCTCGCCCGCGCCCGGCAACTCCTCGACGCCAACAGACTCCACCCCGGCCACGTCACCACCGGCGACACCCGCCCCGGCCGCCAGAACTGGGTCTACGGCCGCGCCCGCCGCCCCTGCGCCCGCTGCGGCACCCCGCTGCGCACCGGCACCCACGCCGAGGACCGCCCCGCCACCTGGTGCCCGCACTGCCAGCGCGGCCCCACCCCCTGAAACACGCTTGCCCGCCCCGGCGGACCAAGGCGCTCAACCGGGTGGACCTCTTCGGCGACGGCGCGCTCGCCGGCCCGCTGCTGCGGGCCCTGGCCGACTACCCGGAGTTCCGCTGCGCGGCCTGGGCCGCCACCGCCTGCGCCGAACTCGGCCTGAGCCGGGCCGTCCCGCTGATCCTCCCGCTGCTGACGGACCGGGAGCCGCTGACCCGCTCCACCGCCTGTGAAGCCCTCGGGCGGTTCGGCGACCCGGCGGCCGTACCGGCACTGGTCGACCTCCTCGACGATCCGGCCGAGCACGTGCGCGCGGGCGCGGCGGCCGCCCTCGGCGCGATCGGCGGGGCGGCGGCCCGGGCGGCGCTGTGGCGCGAGCTGACGCTGCTGCGCCACCCCAGGGCCGGGTATCTGGCCTCCGCCGTCGGCACGTTCGGGCCGGCCGTGCTGGAGGACCTGATCGCGCTGGCCGCCGACCCGTCCCCCGACCGGCGGTACTGGGCCTGCCGGGCACTGGGCGTGACCGCCGAGGACCGCGCCCTGCCCGTCCTCGAACGGCTGGCCGCCACCGACCTGGCCCGTGCGGAGTTCGGCGGCCGGGTCGCCACCGCGGCCCGGCACGGGCTGCGGGCGGCGCACCGGATCCGCGCCCGCCGCAGCCCGCCGCGCGCCGGTGCCGTCGGCTCCGAGGAGGGAAGGGCCGTACCGGCAAAGGGTTCTGTCAGTGCTCGACCAGCGCGGGACGGCGAGGGTCGTCCACCCGAACGGTGAGGTCGGCCAGGTCCTCCGGACCGGTCTCGGCCCGGTAGCGGGCGAACGCGGGCAGCGTCCAGCGCTCCTCGGCCGGCGTGTGCCTGGCCAGCGCCCCGTCCCCCATCGCCAGATGCACCGTCAACTCGAACGGCAGCCATCGCCCCAGCAGCAGCGCCCCGTCCAGCACCAGCACCCCGCCCGGCGCCAGCTCGGTGTACGGGGTCCGGGCGGCCCGGTCGTGCTCCGCGTCCCGGAGTGCGGGCAGGACCCGGCCGCTGCCGCCGGGCCCCAGCGGGTCCAGCACCTCCCGCAGCAGGGCCCGGTCGTCCAGCCAGAGGTCGTGGTACGCGTCGACGTCCTGGTGCCCGTACTCCAGGCGGATCGAGGCCGGGCGCAGGAAGTCCGCCGCGGACACCCGCAGCACCGGCCGCCCGAGCAGCCGCAACGGCTCCACCAGTGCGTCCGCCAGCACACCGGGCCGCGCGGCCGGTGCTCCGTCGACGGCCACCCGCACCCACCGGCCCTCGCCGGCCGGCAGCGCGGCGATCCGTCCGGACAGTACCTCGGTCAGCCGTTCGGGAGAGATCGGTGTCACCTGCATCCCGCCATCCTGGCACCCCGCCCGGCGCCGGCCGCCGGGGGGCGCGCCCCGCCGCCGCGGCGCGCGGGGCGCGCACCCTGCCGGTCGGCATCGCCCGCAACACCGCTATATTGCGCCGGAACTGGCAGATGTTCACCTTGCGGGGGAGTGCCGTGCCCATGCTCAGCCTTGCCGACGTCGACCGCCTCGCCGCGGACGCCCACGCCGGACAGCTCGACAAGATCGGCGTGCCGTACGTGGCGCACGTCCGGGCCGTGGCCGAGGCGGTCGCGCCGTTCGGGACCGGCCTGCAGATGGCCGCACTGCTGCACGACGTCCTGGAGGACACCGCGCTCACCGCCGACGACCTGCTGCGGGCCGGGGTGCCGTTCAGCGTGGTCGCCACGGTGCGAAGGGTCAGCCGGACGGAGGGCGTCGGCTACCACGCCATGCTCCGGCAGATCGTCACCGACCACTCCGCCACCCTGGTCAAGATCGCCGACAACGCCCACAACTCCCGGGCCGACCGGGCCGCCCAGCTGCCCGAGGCCGACCGTGAACGGCTGGCCGAGCGCTACCGCTCCGCCCGGCGGATCCTGTGGCCGGCCGCCGCCCCGGCGGACATCCGGGCCATCCTCGCCGCCGTCAACCCGGCCCTGCTCGACGAGCTCGCCGAACCGGTCGCCTGACCCTGCTCCCTGCTCCCGAGCAGGCAGGGCGTGGGCGGGGCCGCGGCCCGGGCGTCCGGGCCAGCACTGGCCCGCAGCTCCGCACAGGAGCAGGCTGGAACCCAGGGACGCGTCCGGCCGGTCGCGGGCACCGTCACGGCGCCACGGTCCGGCCGACCGCACCAGCATCCGAGCACTGGGAGCCGGCGATGTCCGACATGCAAGACAGGTTCAGTGACAAGGCCGAGCGCGACGCCGAGGACATCCGCGCCGCGGACCCGGAGGAAGGCATCACCTCCTACCAGACCGCCCACGCCCAGGACATGTCCCCGGCCGAGGGCGAACTGCTGGAGGAGACCTCGGAAGGCGGCCAGCAGTGACGCACGGCGGCGCCGCGGCCCGCGAACCGAAGACCAGCGACTGGCAGGTCCGGCTGCACGTCACCGAGGACGGCGACCACACCCTGGCGCACGCCGTCCTCGACACCGGCAGCGGCCTGCTGGAGGCTGACGCCGAGGCCCACCGCAGCCCGCACGACCCCGCCGCCCCCGCGATCGGCGACGAGCTGGCCGTCGGCCGCGCCCTGCTCGACCTCGGCCACCGGCTGGTGCAGGCGGGGTCGGTCGCCGCCGAAGCCGCCGAATCGGCCCGCCGCCGCGACGGAGAGTGACTACGAAGCATCCTTGCCGCAGTAGCACCACAGGCCGGTCGACGTGAAAAGCCGTACCCGAATAACCGAAACTGTGTCCTATCATCGCCCGCGGGCCGGAACTCTCCGGCCCGTGGCTGCGTCACTCTCGGTGGCCGCATGCCCGTGCGGATCAGACCTCCCGGGGGTGGACAGGTGGACGAGAAGACAGGCACGACCGGCCCCGTCGGCGCGCAGCAGGACCAGGGCTGGGAACTCCCCGACTACGAACACCTCCGCGAGCTCGGCGCGGGCGCCGCCGGCCGGGTCGTCCTCGCCCACCACCGGGCCACCGGCACCCCCGTCGCGGTCAAGTACCTCACCGGCTCCTCCGCCGACCACCAGGGCTTCCGCGCCGAGGCCGAACTGCTCGCCGCGCTGCACTCGCCGCACATCGCCCAGCTCTACGAGTACGTCGAGAGCCCGAACGGCGCCGCCATCGTGATGGAGCTGGTCGACGGCATCTCGCTGCGCGACCTGCTGCGCTCCGAGGGCGCGACGGCCCCCGAGGCAGCGCTGACCGTCCTCAAGGGCTCCCTGCTCGGCCTCGCCGCCGCGCACGGCGCCGGCGTCGTGCACCGCGACTACAAGCCCGCCAACGTGCTGGTCTCCGCCGACGGCTCCTCCAAGCTGGTCGACTTCGGCATCGCCGTCCGCCGCGGCGACACCGGGGCGATCGCCGGCACCCCCGCCTACATGGCGCCCGAGCAGTGGGCCGGCCAGCCGGCCGCCCCCGCCGGCGACGTCTACGCCGCCACCGCGACCTTCTTCGAGTGCCTCACCGGCGCCAAGCCGTACGCCGGCACCACGCTGATGGAGCTGGCCGTCCAGCACACCGAGGCCCAGATCCCCGCCGAGCAGGCCCCCGAGGCGCTGCGCCCGCTGATCCGGGCCGGCCTGGCCAAGACGCCGCAGGAGCGGCCGGACGGCGCGGCCCTGCTGGTCGAGGAACTGGAGGCGGTGGCGGGCGCCGCGTACGGGGAGGACTGGGAGGAGCGCGGCCGGCGCCAGCTCGCCGGCCTGGTCGCCCTGCTGCCCCTACTGCTGCCGTTCGCCGGCGCGCAGGCCGGCGGCGCCACCACCTTCGCCAGCACCAGCCTCGCGCCGCCCACCGCACCCGGACCGGTGCCGGGCGCGGCGCGGTTCGGGCGGCGGGCCAAGCTGGCCAGCGCCGCCACCGGGGTCGTCCTGGTCGCGGGCGCCATGGCGGGCGTCGCGGTCGCCGGGGCGACCGGTGCCTCCGGCAGCACGGAGGTGGCCGCCCCCAAGGCGACCACCACCCTGGGCGCGGCCGGGCCCGTCACCGACCCCTCGCCCTCGCCGTCGGCCTCCGTCGAGCCCTCGCCGTCGCCCTCCGCGTCCGGGTCGGCCTCGCCCAGCGCCTCCCCGTCGCCCTCGGCGACCGTCGTCGCCCCGCCCTCGGCTCCCGGCACCCCGACGCCCAAGGTCTCGCCGAGTGCGTCGGTCACCACCAAGCCCGCCAGCCCCTCACCGACCCTCGGCACGGCCACGCCCACCGTCACCCCGACCGTGGTGGCGCCGCCCCTGCGGATCCTCTCGGTGAAGCCGGTGTTCACCTGCAGCCCGTCGTCGGCGACGGCGACGGTCACCGTCCTCACCGACGGCGCGGCCGACGGCACCCTGAACGTGAGCTGGACCAGCGGCCTGTCCCGGTTGCCGACCACGCACACCTTCGCCCTCCGCAAGGGTCAGACGAAGGCGGTAACGTTCAGCGACACGATGCCGTTCGGCGCGGCGTCCACCCTCACCGCCCGGGTCACCACCACCCCGGCGAGCAGCCTGTCGTCCCACACCTTCGACACCATCACTTGCAACCCGCCCCGCTGAGAGCAGGACCGGCATGACCACTCAACCCCCGTCCGACCCGGACCGCACCGTCCGCCTCGGCAAGCAGGGCGACGAGCCGGCCGCACCGGCCCTCGAGCTCGGCCCGGTCCGGCGCCCGAATCCCGCCGAACCGGAGGTTCCGGCCGAACCCGAGACTCCCGCGAAGGCCGGCCCGTCCGCCAGGCCAGTGCCGACCGCGAAGCCCGAGGCGCCGGAGCACACGGTCCAGCTGGTGGTGCCCGCCGCCGCGCCGGAGCAGACCGTGCAGCTGGTGCTGCCCGCCGCCGGACTCCCGGAGCAGACGGTGCGGCTCGGCGGGACGGCCGGGGGACCCGACGCCACGGTGCAGCTCCGGGTGGAGGACGTGCCCGACGCGGAGTCCACCGTCCGCCTTCCGCCGAAGGGGATCGCCGCGGCGCCCGGGGCGGAGGAACTGACGGTCCGTCTGGACGAGACGGACCCGGTGGCCGCCACCGTACGGCTCGACCAGCCTCCGGCCGCGACCTCCGTGACGGCGCCCGTCCCGGTGCCGGCCGACAGCGCGACCTTCCTCGACCCCGAGGCCTGGCCCAGCGCCGCCGAGCGCACCACCCCGCAGCCCGGGGTGCCCGCCGCGCCGGTGCCCGTCGCACCGGTGCCCGTCCCGCCCGTGCCCGCGGAGCCCGACCCGGCCGGCCCGACCCCGCCGGACGGCCTGCGCCGCTTCGGCCCCGGTGTCCCGCCGCAGGCCGCCGCGGTCTGGCACGGCGCCGCGCAGACCGAGGCGCCCGAGCCGCCCCGCAAGCGCCGGCGCCGCTGGCTGATCCTGCCGCTCCTGCTGCTGCTGGCGGTGCTCGCGTACCTCGGCTGGCAGCGCTACGGCCACCCGGTCGTGGTGAAGTCGGTCACCGTGCAGACCGACGCGGCCGGCCCGGCCTGTGACGGGACCCAGGCGATCACCGCCGAGCTGGAGACCGACGGCGGCGCCGGCGAGGTCCGCTACCGCTGGCTGCGCAGCGACGGCACGGACTCCGGTGAGCTCACCCAGCGGGTGCCGAGCGGCCACCGCACCACCGACCTGGTGCTCCGCTGGTCGTTCCACGGCCAGGGCAGCATGGATGCGACGGCCACCCTGGAGGTCCTGTCGCCGGACCCGCGTACCGCGGCCGTCTCGTTCACCTACACCTGCCGCTGACCCGAGGGTCGGCCGGCCCGGCCGGGCGCACCGGTCAGGCCGGCCACTCCACGGTGTCGCGCCGGACCACCAGGGGTTCGGCGACCTCGCTCTCGTGGAATCTCAACTGGCCGACCACCACCGGGCCTTGGACGCCGGTACGGGTGGCGAGCCGGCGCAGCAGTATCCCCAGGTCGTCGAACTCGTCGGGGTGAACCTCCCGGTGGGCCGTCAGTGTCCAGCCGTCGGGTGCCTCGGTGAGGGTGCCGCAGTCCGCCAGCAGCGGATCCGGGCCACCGGGGCCGGCCGGCCGGGGTCCGATCCCCAGGTGCCAACGCAGCCCGGCCAGTTCGCCGTCGGACAGCGGGCCCGGCAACCGCACCGACAGGGTCATCTCGTACTCGTCGCTCATCCGCCGCACCCTACCGCCGGGGCCGGGCGGCCCGGTCGGCGCCCGTCCTGTGTGCAGCCGAAACGGCGTCAGTCCGCCACACCGCTGCGCCATCGGGTGAGAGCGTGACCGCCGATGGCCGAGTGCGTGGGGTCGGCCGGCGCCGCGCGGCCATTGGCGTGACAGCCGGTGCGCATACGTACCGAGGGGGTCTCGCGCGGGTAGACCTTGGAAATCCGACACTCGTTCCGGGTGGCGTCTGCTCGGTCGCGCCGTGCCTTCGCGCTGCCACGGGCGCGAGCAGCCGAGCCCGCGTCCGCGGAGTCGCCCTCCAGGAAGGCAGAAGGATGCCCGACCCCACCCAGGAACGGAAGCTCCGCCGGCACTTCGAGCTGCTCGACTTTGACGGCAACGGTTTCATCGAGCAGAGCGACATCGAGGAGTTCGTCGAGCGGATCACGGAGGCCGCCGGGGCCGAGGGCACTCCGCAGAGCGTGCGTCTGCGGGAGGAGGGCGGGCGGCTGTGGCGGCGCCTGCAGAAGGCGCTCGACACCGACGGGGACCAGCGGATCAGCCGGGACGAGTTCGTCGGCGCGGCGGACCTGAACGCGGTGATGGCCATGGCGGTCGAGCTCGGCGCGGCCTCCTTCGAGGTGACCGACACCGACCGGGACGGCCGGATCAGTCTCCAGGAGTGGATCCGGATGGACCGGAAGCTCGGCGTCAGCCACGCCGACAGCATGCACGGCTTCCGGCTGCTCGACCGGGACGGCGACGGGTTCGTCACCCGGGCCGAGTACGTCAAGGGCGTGGAGGAGTTCTACCGGAGCGACGATCCCCAGGCGCCCGGCAACTGGGCGTTCGGCGGGTTCTAGCCGCCGGCTCGGGCCCCCGGCCGGCCCGGCCTGAGCCGTCCGGCGGGGGCCTGCTGTCACCGGGTCAGTTGTCCTGTTCGGACGGCTGGTCGCTGTCGGCCCGCTGGGCGGGCAGCTCCTCGGTGAGGCGGTGCGGCGGCGAGCCGGGCAGGTCGGACTCGTCGGCCCGGTGGCCGAAGTAGATCACTCCCGCCCGCCCTCGCCACGCGGGGTCGGCGCAGACCAGCCCCTCGGGGTAGGCGGGGTAGCCGTAGGACTCGACGTAGGCGGAGTGGCGCTGGTAGCTGCGGCGGTAGACGCCGTCGCCGTTGGCCGAGCCGTTGGCGTTGGTGTTGCCGGCCACGACGGTGATGGTGTCGTCGGTGTAGGCGATGCAGATGCCGGTGTGCGTCCCGCCCGGGCCGTCCGGGTTGCCGGGCGCGCCGAAGAAGACCTGGGCGCCGATCGCGGGGTAGACCGAGAGCCGGTTGCGCTGCTTGAACCAGCCGCGCCCGACCGTGCAGGAAGCGGTGTTGGGAAAGCGGGTGGCGTTGCCGGTCTGCTTGGCGACGGCGCTGACGAAGTCCGCGCACCAGCTCTCGGCGGGCCGGTTCATCTCCTGCGAGAAGCGGTTGGTGTTGCCGGGTCCCTCCCGGTAGCCGATCCAGCTCTTGGCCTTGTCGATCATCGCTCGTGCACCGGGCATTTCTTCCTCCAAACGGCCGGGCCCTGCCAACGACTGTCGGCAGGGCCCGGTCACGGGGATGGTGCGTCGACGTCCGATGCGCCGGACGGAGGATGGTCGGCGGCGCACCCTCCCGGATCAGCAGCGACCGAAGACTTCGCAGTCCTCCCAACGGGTTCCGCCGGGAATCGCGTCGGCGGGGGCCTCGGTGGCGGCGGGGGCTTCCGCGGAGCGTGCCCCGGGCGCGCTGAAGGACTTCACGCCGGGGGCGCTGCTGGGGGCGCTGGTGGGCGCGGTGGGGTGACCACCCGCGAGGCGTACGGCGATGGCGTCGATCACCGGGCGGGGGGTGGTGCCGGCGAAGTTGCTGAGCATGACGGTGAAGGCGAGCCGGCGCCCGTCGGGCGCGGTGGCGTAGCCGGACAGGTTGTCGACGCCGCTCATCGAGCCGCTCTTGGCGTGCACGTTGTTCGCGGCGGCGGTGCCGCGCATCCGGTTGGCCAGGGTGCCGCCGACCATCCGCTCGGGGTTGCCGGCCACCGGCATCGCGTCGTACCAGGCCTTGAACCAGGGCTTGTCCTGGGCGACCTTCAGCAGGCCGGTCATCTTCGCCGGGGTGATCAGGTCGTACCGGGACAGGCCGGAGCCGTCGACCTGGCGGCCGGCCGGGCTCTCCAGGCCGTTGGCCTTGAGGAAGCCCTTGACCTGGGTGATTCCGGCGGACCAGCTGCCCTGTCCGCCCTTGACCTTGCCGAGCTCCTTGGTCAGGTGCTCGGCGATGCCGTTGTTGCTGATCTTGAGCATCGGGACGATCAGCTCGCCGATCGGCTTCGAGTCGTGGGCGGCCAGCGGCTGGGAGGCCTCGCTGCCAGTGGCGGCGGCGACCGGCCGGGTCACCCGCACGCCGTGCCGGGCGAGCGCCCCGGCGAACACCCGGCCCGCGTAGTCGGTCGGGTTCTCCACGGTGGCCAGCGTGGACACCGGCGCGGCACCGACCGCGATGCTGCCGCTCAGCGCCAGCTCGTTGACCCCGCGGCGGCGCTCGGCGTCCGCGGTGGACCCGCTGCCCGCGGCGCCCGTGGTGACCGTGCCGATCAGCTTCACCGGCGCGTCGGCCGGGAACAGGGTGACCTTGGCCGCCTCGCCGGCCGTGGCACCCGGCGTGATGGTCACCTTGACGGTGTCCATCGTGTACTCGGTGTCGGTGGCGACCGTCAGGCCGGAGATCTGCGGGCTGTACGAGTACGGCTCGTCGTCCCAGGCCCAGCCGGGGCCGAGCGGGGTGGAGTCGTAGCGGGTGCCGTCGGCCAGCACCCGGCCGGTGACGTTGGTGATGCCGGCGGCCGACACCTTCGCGGCCAGGTCCTCCAGGTCCGCGGGCAGCAGGCTCGGGTCGCCGCCGCCGCGCAGCACCAGGTCGCCGACCAGGGTGCCGTTGTAGCGGCTTCCGGTGGTGCGCACCTCGGTGGTGAACCGGTGGTCGGCGCCGAGCAGGTCCAGCGCCGCGGCCGAGGTGACCGTCTTGAGCGTGGAGGCCGGGGTCAGCAGCGCGTCGGCCTGGTGCTGGTAGACCACCTGACCGGTGGTGGTGTCGATCACCTGCACGCCGGCCTGCGCGCCCGCGAGCCTGGCGTCCGCGAGGATCGCGTCCAGATCGGCGACGAGCGTCGGGTCGGCCGGCGGGGCACTGTCCGCGGCAGCGGATCCGACCAGCAGGGTGGCGGCGAGCGCGGTCGCCGCGAACGGCACGGCACGGCGCTTCAGGTGTGACGGCAAGAGTGCTCCAGGATCCGGGAACGGCGGGGAGCACACCACGTTGCGCCGTGCCGGTGTCCGGGCACGGGTCGACAGCTGCCCCCCGTTGGCGTGTGCCGGACAGATCATAGCCTGACGGTCAGTCAGTCGATCCCCGCCCGTACCGCCCTCACCAGGTGATACGCGTCGACGCGCGAAAAAGTCGCACCCGGGTTCGGCGGAGCCGCCGCCATTTTCGGATGCGCCGGTATCGCCCCGGTATCGCCGGCCGGACACCACCGTAAGGACAGTGCCGGCCCGGGGCGGCTCAGCCCTGCGGTGCGACCGCCTCCCCGTCCGACTTGACGGCCTCGACCAGACGCTGGTGCACCTCGCGCGCGGACGCCTCGTCGGCCGCCGCCACCGGGCTGCCCTCCACCGTGAACCAGTCCAGCGCCCCGCTGTACTGCACCGTCAGCCGGGCCTCGCCGTCGATCCACATCGTGTGCACGGTCAGATCGCCCTTGATCACCCCGATTTCCACCGTCCGCACCCCGCCGTGCCCCGCCAGAATCCCCTGTGTCGTCCAGGTCGCCCAGGTGTTCACCAGCCCACTCCCATCCGGCGCCGAACGCACGCCTCGCCCTGCCCCCACAGGTACCCACCCTGCGCCAGGCGGAGCCCGATGTCACCCGGACGGACGCATCCCGCCCCTCGGGCGGGGCGCTCCGGCCGGGACTAGCATCGGCACTATGGCAGAGCGACAGTTCGCGCTCACCGCGCCGCAGCTGGTCCTGGACACCGACGGCGACTCGCGGGTCATGAGCCCGGGCCGCACGTATCACGTCGGCCGGGACCCGGCGGGTGAGATCGTCCTCGACGACCCACGGGTCTCCTGGCACCACGCCGTCCTGCACACCGGGGACGGCCACTGGATGCTCGACGACATCGGCTCCACGAACGGCACGTACACCCAGGGCCACCGCGTCCAGCACCTGGACGTCGGCCCCGGCAGCGTCCTGCGCTTCGGCAGTCCCGCCGACGGCCCGCGCTGCACCCTCACCGCACTACCCGAGCCGACCACCCGGCGCCGGCCCTCCGCGCTGACCTCCCTCACCGGCTCCTACCGGCCGCCGACCGCGATGCACCCGCTGCCGGAGAAGGTGGTCCGGATCGGCCGTGCCCCCGACAACGACCTCACCGTCGCCGACCTCTCGGTCTCCCGGCACCACGCCGAGCTGCGGGCCCGGCCCGACGGCGGCTACGAGATCGTCGACCTCGCCAGCCACAACGGCACCTACCTCAACGGCCAGCCGGTGCAGAGCGCCGTGGTCGGCCCGCAGGACCTGATCGGCGTCGGCCACTCGATGTTCTGCCTGGTCGGCGACGAACTCCAGGAGTTCGTCGACACCGGTGACATCGACCTCGACGTGGAGGGGCTCACCGTCACGGTCGGTGAGGGCCGCACCCTGATCGACGGGATCAGCTTCCCGGTCGGCCAGAAGACCCTGCTCGCCGTCGCCGGGCCCAGCGGCGCCGGAAAGTCCACCCTGCTGAACGCCCTCACCGGCCTGCGCCCCGCCGACCGCGGCACCGTCCGCTACGACGGCCGCGACCTGTACCGCGACTACGCAGAGCTGCGCCAGCGCATCGGCCTCGTTCCGCAGGACGACATCCTGCACACCCAGCTCCAGGTCCGTCAGGCCCTGCGCTACGCCGCCGAACTCCGCTTCCCCGGCGACACCCTGCCCGCCGAACGGGCCGCCCGGGTCGAGGAGGTGATCGGCGAGCTCGGCCTCGACAAGCGCGCCGACCAGGTGATCTCCAGCCTGTCCGGCGGCCAGCGCAAGCGGGTGAGCGTCGCCCTGGAACTGCTCACCAAGCCCTCCCTGCTCTTCCTCGACGAGCCCACCAGCGGCCTCGACCCCGGGATGGACCGGTCGGTCATGCAGATGCTGCGCGGACTCGCCGACGACGGCCGCACCGTGGTCGTGGTCACCCACAGCGTGCTCAGCCTCGACCTGTGCGACCGGTTGCTGCTGCTCGCCCCCGGCGGCCGGATCGCCTACTACGGACCGCCCGGCGAGAGCCTGGAGTACTTCGGTTTCGGTCAGTGGCCCGAGGCCTTCGAGGCGTTCGAGAACGAGACCGACCGCGACTGGGCCGGCCAGTACCGCTCCTCCAACCCCTACCGCCGCTACATCGCCTCCGCGATGGAGCAGCCGGGCCGCCCCGCCGAGGCCCCGCCCGCCGTCCACCCGCCGCCGCCCGCGCCGCAGCACTGGCACCGGCAGGTCGGCACCCTGGTCCGCCGCTACGCGAGCGCGCTCACCGCCGACCGGACCTTCCTCGCCGTGATGATCGCGCTGCCGTTCGTCATGGGCGCGATGGCCCGCGCCCTGGCCGGCAGCAAGCTCACCCCGGACACCGCGCTGAACGCCCTGCTCATCCTCTGCGTCGGCGGTGTGCTCACCGGCGCCGCCAACGCGGTGCGCGAGCTGGTCAAGGAACGCACCATCTACCAGCGGGAGAGAGCCGTCGGCCTGTCCAGATCCGCCTACCTCTGCTCGAAGATCATCGTGTTGGGCACCATCACGGTGGTGCAGGCCGTGGTGCTCACCATGGTCGCCCTGGTCGGTGTCGAGCTCAGACCCGACGGCGGCTCCGGGGTCCTGATGTCACCCCTGGTGGAGATCGCCCTGGCCGTCGCGCTGCTCTCGCTGACCGCGATGATGCTCGGCCTGCTCATCTCCGCGCTGGTCAAGAAGGAAGAGGTGACCATGCCGCTGCTGGTCCTGGTCGCCATCATCCAGGTGGTCTTCTGCGGCGCCCTGCTCCAGCTCGACGGCATCCCCGGCCTCAACCAGCTGTCCTGGCTGGTGCCCTCCCGCTGGGCCCTCGCCGCCATGGCCTCCACCATCGACCTGCACGCCGTGGTGCCGGGCGACCTCACCGACGACCCGCTGTTCGCCCACAAGGCCTCCACCTGGCTGATCGACATGGGCGCGCTGGTCGCCCTGTCCGTGCTCTTCGGCTTCATCGTCGCCCGGCTGCTGCGCCGGCACGAACCGGCCGTGATGCGGCGGTAGGCGGCGGCCATGGGGAGCCCGACCGAATTCAGCCCCACCCATGTCGCGCCTGCCGACGGGCTGCAGACCTGGGCCGAGCCCGACCCGGCCCGGCCCACCGTCCGGCTCGACCCGCTGCTGCCCGTCCGACTGGTCGGCACGGAGGGCAACTGGGCCCGGATCGTCTGCGCCAACGGCTGGTCCGCCTGGGTGGACGGCCGCCTGCTGGTCACCCTGCCGCACCGGCCGCCCGGTACCGGGCAGCCGCTCGGCACCACGGAGGACCCGCGTCCGCTGCTGGCCGCCCTGGAACACGCCCTGGCCGACTACCGGCGGCTGATCGACCAGTACGCCGACGGCCGGATCGACCTGGCCACCTACCGGGCCCGCAGCCGCGGCCTGCGCCTGGGCGCCGTACTGGACGGCACCGAGGCCTGGGTGCTCGACCTCGACCACAGCCGCTGGTACTACTCCGACGGCGCCCAGTTGCAGACCTACGCCACCGTCGACCCGGACCGGTCCGCCGCGGCCGGTGACGGCCAGTGACCACCGCGGCCCGCACCGACCTGACCGGCCACCAGCTGGCCGGCTACCGGCTGGAGGAACTGATCGGCCGCGGCGGCATGGCCGTCGTCTACCGGGCCGAGGACCTGCGGCTCGGCCGCACCGTCGCGGTCAAGCTGCTCGCCCCCGAACTCGCCCGCAACGACGTCTTCCGTTCCCGCTTCGCCCACGAGTCGAAGGTCGCCGCCGCCATCGACCACCCGCACATCGTCCCGGTCTACGAGGCGGGCGAGGCGGACGGCCTGCTCTACATCGCGATGCGCTACGTCCAGGGCCGGGACCTGCGGATCATGCTCGACCGGCAGGGCCCGCTCGCCATCCCGCAGACCGCCCGGATCGCCGTCCAGGTGGCCTCCGCGCTCGACGCGGCGCACGCGCACGACCTGGTCCACCGGGACGTCAAACCGGGCAACATCCTGGTCGCCGAGGGCACCGACCCCGACCACCCCGAGCACGCCTACCTGACCGACTTCGGCCTGACCAAGAAGTCGCTCTCGCTCACCGGCCTGACCACCGTCGGCCAGTTCGTCGGCACCCTCGACTACGTCGCCCCCGAGCAGATCTCCGGCAAGCCGGTGGACGGCCGCTGCGACGTGTACGGCTTCGGCTGCGTGGTCTTCGAGATGCTCACCGGAGCCCCGCCGTTCGAGCGGGAGGACGACCTGGCGCTGCTCTGGGCGCACCTGCACGACGAACCGCCGCGGTTGACCGAACGCCGGCCCGACCTGCCGCCCGCCCTCGACGGGGTCCTCGGCCGGGCGCTGGCCAAGGCACCGGAGGAGCGCTTCGACGGCTGCCTGGAGTTCATCGCCGCCCTGCGTGACGCGGCCCCGTCGCCGACGTCGGCGCCGTCCCGGGCGGCCGCGCCGACCCCGACGCAGGTGGTGCCGCAGCTGGCCGAGCTGGTCGAGGAGGAGCCGGTGCCCTCCCCGCCGCTCTGGGCCTGGCCGGTCTTCGGCGTCCTGGAGTAGCGGTCTGCGGCGGCGCCCGGCCCGGTTCAGCTCTCCGCGCGCCGCAGCCGGCGGGCCGCGGCGCCGCCGATCAGCCCGGCCACCGCGCCCCAGCCGGCGCCCAGCGCGACGGCCACCAGCAGGTTCGGCTCCAGCTCGGTGGCACCGCGCGCGCCGAGCCCGAGCAGGGACAGGCCGAGCGCCGCCGAGATCCGGGTCAGCAGCCCGATCAGCAGCATCGCCAGCGCCAGTGCCACCGCGAGGTGCAGCGCGTGCCGCCAGGCCGGGATGCCGGGCGGGGCGTGCATCGCCATCCCGGTCCCGGTCAGCAGGACGGCCACCGCGGCCAGCACCAGCAGCAGCCAGGCCCGGCCGTCCTGCTCGGCGAGGGTGCCCAGATCCAGCGTGACGTCCTGCCCGGAGTGCAGCACGGCCGCCAGCGGCTCCGGCATCGGCAGCCCGATGGTGTCCGTCACATGGCCGTGCCAGGAGGCGCCCAGGCCGATGCCGAGGGCCAGCCAGGCCAGATTCGGCAGCCCGAGCATGATCACCGCCAGGGTCTCCCGGGCCTGCCCCTGGGTGACGGCGGTGACCAGGCCCACCACCAGGGCCAGGCCCACGTAGACCAGCAGCAGGGTCAGTACGGCGTGCGCGGCGGGCCGTACCGCCGAATGGAAGCGCACCAGCCTGCTCGGCAGCGGGGCCCGCCGGGACACCGCGAGCGCCAGGGCCAGCACCACCACCAGCCACAGCAGCCCGAGACCGGCCGCCGGGAAGGGCTCGACCTTGAAGCCCACCGTCGGCTCGGCGCCGATCAGGCTGCCCAGCTCGTCCAGCAGCTCCTCGCCGGTGGAGACGGTGAAACTGTGCTGCGCCCCGAGTGAGATCAGCACCACGGCGGCCACCCAGAGGACCGCCGTCCGCAGCACCCGGCCCAGCAGTTCACCCGGTCCGACCACCGCGTGCAGCCGGAGCGGACGCAGGAACACCGCCCCGGCGACCAGTGCGCCGACCAGCGTGACGGAGAGCGGGATCGCGGTGATGCCGCCCTGCGCGGTGGCCACGAAGACCGCACCGCCCTCCAACTGGGCGGGCACCCCGAGGGCCATCAGCACGGTCGCGGCGAGCACCGAGCCGAACCCGCCGCCGGGCAGCGAGTCGGCGCCCGCGAGCCACAGCCCCAGGGCGGCCACCACGGTCATCGCGGCGAGCGTCGCGAGCACCGTCGCCAGGGCGGCGAGCCAGCGCTGCAACTCCGTCGCGGAGGTGTCGGTCCGGCGGTCGGTCCGTTGCATTCCAAGACTCCTGGCAGGCCTGGCCCCCCGGCTGCCCCGGCCGGGACCGGCCGGATCCCTCCAGCTTCGGGCCTGCCGCCGGGAACGGCGAACCGATGGACGGGAAGTCGCGGGCCGGCGGCGGGGCACCCAGAATGAGGCGGCAGGGGGCCTGTGATCTGATTCGCCCCGATTCGCCACGATCCGGAGGAGGCCCGGTGACTTCCCCGCCGCCGTCCGACCCGCCGTCCGAGCCGCCCGAGCGGCCGTCGGTGCCGCCGTCCGCGCAGTCCTCGGACACGCCGTCAGGCTCGCCCTCCGGGCCGCCGTCCGGTCCGCTCTCCGGCCCGAACTCGGGTGCGGAACCGGACTCGACCCCGCCGCCGGACGAGAGCGGGGGCCCGCCCACCGAGGCGGTCCGGTCGCCGTCCGAGCCGGCCGGGAAGGCCTCGTCGGGCGCAGTTCCGCCCGTCCCGCCGACCGGTCCGCCGTCCCGGACGGTGGCCGGCTCCGGGGGCGGCGAGCATCGGCCCTGGTGGCGCGGGCGCCGCGGGATCGTCGCGGTCGCGGGGCTCGCGGTGGTCGGTCTGCTGGTCGGTCTGCTGCTCAGCAGCCAGTCGGGCGGCGGGAGCGCCCAGGCGGCCGAGAAGGTGGAGCTGCAGCCGGTGGCCGATGTCGGAAGGGACCCGTTCACCGGTTCGGTCGCGGTCCAGGAGGGGCCGACCAGCCCCGCCGCGTCCCCCGGAACGCCGAGCGCCGGCGGTACCCGCAGCGGCGCCGAAGCGGGGCTGTACGGCGGTTCGCAGTCGGTGGCCAGCTGCGACGTCCCGAAGCTCATCGGGTTCCTGGAGGCCAGCCCGGACAAGGCCAAGGCCTGGGCCCAGGTCGAGGGGATCGAGACGTCCGCCATCCCGTCCTACCTGAACGGCCTGGCGCCCGTCGTCCTGCGGGAGGACACCCGGGTGACCAACCACGGCTACGCCGACGGCAAGGCGGTGCCGTACCAGGCCGTCCTGCAGGCGGGCACCGCCGTCCTGGTGGACGCCCACGGCGAGCCCCGGGTCCGCTGTGCCTGCGGCAACCCGCTGCTGGCGCCGACGCCCGACAAGGGTGTGCCCGACTACGGCGGGGTCCCCTGGGCGAGCTTCCACAGTGACGCCGTCGTGGTGATCGTCCCCGCACCGGCCCCGGCCGACGCCATCGTGGTGGTGGACGAGCACGGGCGTCCGATCCCGAAGCCGGTGAACAGCGCCTCGCCGTCGGCCTCCGCGAGCACCTCGTCCTCCGGCCCGTCGAGCCCGTCCTCCTCGTCCTCCTCGCCGTCCGGCTCGAAGCCCTCCGGCTCCTCCGGCGGGTCCTCCTCGCCCGCGTCCGGGCCGTCCTCACCGCCGACCTCGGGGCCGTCCTCCGGTGCCTCCTCGCCCCACTCGGCGGGCTCCTCGTCCGCGGCGGTGTCCAGCCCGGCCTCCGCTCCGGCCTCGCTGAGCGGGCCGCCGTCGTCGGCCGCCGTCTCACCGCCGCCGCAGTCCCAGAGCGCGCCGGGCCCGGCCACCGTGAGCGCCGCGACCTGAGCCCGGGAGCGCCGTCGGCCCGGCCGTGCCGCCGGGCCGGCGGCGCGGGCCGGCGGGGCCCGTGATCAGGCCCAGCGGGCGGCCCGGCGCCGGGGAGCGACCCCCGCCGCGGCGGGGGTGGGGCGAACGGTGTGCGGGGGAACCGGCCCGCCGCAGGCGCGGCGTTCGACCGCCGCCTGCGCGGCCTGTGCCAGGACCCGGCGACCGACGTGCGGCGACGCCGTGATCGGCCCGGCGAGCTGCAGCTCCCCGACCAGACCGCGCGCGCCGACCACCCGCCAGACGGACGACAGCATCCCGTCGTCGCCGACGAAGGCCGGCGCGCTGGTGGCGGAGCCGTCCGTCAGGCGGTAACGGATCGTCACCGGCTGCACCGGCACGCCCGCGTCGATCGCGGCCTGGAACAGCGCGGGCCGGAACCGGCCGCCGCCGCCCCGGCCGCACCAGGTGCTGCCCTCCGGGAAGACCACCACCCGCCCGCCGCGCCGCAGTACCGCGCCGATCTCCCCGACGGTGCCGGGCAGCGAGCGCAGCCTGTCCCGGTCGATGAAGAGCGTCCCGCCCCAGGCGACGAAACGGCCGGCCACCGGCCACCGGGCGACCTCCGACTTGGCCAGCATCCGGCCCGGCCGGACCGCGGCGATCAGCAGGATGTCCAGCCAGGAGATGTGGTTGGCCACCACGAGCGCGCCGCCGCGCCCGGCCTCCGCCGCACCGGTGGCGCGGACCCGCACCCCGAGCGCCGCGGCCACCGTGAGCGACCAGCCCCGGACCAGCGGCGCCCCGAGCGGTGCCGGGAGCCGGCGGACCAGCGGGGCCAGCGCGATCCCGGCCGCCAGCAGGGTGAACCCCGCGAGGCAGCGCAGCACCCGGCGGACGAGGGAGACCGTCGCCGGCGGCAGCGCCACGCACGCCTGCGGGGTGCACGGGGCCGACGGCAGCCAGGCGCTCATGCCGCCGGTCCCGCCGGGCCGGTCGGCGCGGGCTGTCCGGCCGCCAGGAAGTGCCGCAGGTAGCGCGGGTCGGTGCGCTTCAGGGAGAGCAGCACGTACAGGTCGCTGACGCCGAAGTCGGCGTCGTACGCGGGCTCGCCGCAGACCCAGGCCCCGAGCCGCAGGTAGCCGCGCAGCAGCGCCGGGACGGTGGTCCGGGCCGGGCGGACGATACCGCTCGGGTCCCACGGGCGGTGCGGACGGACCCGGTACTCCGCCGGGGCGAGGTGCCGGGCGGCCATCGCGTCCCAGACCCCGGCCGCGGTGCCGCCGCCGTCAGACAGGGGGACGGAGCAGCAGCCGGCGATCCAGGTGTTCCCGGCCTCGGTCAGGTAGCGGGCGATGCCGCCCCACATCAGGTTGATGACCGCGCCGTTGCCGCGGTGCTCGGCGGCGATGCAGGAGCGGCCGACCTCGACCAGGTCACCGCGGATGCCGGCCAGGTTCGACAGGTCGAACTCGCTGTCGGAGTAGAGGCGTCCGGCCCGGGCCGCCTGCGCCGGGCGCAGCAGCCGGTAGGTGCCGACCACCTCGCCGGTCGACTCGTCGCGCACCAGCAGGTGGTCGCAGAAGTCGTCGAACGGGTCGACGTCGAAGCCGGGCAGCGGGGTGTCCAGCACCGCGCCGAGCTCCTCGGCGAAGACCTGGTGGCGCAGCCGCTGCGAGGCCCGCAGGTCGGCCTCGTCGCGGGCCAGCGAGACGGTGTAGACGGGCGCCGGTGCGGGAGTGGCCCGGCGGGCCGCCGGGGCCGCCGGGGTCGTGGGCGCCGAGGTGCCGTGGACGGCGGCCGGCAGCGTGAGAGTGGTAACTGCAGTCATGGCGAACTCTCCGGGGATTCGCGGGCGATGACCGGCGCGGGAAGCCGCGCACCGGGCAGGTCCGGGACGACCGTCACGCGTTTGGCGTGGCACCCGTATGTCTCCCCGAGTGGGCTGGCCTCGCGGTGGCCATTCGGCGGAGCGCAGATGTGCACCGGCTGAAGGCCTGGCTGCGCCGGCCGGAGGGCCCCGGGCCGGCCGGGGCGTGCGGCGTGCGCCGGGCCTGCGGCGGCCGGGAACCGGCCAGGCACCGGTCACCTGCAGGTCGGTGCCGCGTCGCCCGGCGGCCACCGGATCCTGACAGCGTGTCCGCATGCCGATCCGGGGTGTGGCCACTGACCCGTACTGGTGCCGGACGCTCGGATTCGCGGGCACGGCGGTCCTCGCGGTCGGTGGCCTGGCCGCGGGGGCGCTTCCGATCGGGGTGTCCTACGGACCGCTCCGCGGGCATCCCCGACTCGGGCTGCTGGCCGCGTACTTCGGGCTCGTCCTGCTCGTCGCCGGCTGGCTGCGGCTGGGGCGGGCGCTGCGCGGCCCGCGGCCGCCGGGGCCGCGTTCGCTGGTTCTGACGCTGGCGCTGTGGGCGGCGCCGCTGCTGGCCGGGCCGCCGCTGTTCAGCCGGGACGTCTACAGCTACCTGGCGCAGGGCGCGATGATCGACGGCGGCCTCGACGTCTACACCCACGGCCCGGCCGACCTGGGCGGACCGCTGGCCGAGGAGGTCCCCGCCGTCTGGCAGTCCACCCCGGCGCCGTACGGGCCGGTGTTCCTGGCGCTGGCCGGCGCGGTGGCCCGGCAGGCCGGGCAGGGGGTGTACCTCGGGGTCGTCGGTCTGCGGGTGGTGGCCCTGCTCGGGGTCGCTCTGCTGGTCTGGCTGACCCCGCGGCTGGCCCGGGCCTGCGGGGTGGACCCCGGCGTGGCGCTGTGGCTCGGTGCGCTCAACCCGCTGCTGCTGCTGCACCTGATCGCGGGGGCGCACAACGACGCGGTGATGCTCGGGCTGCTGGTCGCCGGGCTGGTTCTCGCGCTGACCCGGCGCCCGGTCTGGGCCGCCGGGGTCGTCACGCTCGCCGCACTGGTCAAGGCCCCGGCCGCGCTGGGACTGCTGCCGGTGGCGGTGCTGTGGGCCGACCGGCTGCGGGGGCGCGCCCGGACGGTCCGCGCGGCCTCGGCCACGCTCGCGGTCGCACTCGGCACGGCGGCCGCGGTGACCGCCGCGACCGGCACCGGCTACGGCTGGGTACGTGCCCTCGGTACCCCGGTCTCGGCCGGGAACTGGTCGGTGACCAGCGCCCTCGGCCGGGCCACCGACGCTCTGGCGGCCGCGCTCGGGGCCGGGCCGGCCGAGTCGGCGGTGCCGCTGTGGCGTTGGCTGGGCCTGGCCGGCGCGCTGCTGGTGCTGCTGTACCTGTGGACCGGACGGGACCGGCCCGCCCCCGTCCACGCGTTGGGGCTGAGCCTGGCCGCGGTGGTGGTGCTCGGCCCGGCGCTGCGGCCCTGGTACGCGCTGTGGGGCGTGGTCGTGCTCGCGGGGGCCGCGACCGGCGGGCGAATACGCCGCTGGGCGGCGCCCGCCAGCGGGGTGCTCGCGCTGGCCGTGCTTCCGAGCGGGTTCCCGCCCGAGCCCTCGGAGTTGGCGGCGGCCGTCGCCGGCGGGCTGCTGGCGCTGTCCTGCCTGCGGCTGCTCCCGGGCGGCCGGACCGCACCGCTGGCCCTGGAGACGCCGGGGGGATCGCCGTGGTGAGGCTGCCCGCCACCGGGCGCCGGGCCGTGGTCCTGCTCGCGCTGGCCGGTGCGACCGGGCTCTTCCTGGCCGTGATCCCGGGCCACCGCGGCTGGTTCGACGTCGGTGTCTACTACGGGACCGTCCGGCACTGGACCGACGGCGGCCCGCTGTACGACTACGTGCACCCCAACAGCACGATGGGCTTCACCTATCCGCCGTTCGCCGCGGTCTGCATGCTGCCGATGGCCCTGGTGGGCTGGCACACCGCCGTCGCGATCAGCGTCGTGCTGAGCGCGCTGGCCGCGGCCGCGCTGCTGCGCTGGCTGGTCGACCCGGTCGCCCGGCGCATGGGCTGGAACCGCTGGTTCGCGTTCGGGGTGGCCGGCTGCCTGTTCGGCCTGCTCGAACCCGTCCGGGACACCTTCAGCTTCGGCCAGGTCAACCTGCTGCTGGTCGCCCTGGTGCTGGCCGACTGGCGGCTGCTGGCGGGCGCCCGCGGCGGGGCCGCGCCCGGCCGCGAGGACGGCGACGCCGGCCGGCGGCGCAGCCGGTACGCGGGGATCGGGATCGGGCTGGCCGCCGCGTTCAAGCTGACGCCCGCGGTGTTCATCCTCTACCTCGCCGTCACCCGGCGCCGCCGCGCCGCGCTGGTCGCGACCGGCACGGCGGCGGCCGCGACCCTGCTCGGCCGGATGGCGGATCCCGAGGCCTCCTACGCCTTCTGGACCGATCTGCTGTGGCACACCGACCGGGTCGGCTCGCTCGGGTACGTGTCCAACCAGTCCCTCCAGGGCATGATCGTCAGGCTTGCCCCGGACCTGCCGGGCCGCGCGGTCTGGGGCCTGGCGGTGCTGTGCGTGCTCGCCGTCTGGGGGTACCGGGTGCACCGGGCCGCGGCGGCCGGCGACGAGGCCGGCGGCTTCGCACTGACCGGGCTGGCCGCCTGCCTGATCAGCCCGATTACCTGGGTGCACCATCTGGTGTGGGCGCTGCCGGCGCTGCTCCTGCTCGCGGAGGCCGGGCTGCGCGAGCCGGCCGACTCCGCGCGCCGCCGCCGGCTGCTCACCGCGGCGGTCACCGGGTACGTCCTGCTCTGCAGCAGCGTGGTGTGGCTCTGGCGGTTCGACACCGGCGGCGTGGGCGGACTGGTCGGCGGCAGCGCCTATCTGTGGATCACGCTCGGCCTGCTGCTCGGCCTGCCGATCCGCCCGGTCCGTGCCGCCGCCGACCCGCCGGGGGAGGATGCCGTCGCGGGCCGTCCGGTGCCGGCCGGTCGGACCGTTGGGACGGCTCCGGGAATCCACCGCCCGGCGGGAGGTGAATCGATCGGAGCCGGGCCCTCCCGCTCGCGCCGGCGAACGGTCGGGTCGGGCGGCCGCAGCCGTGGCGAGCTCCCGGAGCCCGAACACTCTGCGACACGCCCGATCTGAGTTCCCGTCAGCGCGTGTTCCGGCCCGGGCTCAGTCCTGTGGGTGGAGCGCGCCGTGCGGTGCCCGGACCGCCTGTTCGATCGCCGTCTCGGCGGCGTACGCTCCGCGCAGCACCGTCCGGCGGGTCACACGGGTGGGACGAGGGTGAAGTAGCGGTCCAGGACGGCCCGGTCGCCGGTGACGGCGAGGCGGTCGGCCGGGAGGCGGCCCCACAGGAAGAGCATCAGGTCGGAGGCGGTGCCGGCGAGCTCGACGTCGTACCGGTCGGCGCCGTCACCGAGAAGGACCTGCGAGCCGTCGAAGTGGGCCGTCCAGCGGCCCGGGCCGTCGCTCTCGCGGAGGCGGTAGCGTTCGCCCG